>NZ_CP043504.1:1278947-1598683 GCF_008365275.1 Protaetiibacter larvae | reverse complement strand
GGCCGGGAGGCCGGATGCGAAGCTGTGTTCCGAATCTATCTTCGATCGAACGTTTGTTCAAGTGGAACTTCCGGAACCCCGTGAATCCCGCTGCGAGGCGGGACGGATCTCGCGACACACTCGAACGGATGTTTGTCTGCACCCGCCGAAGCGGATACAGTTTCGATCGACGGGATGCATCCGATCACCAACCACCGACATCGGCCTCCGGGAGACGACATGAGCGACATCCAGCCCCTCGACGAGCGTCCCGCCACGCGAAGGCGCAAGAGCCTCAGCGAGAAGCAGCTCGCGATCCTCGAGGTGATCCAGCGCTCCGTCTCCCGTCGCGGCTATCCGCCGAGCATGCGCGAGATCGGTGACGCGGTGGGCCTCGCCTCGCTCTCGAGCGTGACCCACCAGCTCAACCAGCTCGAGCTGGCCGGATACCTCCGCCGCGACCCCAACCGCCCTCGCGCGCTCGAAGTGCTCATCGACGTGCCCACCGCCGTCGACGACTCCCCGAGCGCTCCGGTCGGCGATGCGGCGATGGTGCCGCTCGTGGGGCGCATCGCCG
Organism: Protaetiibacter larvae; assembly: GCF_008365275.1. Classification (GTDB taxonomy): domain Bacteria; phylum Actinomycetota; class Actinomycetes; order Actinomycetales; family Microbacteriaceae; genus Homoserinibacter; species Homoserinibacter larvae. The sequence goes on along the minus strand of NZ_CP043504.1, from coordinate 1,598,127 downwards.
CGGGCGTGCCCATCACGGCCGAGCAGCAGGTGGAGGAGATCTTCCCGCTCCCCCGCCAGCTCGTCGGCAAGGGCGAGCTGTTCATGCTCAAGGTCTCGGGCGAGTCGATGATCGACGCCGCGATCTGCGACGGCGACTGGGTGGTCGTGCGTGAGCAGCACACCGCCGAGAACGGCGAGATCGTCGCAGCCATGCTCGACGGCGAGGCGACCGTCAAGGTGTTCCGTCAGCGCGACGGTCACACCTGGCTGCTGCCGCGCAATACGGCCTTCGAGCCGATCCTGGGCGACAACGCCGAGGTGCTCGGCAAGGTCGTGGCGGTGCTGCGCTCGGTCTAGCGACGAGTGGTGCGGTTTCGGCTGGATGGCACCGGCGAAGCCGCGCCATCCAGCCGAAACCGCACCACTCAGCGGGTTGCGACGCCCTGGCGCTGCAGCCACTCCCCGACGACGCGCATGAAGCCCGGCAGATCGTCGCGGAAGACGTTGTGGCCGGAGCCGGCGACCGTCTCGACGGTCATGCCGAGCCCGCGCAGCGCGCGCACCGCCGCATCCGTCATGAGCAGGCTCCGCTCGGCGAGCACGACGAGGCTCGGCGCGACGAGTCGCAGCGGCGGCACGACGGGACGTGAATCGGCGAAGCCCAGGATGGTGCGCTTGTCCCACTCACGCAGCGCCGCGAGCTCGTTGTCGACGTCTTCAGGGCTCCAGCGCGGATTCCACCGCACGAGCGCCGAACGTCGCGGTCGGGGCGCGAGCGCGAAGGCCAGCTTGAACAGCGCCCCGCGGATGCCCTTCGGGAACGCGAACGCGGGATCCACATAGATCGCGGCGCGCGGCGCGAGCCGATCCGCCGCGAGGGAGGCGACGAGTCCGCCGAGCGAATGCCCCATGACGAGCTCGGGCGGGCCGTCGAGCAAGGGATCGAGGGTCTCGACCACGTCGTCCGCCCACCCGCGGGGGGTGTAGCGCCGAGAACGCGGGCTCGCCCCGTGCCCCGCGAGATCGACCGCGAGCACCCGGAAGCCGCCGTCGACGAGTTCGTCGCTCACCCGCGTCCAGGCGCGGTGATCGGACATGATCCCGTGGATGAGAACCGCGGTGCGGTCTCCGGACCCGCGCACGTGAACTGCCAGCTGCACGGCACGAGGGTAGGGCGCCCGGCTGAACGGATGCCCCACCCTCGCTGTGAGCCGCGTCGGGGATCAGGCGCCGAGTGCGGCGCGGGCCTCCCGGGTGGCGCTCAGGATGTTCTCGAGCGAGGCGACCGTCTCGTCGTAGCCGCGGGTCTTGAGGCCGCAGTCCGGGTTGATCCACAGCTGGCGCTCCGGGATGGACGACAGGGCGGTGCCGATGAGCTCCTGCACCTCCTCGACGCTGGGGACGCGCGGCGAGTGGATGTCGTAGACGCCCGGCCCGATGCCGCGGCCGAAGCCGCTGCGCTCGAGCTCCGGAACGACCTCCATGCGACTGCGAGCCGCCTCGATCGAGGTGACGTCGGCATCCAGCCCGTCGATCGCGTCGAGGACGACGCCGAACTCCGAATAGCACAGGTGCGTGTGGATCTGGGTGCGGTTCTTGACGCCGCTCGTGGCGAGCTTGAACGAGTTGACCGACCAGTCGAGGTACGCCGCCTGGTCGCGCTTCTTGAGCGGCAGCAGCTCGCGCAGTGCGGGCTCGTCGACCTGGATGACGCCGATGCCGGCCGCCTCGAGGTCGGCGATCTCGTCGCGCAGGGCGAGCGCCACCTGGTAGGCGGTGTCGGCGAGCGGCTGGTCGTCGCGCACGAACGACCAGGCGAGGATCGTGACCGGCCCGGTGAGCATGCCCTTGACGGGCTTGTCGGTGAGCGACTGGGTGAAGGTCGACCAGCGCACCGTGATGGGCGCCGGGCGCGACACGTCGCCCCACAGGATCGAGGGGCGCGTGGCGCGCGAACCGTAGGACTGCACCCAGCCGTTCTGGGTGACCGCGAAGCCGTCGAGGTTCTCGGCGAAGTACTGCACCATGTCGTTGCGCTCGGGCTCGCCGTGCACGAGGACGTCGAGGCCGATGCGCTCCTGCAGCGCCACAACGTCGCGGATCTGGAGCTTGAGGAACTCCTCGTACTCCGCCTCGGTGATCTCGCCCTTCGCCTGGCGGGCGCGCTCTCGGCGGATGTCGCCGGTCTGCGGGAACGAGCCGATCGTGGTGGTCGGCAGCGGGGGCAGGCGCAGCGCGACATCCTGCTCCGCACGGCGGGTCGCGTAGTCGCCGCGCGAGAACGCCGAGGCGTCGAGCCCGGCGACGCGGCTGCGCACCGCGCCGTCGCGCACACCGGGGGCCGTGCTGCGGTCCTCGAGAGCTGCGGAGGCCGCGTCCAGCTCGGCCTGGATGGCGGTCTTGCCCTCGCGCAGGCCGCGGGCGAGCGTCGCCACCTGGCCGACCTTCTGGTCGGCGAAGGCGAGCCAGGTCTTCAGCTGCGCGGAGAGCTCGGGCTCATCGGCGACATCGTGCGGGGTGTGGAACAGGTTGGTCGAGGTGGCGACCGCGACCTGGGGGGTGAGTGCGGCGAGCTTGCCGAGCTTCTCGAACGCGGCCTCGAGGTCGCCGCGCCAGATGTTGTGGCCGTCGATGACACCGCCCACGAGCACCTTGTCGGTCGCCGGACGGGTCGGCACGGCGCCCTTGACGAGGTCGAGCGCGATGGCGTCGATGGGCGCCTGCTCGAGCACGGGGAGGGCGTCGTCGAGCGAGCCGTACGGGGCCGCCACGAGGATGCCGAGCGGGCGACCCGCCCCGAGCGAGCCGTAGGCGGTCTGGGCGGCCGCGAGCACCTCGCCACGCGGGGTCTCGAGCGACTCGCTCACGAGCGCCGGCTCGTCGAGCTGCACCCATTGGGCACCGGCCGCGGCGAGGCGTGCCAGCAGCTCCCGGTAGACGGGCAGCAGGTCCTCGAGGCGCGACAGCGGTGCGAAGCCCGCGGGCGCCTCGTCGCTCGGCTTGGCGAGCAGCAGGAAGGTGACCGGGCCGACGATCACGGGCCGGGTCACGTAGCCCGCGGCGGCGGCCTCCTCGACCTCGCGCACCAGGCGGTCGCCGGCGAGCCGGAACTCGGTCTCCGGCCCGATCTCGGGCACCAGGTAGTGGTAGTTCGAGTCGAACCACTTGGTCATCTCGAGCGGGGCGCGGTCGCCCTCGCCGCGCGCGATCGTGAAGTAGCCGGCGAGGTCGACGGCGCCGTCGGCATCCACGAGGTCGGCGAAGCGGGTCGGCACGGCGCCCACGGTGACGGCGGCGTCGAGCACCTGGTCGTAGTAGGAGAACGACTCCGGGATCGACGAGTCGTCGCGTCCGAGGCCGAGCGACACGAGGCGCTCGCGGGTCACGTGGCGCAGCTCGGCGGCGGTGCCCTCGAGCTCGGCGGCGTCGATGCGGCCGGCCCAGTACGCCTCCACGGCGCGCTTCAGCTCACGACGGCGACCGATGCGCGGGTAGCCGAGGATCGTGCCGGTGGGGAATGGTGCGGTCATGCGAGTGGGTTTCCGATCGGTTCGGGGATGGGGAGGAGCCCGACGCCGGCGAGCACCGCGAGCGGGGCTTCGTGTCGGTTGAAGGTGTAGAGGTGAAGGCCGGGGGCGCCGCCCTGGAGCAGCGTCGACGCGAGGCGGGTGGCGTGCTCGATGCCGACCGCCGCCGGATCGTCGGATGCCTCGAGCGCGCGCAGCAGCTCGGTCGGCTCGCGTTCCCCGGTGAGTTCGAGGATACGACGCAGGCGCGGCACGCTCAGCACCGGCATGATGCCCGGCAGGATCCGCATCGTGACACCTGCCGCGCGCGCGGCGTCCACGAAACCGAGGTAGTCGTCCGCGTCGAAGAACAGTTGCGTGATGGCGAGGTTCGCACCCGCAGCCTGTTTCGCGAGCAGGGTGTCGAGGTCTTGTGCGCGCGACCGCGACCGCGGGTGCCCATTGGGGAACGCCGCGACGGCGATCGTCACCTTCTCGCCGGAGGCGAGGCGCTTCGCACTCGGCACACCGGGCACGTCGAGCTGGCGGAACGGCATGCGCTCGGCCTGCACGCGATGGATGAGCTGCACGAGCTCTCCGGCGCTGCCCAGGTCGCCGAGGAAGACATCCTTCTCGGCCACGCCCGCGGGAGGGTCGCCGCGCAACGCGAGGAAGCTCGTGACGCCCGCGTCCAGGAACTCGCGGATGAGACGGCTGGCCTCCGCGTAGGAGGAGCCCACGCAGGTGAGGTGCGCCATGGGCCGCACCTCGGTCTCGAGCACGCGCCGCAGCACGTCGAGCGAGACATCCCGGGTGGAGCCGCTCGCCCCGTAGGTCACCGAGATGAACTCGGGCCCCGCCGCCACGAGCGCCGGGAGCGTGCTGCCCACGAGGGCCGACTCGGCAGCGGCGTCGCGCGGCGGGAACAGCTCGAACGAGAACGTCGGCCGGGCGCCATCGCGCACGGTTTCGGTCATCGCATCCTCCGTCGTCGTCGCGCGGGCGCGCGAGCACGCGGGGCAGATGCCGGGCTCGGCGGTTGCTCCAGCCGTGGCAGGAGCACGGCCCCACCAGGATACCCGGTGCGCCTCACTGTGTCAGACGGTTACGAGCGGACGACGCCCGTGGCGGCACCGCTCTCGAGCTGGTGGGCGACGGCCTCGCTCGCCTGCACGCGGATGCGGGTGCCCGCCTCGTCGTAGCTGGTCTCGAGCACCCGCGCCCGGTCGTGGGCGAACGAGACGAGGTCGCCGCGGTCGTACGGGATCACCACCTCGAGCTCCACCTCCGGCTCGGGCAGCCGGCGTCCGATCTCCTCGATGAGCTCCTCGACGCCCTCGCCGGTGCGCGCCGACACGAACACCGAGTCGGCCTCGAGACCGCGCAACAGGATGCGCCGGTCGTCGTCGATGAGGTCGGACTTCGTGAACACGATGAGCTCGGGCACGTCACGCGCGCCCGCCTCGCCGAGCACGTCGCGGACGGTCGCGATCTGGGAGGCCGGGTCGGGGTGCGAACCGTCGACGACATGCAGCACGAGGTCGGAGGCGCTCACCTCCTCGAGCGTCGACCGGAACGCCTCGACGAGCTGGTGCGGGAGGTTGCGCACGAAGCCCACCGTGTCGGCGATCGTGAAGACGCGGCCATCGGGGGTGCGGCTGCGGCGCACCGTCGGGTCGAGGGTCGCGAAGAGGGTGTTCTCCACGAGCACGCCCGCCCGGGTGATGCGGTTGAGCAGACTCGACTTGCCCGCGTTCGTGTAGCCGGCGATCGCCACCGACGGCACCTGGTAGCGGTCGCGGTTGGCCCGCTTGGCCTCGCGCGCCGGAGCGAAACCCTTGATCTGGGTGCGCAGCCTCGCCATCCGGGAGTGGATGCGGCGGCGGTCGAGCTCGATCTTCGTCTCACCGGGACCGCGGGAGCCCATGCCGTTGCCCGCGCCCACCTGACCACCGGCCTGGCGCGACATCGACTCGCCCCAGCCGCGCAGGCGGGGAAGCAGGTACTGCAGCTGGGCGAGCTCGACCTGCGCCTTGCCCTCACGGGACTTCGCGTGCTGACTGAAGATGTCGAGGATGACGGCCGTGCGGTCGATGACCTTGACCTTCACGGCGTCCTCGAGGGCGCGACGCTGGCTGGGGGCGAGCTCGGTGTCGGCCACGACCGTGTCGGCCCCGAGGGCGGCGACGACATCCGCGAGCTCCTGCACCTTGCCGCGCCCCAGATAGGTGGCGGGGTCGGGATGCGGTCGACGCTGCAGGAGGCCGTCGAGCACGACCGCGCCCGCCGTCTCCGCGAGCGCGGCGAGCTCGCGCATCGAGTTCTCGGCGTCCTCCAGGGTGTCGGACGGCGTGTAGACGCCGATGAGCACGACATTCTCGAGGCGCACCTGCCGGTACTCGACCTCGGTGACGTCGGCGAGCTCCGTGGAGAGCCCGCCCACGCGCCGCAGCGCCGCGCGCTCCTCGCGGTCGAACTGCTCGCCGTCGCGTTCGCCGCCGTCCGCGGTACGCTCGTCCTGCAGGGCGGCGGCCCGTCCGCCGAACGCGCGCACGCCCGCATGGACGTCGTCGGCGGCCAGGATACGCTCGACGGCGTCGCGGGCGACCTCGTCCTCGACGACGTCCCGGGGGTGTTCGACGCTCTCGCTCATGATCCGGTTAACCCTAGTCACTCGTTTTCGGTAGGTTGCCTGCATGCCACCCGAGCACTACTTCACGAGCTCGCCCTCCGGCGAACCGGTGCTCAGAACCCTCGGCGTGCGTCTGGCCGGGCGCGACGTCGAGGTGACGACCGCGAACGGCATCTTCAGCCCCGAGCGGATCGACGTCGGCACCCAGGTGCTGCTCGCCCACACGCCCGCCCCGCCGCCCGGCGGCGACTTCCTCGACCTCGGCTGCGGTTGGGGCCCCATCGCGCTGAGCCTCGCCCTGGAGTCGCCGCGCGCGACCGTCTGGGCGGTCGACGTCAACGAGCGCGCACTCGACCTCGTGCGCCGCAACGCGGCGGCGCTCGGGCTCGACAACGTCCGGGTGTGCACGCCCGACGAGGTGCCGGAGGATGTCCGGTTCCGCACCATCTGGTCGAATCCGCCCATCCGGGTCGGCAAGAACGAGCTCCACGCGATGCTCTCGCGCTGGCTGCCGCGCCTGAGCCTCGGCTCGGACGCCTGGCTCGTCGTGCAGCGCAACCTCGGATCCGACTCGCTGCAGCGCTGGCTGCAGGGCGAACTGCCCTCCGATTTCACCGTCGTGCGGGCCGCCACGAGCAAGGGCTTCCGCGTGCTGCGCGTGCGGCATCGCTCGGGCACGGGGCTCACTCAGCCGCTGGATGTGGTCCCCGCGCTCTGAGTCGGAACCCTTTCCGCCACCGCCAGCAGCTTCCGCAGCACGCCGTCGAAGGCCGCAAGCTCTTCGGGGTCCAGCACAGCGAGCAGCCGCGACTCGTTCACGACGTGCTCGGCAACGAGTTCGTCGATGAGCCGCCGCCCGTCGTCGGTGAGCGTGATGAGCAGACTCCGTCGGTCGGAGGGGCGCGCGATGCGCCGCACCAGACCACGCGCCTCGAGGCGATCGATCCGCTTCGTCATCCCTCCCCGCGAGACGAGCAGCACCGATGCGAGCCGCGAGGGCGTCAGCTCGTAGGGCGCGCCGTTGCGGCGCAGGCTCGCGAGCACATCGAACTCACCGCGATCCAGCGAATGCGGCGCGAATGTCGCGTCGACGAGCCGTCCGCCGATCAGCCCGAGCCGCGCGAAACGGGCGAGCGGTCCCATCGCCGCGAAGTCGAGGTCGGGCCGCTCGCGACTCCACTGGGCGACGGCGTGGTCGGCGAAATCGGGTGGAGGGGACGCCATGGTGCCAGAATAGTCTTCCGGCATATAGTTTTCTCAGAAACTATAGAGAGGCGGCATGTCACACATCCGCATCGTCAGTCGCGCCGTCATCCATGCGCCCGCCGCGGCGGCATGGGCGGTGCTCTCCGACTACGCGAACGACCCGCTGTGGCGCGCCGGTGTGAGCCGGATGGAGCAGACGCCCCCGGGTCGGATTCGCGAGGGGGCCCGGGCCGTCGAACAGCTTCGTGTGCTCGGGCGCGAGCTCCGCAACGATGTCGTCGTGGAGGACGTCGAGGAGGGCGCCTGGTTCGCGTGGCGCGTGATCGGAGGCGTCGACGCCCACGGCACCCGACGCATCCTTCCGTTCGACGCGCACAGCTGCGAACTCGTCACCGAGAAGCACCTCGCGCTCAGCGGAACCGACCGCCTCCTCACCCCCCTCGTGGCGTGGACGATACGCCGCACGGAGGCCGCAGACGCCCGCCGCGCGGCAGGACTTGTCGAGAGCCGGATCTAGGACCGATCCAGAAATGGCCTTCGCTCAGAGCTCCAGCGCGCCGTCGAAGACCAGCTCGGCGGGACCGCTGAGGAGCACGTGCGGACCGTCGGCGGTCTCGGCGACGCGCACGCCCACGACGCCGCCCGGCACCTCCACCCGCCAGGCGTCCGGTGCGCCGTCGCCCGCCCACGACCGGGTCGCCAGCGCCGCAGCCGCCGCCCCCGTGCCGCACGACAGCGTCTCGCCGCTGCCGCGCTCGTGCACACGCATCCGGATGCGGCCCACGCCCCCCGCAACGAGCGGTTCGGCGGGCACCACGAACTCGACGTTGGCGCCATGCGGCGGCGTCGGGGACACCACAGGCGCGTCCGAGAGGTCGAGCGCGTCGAGCTCGGCATCGTCGGCGAGCGCCACGACCACGTGCGGGTTGCCGACGCCCACGGCCAGCCCCGGCCGGTCGACGTCGAGCCGACGAGCCGACACCATGGCGTCACCGGCGATGACGAAGGGGCCCAGGTCGGCCTCGAAGCCGTCGGCCGTGCGGGTGAGCAGGCGCACCCCGCCCCGCGTGCCGATCGGCACCGTCTCCCCCACGCCCAGCTCGAGGAGCCCCTCGGCGAGCAGGAACGCACCGTACACGCGGATGCCGTTGCCGCACATCTCCGCGGGGCTGCCGTCGGCGTTGTGGTAGTCCATGAACCACTCGGCGTCGGGGTCCTCGGCGAGCGCCGCCGCCCCCTCGGCAAGCCGTGCGGAGCGCACGGCGCGGATGACGCCGTCTCCCCCGACGCCGAAGCGGCGGTCGGCGAGCGCCGCGAGCTGCGCGGCGTCGAGCTCGATCTCGCCGTCGGGATCGGCGAACAGCACGAAGTCGTTGCCCGTGCCGTGCCCCTTCGTGAAGGCGATCTCGATGCTCACCCGGGAAGCCTAGCGGCGGCGGATCGCACGGCGCTGTGCGCGCGGTCGGCACGCCCGGGGTCGTCGGCGGGCAACCACACCGTGTCGGGAGAGCGACGGAACCACGACACCTGGCGGCGGGCGTAGCGGCGGGTGAGCGCAGCGGTGCGTTCGATGGCCTCCGCCTCGTCGAGCTCGCCGTCGAGCTGCGCGAGCGCCTGGGCGTAGCCGATCGCTCGACTCGCGGTCACCCCGAGACCGGCGGGGCGCAGCCGCGCCACCTCGGCGACCAGACCGGCATCCCACATCCCTCGCACGCGCGCGTCGAGCCCGTGGACGAGGCGGGCGCGTTCGAGCTCGAGACCGACGGTGATCGTCGGCCGCCACAGCGCGGCCTCGGACGGCAGGCCGGATCCGAATGGCTCGCCCGTGAGCTCGATCACCTCGAGCGCGCGCACGATGCGCCGCCCGTTGTGCGGTCCGATGGCGGCGGCCGCCTCGGGGTCGCGTTCCCGCAATCGCCGATACAGCCCGCCGGGGCCCGCGGTCTCGAGCTCCGTCTCGAGTCGCGCGCGGACTTCGGGGTCGGTGCCCGGAAAACGGAAGTCGTAGACGACGCTCGAGACGTACAAGCCGCTGCCCCCCACGAGGATCGGCACCGCACCCCGGGCGGCGATGTCGTCGACGACCGCCCGCGCCTCCCGCTGGTAGCGCGCGACGCTCGCCTCCTCGATGGGGTCGAGCACGTCGAACAGGTGGTGGGGGATGCCGCGGCGATCGGCGGGGGCGAGCTTCGCGGTGCCGATGTCCATGCCGCGGTACAACTGCATGGCATCCGCGTTGACGATCTCGGCGGGCGTTCCGGATGCGGCGAGGCGCTCGGCGAGGTCGAGCGAGAGCTCGGTCTTGCCCGTTCCGGTCGCGCCGACGACCGCGACGAGCGCGCTCACACCGGAGGGCGGAGCCCGGGCAGACCGAGATGGACGGCGCGGCCCGTGGTCGGCGCGTGGGTCGGCACCGCGCAAGACTCGGCCTCGGCGCGATCCCACGCGTCGCCGGCGCGGGTGCGGCGAATCGGCAGGGCGGCACCCTCGGGCGCGGCGATGAGGAAGTGCGGCGTGGCGCGGGTCACGACCACGCTCACCACGTCGCCGGGTCGGGGCACAGCCGACCCCTCGGGGACGTCGAAGTGCACGAGCCGGTTGTCCTCTGCACGGCCCGACATACGCCGGGTCTCCTCGTCGCGTCGCCCCTCACCGGTGGCGACGAGCACCTCGATCGGGCTGCCGACGAGCTTCTGAGCCTCTTCGCCCGAGATGCGCTCCTGCAGCGCGATGAGGCGCTCGTAGCGCTCCTGCACGACCGCCTTGGGCAGCTGGTCGGGCATCGTCGCCGCGGGCGTTCCCGGACGGATCGAGTACTGGAAGGTGAACGCCGAGGCGAAGCGGGCCTGCTCGACGACGCGCAGGGTGTCGGCGAAGTCCTCCTCGGTCTCGCCGGGGAAGCCGACGATGATGTCGGTCGAGATCGCGGCGTGCGGGATGCGTTCACGCACCCGGTCCAGGATGCCGAGGAATCTCTCGGAGCGGTACGAGCGGCGCATCGCCTTGAGCATCCGGTCGGAGCCCGACTGCAGCGGCATGTGCAGTTGCGGCATGACGCTCGGGGTCTCGGCCATCGCGTCGATGACGTCGTCGGTGAAGGCCGCCGGATGGGGGCTCGTGAAGCGGATGCGCTCGAGCCCCTCGATCTGTCCGGCGGCGCGCAGGAGCTTGCCGAAGGCGAGGCGGTCGCCGAACTCGACGCCGTAGGAGTTCACGTTCTGCCCGAGCAGGGTCACCTCGATGGCGCCGTCGGCGACGAGGGCCTCGATCTCGGCGAGGATGTCGCCGGGGCGGCGATCCTTCTCCTTGCCGCGCAGCGAGGGCACGATGCAGAAGGTGCAGGTGTTGTTGCAGCCGACCGAGATCGACACCCAGCCGGAGTGGGTGGATTCGCGGCGGCTCGGGAGGGTCGAGGGGAACACCTCGAGCGACTCGAGGATCTCGAGCTGGGCCTCGCCGTTGTGGCGCGCGCGCTCCAGGAGGGTCGGCAGCGAGCCCATGTTGTGGGTGCCGAAGACGACGTCGACCCAGGGGGCCTTCTCGAGGATGACGTTCTTGTCCTTCTGCGCGAGGCAGCCGCCGACGGCGATCTGCATGCCCGCGTGGTGCCGCTTGGCGTCGGCGAGGTGCCCGAGGGTGCCGTAGAGCTTGTTGTCCGCGTTCTCGCGCACGGCACAGGTGTTGATGACCACGATGTCGGCGTCCCCGTCGGTCGAGCGGACGTAGCCCGCCGCCTCGAGGGAGCCGCTCAGGCGCTCCGAGTCGTGCACGTTCATCTGGCAGCCGAAGGTGCGCACCTCGTAGGTACGCGGGGCGGATTCCTCCCGGAGCGCCGGGTCGACCTCGAGCAGCGTCATGGTGCCGACAGTCTACGTCGCACCGTCGACGCGGCGGTTCGGCGGCGCGGTCAGCGGAAGCGGACGACGGGGCGCGGCGAGCTCGCGGGGAGCGCCTGCTCGACGGCGGCGCGCACGGTGCTTCCCGAGTAGCCCCGGCGGGCGAGGTAGCCGCTGAGCCGCCGCACCGCGGTGTCCCGGTCGAGCCCGCCCAGTTGGCCGGCCCGCTTGCCGGCGAGCTCGCGGGCTCGGGCGAGTTCGTCGCCCGAGTCCACGAGTTCGAGTGCGTAGGCGATCGCCGACGGCACGAGCAGGCGCCGGGCCAGTTCCGCGGCGATCGCCGTGCGGCCGAGACCCTTGCGCTCTTGCAACGACGCCACCAGGTCCTGCGCGAGTGCGGAGTCGTCGACGAGACCGTAGGCGCTCAATCGGGCGAGCTCGGTGCCGATGGCGTCCTCGCTGAACCCCTTGTCGCGAAGCACCCGCTCCACCTCGCGGCGGGAGAGGGCGCGCCGCGCGAGGGCGCGCTGCGACGCCTCGGCGGCGCGCGCGAGTTCGTCGGAGAGCCCGTTCGCGAGCAAGCTCTCGATCTCGTCGCACTCGGAACGCGGCTCGTCTGCCGAGTCAGACGCGCTCCCGAAGAGGTAGCTGACCGGTGCGAGCCGGTCCTCGGTGCCGTCCATCCGGGTCATCGGACCGCTACTCGCCCGACGCCTTGCGAGCGGCCAGCTTGCCTTCGAGCGACTCGACGTTCGAGGCCTGCGCCTGGGCGGCCTTGGCCGCGGCGCCGATGCCGAGCTTGGCGAGGATCTTCTGCTCGATCTCTTCGGCGACCTCCGGGTGCTCGAGCAGGAAGTTGCGGGCGTTCTCCTTGCCCTGGCCGAGCTGGTCGCCGTCGTAGGTGTACCAGGCACCCGACTTGCGCACGATCTCGTGCTCGACGCCGTAGTCGATGAGGCTGCCCTCGCGCGAGATGCCGACGCCGTAGAGGATGTCGAACTCGGCCTGCTTGAAGGGCGGCGCCATCTTGTTCTTGACGACCTTCACGCGCGTGCGGTTGCCGACGGCATCCGCGCCGTCCTTGAGGGTCTCGATCCGACGGATGTCGAGGCGCACCGAGGCGTAGAACTTGAGCGCCTTGCCGCCGGCAGTCGTCTCGGGGCTTCCGAAGAACACGCCGATCTTCTCGCGCAGCTGGTTGATGAAGATCATCGTGGTCTGGGTCTGGTTGAGACCGCCCGTGAGCTTGCGGAGCGCCTGCGACATGAGGCGCGCCTGGAGACCCACGTGGCTGTCGCCCATCTCGCCCTCGATCTCGGCGCGGGGCACGAGCGCCGCGACGGAGTCGACGACGATGAGATCGATCGAACCGGAGCGCACGAGCATGTCGGCGATCTCGAGCGCCTGCTCACCCGTGTCGGGCTGCGAGACGAGGAGCGCGTCGATGTCGACGCCGAGCTTCTTGGCGTAGTCGGGGTCGAGCGCGTGCTCCGCGTCGATGAAGGCCGCGATGCCGCCTGCCCGCTGGGCGTTGGCGATCGCGTGAAGCGTGAGCGTGGTCTTGCCGGAGGACTCCGGGCCGTAGATCTCGACGATGCGGCCGCGGGGAAGCCCGCCGATGCCGAGGGCCACGTCGAGGGCGATGGAACCGGTGGGGATCACGGCGACGGGCGCGCGCTCGTCGCTGCCGAGCCGCATGACGGTTCCCTTGCCGAACTGGCGGTCGATCTGTGCGAGGGCGGTCTCGAGGGCCTTCTCGCGGTCTGCTGGGGTAGGCATCTGCCCGGTCTCCTTCTGTGTCGTGTTCCATGCGCCCATCGGCTGCCATCCCTGCGTGAACCGATGCTGCCGGGTTCGCGCTCTCGTGACAGGGCTGTCGTCTCCGGGGGAGGACGCGAGCGACGTTACGCGCGCCGTCCGACATCGCTGCGGATCGACGGGCGGAACTGTCGATCGATGTTCTTCGACGGATCCTGTGGAGGAGACTACTCAGAATCGAAACGATGTTCGATACACCTCGCGGCGTGTCGCGCGCGAAAGCGTCAGTGCTTCCGAGGCTGCGGCAGTCCCGCGCCGTGCCAGCGCTCACGCGGCACGTCCTGCGAGCGGCACAGCGCGATCCACACCTCAGAGGCGGGAACCCCCGCCGTGAGCGCGGCCTCGGGCGTGCGGTTGCCGAGCTCGAGCACGACCGTCTCGGTCACGAGGACACGACCGAACCCCGGACCGAACTCCTGGTCGACGGCGCGACGGAATTCGCTGTTCTTCACCGACTAGCGGACGGCGAAATCCGCGTCGAACTCCGCCACGAGCTCGTCGGGCAGCGTGTCGGGGACGGTGCTGAGACCCTCGAGCACCGAGAGGCGGTCGCCCACCTCGCGCATGATCACCGAGATCGGGGTGTCGAGAGCGTCCGCGACCGAGGCGAGGATCTCCGAGCTGGCCTCCTTCTGGCCGCGCTCCACCTCGCTCAGGTAGCCGAGAGCGACACTCGCGCGGCTCGCGACCTGGCGCAGCGTCATCGCCTTCTGAAGACGGAAGTCACGGAGGACATCGCCGAGTTCCTGACGAACCAGAACCATGTGGTGTTCCTCCATCTCCTGCTGACCTGCGGGTCCGACCGGGTGGCCCAGGCTACCTGGTCGTTGCAGAAACTCTAAATCCTGCACGCTTGGATCCCGCCGTGAAGTCACCACATGTAACGAGATCGAAACCGCCATTTATTCCGAGGGAACGATCCCCAGTTGCGCGGCGAGGAGCTGCAAGGCGGCTTCGACGCTCGCCTCGCGGACGGCGGGCCGATCTCCGACGATCAGCAGACCGGATGCCTGCGCGTCGTCGGCGGTCGCGAGCGCCACCCACACGGTTCCCGGCGGGTGGCCGTCCTGCGGATCGGGTCCGGCCACGCCCGTCGTCGCGAGCCCGTAGTCGGCCGGTCGACCCTCGAGCGCGAGTTGCTCCCGCACCCCGCGCGCCATCTGCCGTGCGACCTCGGCGTCCACCGCGCCGCGCTCGGCCAGCAGCGCCTCGTCGACATGCAGCAGGACCCCCTTGAGCTCGGTCGCGTAGGCCACCACTCCCCCCGACACGACCACCGAGGCGCCCGGGACGTCCACGAGCGCGGCCGTGAGCATCCCCCCCGTGAGCGACTCGGCGACGGCGACCCGCTCCCCGCGCCGGGCGAGTTCCGCCACGATGCGCGTGGCGAGCGGGCGGGCGCTCACTTCGGCGCCCGGCTGACGCGCCACGCGCTCCAGAGGTACTCGACGCCGCTGACGACCGTCAGCACGAGCGCCGCGCCCATGAGCGTCCCGTTGAGCCAGAGCACCCAATCGCCCAGGAACGTCCACAGCGGCGTGAGGGCGAACGACACCGCCACGGCCTGCACGACCGTCTTGATCTTGCCCAGCCAACCGGCCGGGATCACGCGGTTGCGCAGCATCGCGAAGCGGAAGATCGTGATGCCGAACTCGCGGACGAGGATGACGATCGTCACCCACCACCACAGCTCCCCCACGACCGAGAGGGCGACGAGCGCGGCGCCCACGAGGATCTTGTCGGCGATCGGGTCGACGAGCTTGCCGAAGTCGGTCACCAGGTTGCGGCTGCGCGCCAGGAAGCCGTCGACGGAGTCGGTCGTGATGGAGAGGATGAACAGCACGGCCGCGACCCAGCGCCACACTCCGAGCTCTCCGCCGTCGAGCACCATGAGCCACACGAACACGGGCGCGAGCAGGATGCGGACGACCGTGATGATGTTGGCGATGTTGCCCATGCTCGCCGGTGTCTCGCCGGGGCTCACCACGCGACCGCGCATCGGATTCGGGCGTACCGCCTCTGGGATCGCGGCGTCGGGGGCAGGGTCGGGTACCGGATCCGAGACGGCCACGTCGTCACTCCCTGCCGGTCAACCCCCAGGCGTCCTCGTCTGAGGGGCCCTCCTCGACAGGATAGCCGTCGAACTGCGCCTCCACGGGGTCGATCGGGGCCGCGCTCGGCGCGGGCTCCCCGCGCAGCTGCGCGAGCACCACGGGCAGTTGCTCGGGGGTGACGAGCACGTCACGCGCCTTCGACCCCTCCGACGGCCCGACGATCTCACGCGACTCCATGAGGTCCATGAGGCGGCCGGCCTTCGCGAAGCCGACCCGCAGCTTGCGCTGCAGCATCGAGGTGGAGCCGAACTGCGTGTTCACCACGAGCGTCGTCGCCTCGAGCAGCAGCTCGAGGTCGTCGCCGATGTCGGCATCCACCTCGCGCTTCTCGACGACGACGGCGACGTCGTCGCGGTACTCGGGCCGAGCCTGGTCGGTGACGTGCTTGACGACCGCGTGGATCTCGTCCTCGGTGACCCAGGCGCCCTGCACACGGATCGCCTTGGACGCGCCCATCGGCAGGAAGAGGCCATCGCCCTGCCCGATGAGCTTGTCGGCGCCCGGCTGGTCGAGGATGACGCGGCTGTCGGTCATGCTCGACACCGCGAAGGCCAGGCGGCTCGGCACGTTGGCCTTGATGAGTCCGGTGACGACGTCCACCGACGGCCGCTGCGTCGCGAGCACGAGGTGGATGCCGGAGGCGCGGGCGAGCTGCGTGATGCGCACGATCGAGTCCTCGACGTCGCGCGGGGCCACCATCATGAGGTCGGCGAGCTCATCGACCACGACGAGCAGGTAGGGGTAGGGCTGCAGCACCCGCTCGGATCCGGCGGGCAGCACGATCTCGTTCGCGAGCACCGCGCGGTTGAAGTCGTCGATGTGACGGAACCCGAACGACGCGAGGTCGTCGTAGCGCATGTCCATCTCCTTCACGACCCACTGCAGCGCTTCGGCCGCCTTCTTGGGGTTCGTGATGATGGGGGTGATCAGGTGCGGGACGCCCTGGTACGCGGCGAGCTCGACGCGTTTGGGGTCGACGAGCACCATCCGCACCTCGGCGGGCTTGGCCCGCATGAGCACGCTCGTGATCATCGAGTTGATGAAGCTCGACTTGCCGGAGCCGGTGGATCCCGCGACCAGCAGGTGCGGCATCTTGGCGAGGTTCGCGACGACGAAGCCGCCCTCGACGTCCTTGCCGAGCCCGATCGTGAGCGGATGGTTCGACTTCGCGGCGGAGCCCGAGCGCAGCACGTCGCCGAGCGACACGATCTCGCGGTCGCGGTTGGGGATCTCCACCCCGATCGCGCTCTTGCCCGGGATCGGCGAGAGGATGTTGACCTCGTTCGAGGCGACCGCGTAGGAGAGGTTGCGGCTGAGCGCGGTGACCCGCTCCACCTTCACCCCGTGGCCGAGCTCGATCTCGTAGCGGGTGACCGAGGGACCGCGCGTGAAGCCCGTGACCTTCGCGTCCACCTGGAACTGGGTGAGCACGCTCGTGATGGCGGCGATCATCTCGTCGTTGACGGCGGTGCGCGCCTTGGGCGGGGTGCCGGCGCCGAGGATCGAGGCCGCGGGCAGCCGGTAGGGGCGCTTGGCGGGCGCCGGTCGGGCGGCCGGGGCGTCGACGAATTCGCCGGCCGCGCCCCGCTCGCTCGCGGAGTCGGGGAACCCGGGCAGCAGTCCGGCGTCGTCGCGCAGGGCGGTCGCGCTCTGGTCGATCTCCCCCGTGAACTGCTTCACGGCGTCCTCGGCGCGCACGAGCTCCTCGAGCAGCTCGACGTCGAAGTCCGCTGCGGCGTGCAGCGGCTCCACGACCTCGGTCTCGAGCTCGCGTCCGAGCACCGGGGTGTCGAAGGCGGGCGCCTCCTCGCGGCGCTTGCTGCGACGCCACCACGGCATCGAGCTGGGGTCGTCGGGTTCGAAGCCGAGATCCGAGAGAGTGCCGAGCTCGACGGTCGAGGTGGCCGTGCGGGCGGCTTTGGCGGGCTTCTCGGCGGGCTCCGGCAGCTCGGCGCCGAACAGGTAGGCGTAGAGCTCCCGCAGGCGGTGCCCGATCCGATTCGGCGGAGTCTTGGTGAGGATGAACAGCGAGAGGGCCAGCACGAGGAACGCCAGGATCCCGGCGAGCCATGCGGCGCCGATGGTCACGAGCGGCCAGGTGACGACCCAGCCGACGATCCCGCCGCCGGCCGCGAGCTTCGCCGCGCCGTCGGAGGGGGCGGGCAGCCCGCCGAACACCTGGCAGAGCGCCGCCATGCTCGACAGCAGCAGCACGAGGCCGACCCCGAGGCGTCCGTTGTCGTGCACGCTCGAGGGGTGGCGGAACAGCCACACCGACAGCAGCAGCAGGATCACCGGCAGGGCGAACGCGACGCGGCCCAGCAGCCCTCCGAAACCGAACTGGTCGAGCGCACGCGCGACATCCGATGCGGGGGCGAACCACTCGATGACGGCGACGCCGATCGCGAGCACGAAGAACAGGAAGGGCACGCCGTCGCGGCGCTCCTCCTTGGCGAGCGACTCCTTGCCGAACAGCCGCGCCCCGGCGCCCACGGTGTGCGCGAGCGCCATCCACACGACCGTCAGGATCCCCGGCTTCTCGGCGGGCGCGGCGGGCAGCTTCTTGGTGCCCTGCGGCCCGCGGCCGGTGTTCGAGCGCGACGAGGTGCTCGCCGTGCTGCGGGCGCGCGCAGCTGTCGACCGGGTGCTCGTGGCCATGCGATCACGCTATCCGCGCACCCCGACACCGCCCGGGAGGCGCATCGGCGTGCCTCTCGGCGGCATCAGGGTCTTACAGACGGATGGCGTCGATGACCTTGACCCGCACGGCGACCAGCGCGGGCAGCAGCCCGGCGAGCGCCCCGACCGCGGTCGCCGAGACCAGACCGACGACGGCCGCCTCGACGGGGAAGGCCGGCACGTCCTGCAGGTAGTCGTCGAGCCACCCGGTGACCCAGGGGTTCTTGATCACGGCGACGGCGATCATGACGCCGATCGCCCCGGCGAACGCCGTCGCGACGACCGACTCCATCATGACCGAGAAGAACACCCTCCCCGCGGTCGCGCCGAAACTGCGCCGGATGCCGATCTCGCGGATGCGGTAGCGCACCGTCACGAGGGCGATGTTGAGCAGGCCGAGGGCGCCCAGCAGCAGCACGAGCCCGGCGATGGCGGCGACCGCGATCTTGAGCACGAGGAGCGGATCCTGGTCGGAGTACGCGAGGTAGTCGCTGCGGTAGAGGTCGACGTGCCAGCCCTCGCCGAGGGCGGCCGAGACCTCCGCGGAGATGCGCTGGCTGAGCTCATCGGCGGCCTCGGGCGGCAGCCACATCTCGAAGTTGTAGTACCGCTGCTCGGGCGGGGTCTCCGAGAGCCGCGCCTCGCCGAAGGCGTCCCCCAACATGAACGACGAGAAGTCCATGCCCTGCGTGCCGGGCGGCGACTCGGTGATGCCCGTGATGACGAGGGTCACGTTGCGCTCCGGCGTGAGCACCTCGAGCGTCGGATGCGTGCGCAGATCCGGGGAGCCGATGTGCTGCCACAGATCGCTCGAGACGATGACGGCGGGGGCGAGCCGCCTCGCGTCGCGATCGTCGAACCAGGCGCCGGCCATCATCCGCAGGCGGTGCATCGCCGCATAGGGCTGATCGACGACCTGCACCTGTAGGCCATAGACACCGTCCGCGAGCTGCACGCGCACCGAGTCGCCCGTGTTCCGGGACAGGTAGTGGATGTCGTAGCGCGCGGCGGCCTCCTCGAGCGTCGCGCCGATCACCTCAGGTGGGGCCTGCTCGCCCGTGTACGGCTGGTAGGCGTTCACCTGATAGGTCGCCGGACGTCCGTTCCAACGCTCCGACTGCTCGGTCTGCACCTGGGTGGCGATGCCGCCGCCCGCGACGACGAGGGTGAGCGCCGCCACCGCGACGCCCACACCGATGAGGCTCAGCAGCACACGTGTGCGGTTCACGCGCAGCTCCGCCCACGCCTCCACGATCGAGCCGACGAAACCCGTCCAGAGCCTCACAGCGTGACCCCCTCGGAGGCGAACTGCGCGATCGCGACCGCGGCGACCGGTGAGAGCACGCCCTGGTCGAGGCGGTAGTGCCGTCGGGCGAGGGCGGCGATGTTCGGATCGTGGGTGATCGTGATGAGGGCCGCCCCCGTGGCCTCGGCCACCCCGTCGAGGAGCGCCATGACGCTGGCGCCGGTCTCGACGTCGAGTGCGCCCGTGGGCTCGTCGGCGAGGATGAGGCGCGGTCCGCGCACGAGGGCGCGGGCGATCGCCACCCGCTGCTGCTCGCCGCCAGAGAGCCGATCGGGGGTCGAGGAGAGCCGGGCACCGAGGCCGACGCGTTCGAGCATCTCGGTCGCCAAGCGCTGCCGCCGCCAGAACTGCCGGCCGGAGGCGTAGAGCAGCGGGGTCATCACGTTCTCCAAGGCGGTCCTGCGGGGCAGCAGGTTGAACTGCTGGAAGATGAAGCCCACATCGCGTCCGCGGCGACGATCGCGCGCACCCATCCGCAGCTTCTCGAGCGGGACGCCGTCGAACTCGAGTCGACCGCTCGTCGGGGTGTCGATGAGGCCCAGGATGTTGAGCAGCGTCGACTTGCCGCTTCCGGAACGGCCGACGATGCTCACGTGCTCGCCCACGTCGACCTCGAGGTCGACGCCGCGCAGGATGTCGAGCCGGGCGCCGTCGGGGAGCTCGACAGTGCGGGTGACACCCTCGAGTCGAAGGAACGCCACGGTCAGCCTCCGACGCCGACGAAGGCGCCGTTCTGCGTGTCGGCGGGGGCGCCGGGCACGAACTGCAGCACCGTGTCGCCCTCGTCGAGCCCCGACGCGACCTCGACGAGCGTGCCGTCCGAGATGCCGAGGGTCACCTCCCGCGTCTCCGGCTCACCGGTGGCGCTCGAGACGTAGACGACCCCGGTGCCGCTGCCGCCCTCGACCGCGGTGGTCGGCACGACGAGCACATCCTCGGCGACGCCGCCCGCGATCGTCACCTTCGCGGCGAGGCCGGCGAACACCTTCACGTCCGAGGGGACGGCGCAGCGCACGGTCGCGACCGCGGTCGAGCCCGCGCCGGGATCCGCACCCGACGCCGTGGAGCTCGGCGGCGGTGCCGCGGTGATCGTGAGCCCCGTGCAGGTGAACGGCGCGGGTCCGCCCGTGATGGCCACCTCGGCCTCGGTCGGCTGGGTGGTGAGCCGGTACTGCTGCGCGGGCGCGATGCTCGCGACGACCGAGAAGGTGGGCGGGGCGACCTCGACGATCGTCTCCCCCACGCCGACCTGCTGGCCGACGATGAGCTCGAAGCTGCTGAGGGTGCCCGAGGCGGGCGCCTTGAGGATCGACCACTTGTTGGTGCCGTCGTCGTTCATCCCCCGGATCTGGGCGAGCTCGGCTCCGGCGTCCACCCACTGGCCGGGGGCGGCCGACACCTTCCGGACCTCGCCGGAGATCGCGGCGCGTCCGGGGATCGCCGCGTCGGCCGCGATGGTTCCGTCGACCGTGACGTCGTTGTGGATGGTTCCCCGCTCGACGGACACCGTGGGCTCGGCAATCGCTCCCGTGGGGAACTCCGGTGCGCTCTCCTCGCTCGCCTCGGCGAAGAACGCGAGCTTCACGAGCGCGGCTCCGATCACCGCGAAGATGACCATCCAGATGATCGGGAAGATCCACCTGCGTGCAACGCCCACGCGTGCCCCCATTTCCGACGTGCCGATGGCCGCGTCACGGCGACGCGGCCCCTTCGATGCAATCAGGAGCGAGGCGGTCGGGCATCCCAACGTTTCGGAAACCGTGAGCGTCGCTCCGTTGTCGAGCGTAGGGGCGTCGGCGCGGAAACGACGTCATCCTCGGGGCGGATTCGGGGGAGACTCGGGGACGAGTCGGGGGCGGGTCGGGGTGGTCCCTGACTCGATCAGACCGGGCAGGGCCCGCCGCCGTCGCCGCCGGCGATGCCACCGGCCTCGTGCTCGGTGGATCCCGCCCACATGAACAGAACCCGGCCGGCCTGCTCGGGCGGCCAGTACCCGCCGGTGTCCTCCTCGGCGACCTCGATCGAGATCCGGCGATCGCCCTCCTCGAGGACGTACACGGTCGAGATGTCGAAGTGGTTGATGGTGGCCGTGGGCGTCGGATACGCGGCCTCGACCTCGGCGCGCGTCGAGCCGATGCCGATGCCGGCCGCCGTGCGCACGTCGGAGAGCACCCGGACCGCGGCGACCGGGGCGTGCTCGACGCCACCCTCGGTCGTCAGGAAGAAGGCGAACGGCGGCCCGTACTCGTGCGGGGATCCGGCCTCGGTCGACTGCCAGTACCCGGCCCACGGCTCGCCCTCCGCGATGCCGGAGTCCGCGCATCCTGTCGCATTCCAGGTGACGATCGCGAGCGCCGGATCCGTGCCGGGCACCGGCTCGCCGATCCGCACCTCGCCGATGCCCTGCGGCGTCAGCACGAGCTCGGCGAGCGGCGGGCGCGTCGGGGTGGGGGTGGGCGTCTCCTCGGGACTCGCGCTCGGCGTCCCGCTCGGCGCCGCCGAGGGCGCCGGCGCGGGCGTGGGAGCGCACGCGCTCAGCGCGAGTGCAGCGGCGAGGGCGAGCGCCCCGAGGCGCGCGAGGGTGGGCATGGCTCACGCTATCGGGAGTGGTCGCGCCGAGGCCAGGCGCCCGGCGTCACGCTTCGATGACGACCGGGATGATCATGGGGCGGCGACGGTGCTGGGTGTTGACCCAGCGACCCACCGTGCGCCGCACCGCCTGGCTGTAGCCGTGCTGGTCGGTGACACCGTTGCGGGCGGCCTCGGCGAGCGCCGCGACGATCTGCGGGCGCACGTCGTCGAAGACCGACTCGTCCTCCGCGAAGCCGCGCGCCTGGATCTCGGGGCCGACGATGACCTTGCCGGTCTGGCGGTCGATCGCCACGAAGATCGAGATGAAGCCCTCCTCCGCGAGGATGCGGCGGTCCTTGAGATCGGCGTCCGTGATCTCGCCCACCGTCGAGCCGTCGACGTACACGTAGCCCACATCCAGCTGCCCGACCACGTTCGCGACACCCTCGTGCAGGTCGAGCACGACGCCGTTCTCCGCCACGATGGTGCGCTCGCGCGGCACGCCCGTCTCGACGGCGAGCTCGGCGGATGCCGTGAGCTGGCGATACTCGCCGTGCACCGGGAACACATTCCTCGGCCGGATGATGTTGTAGCAGTAGAGCAGCTCGCCCGCGGCCGCGTGACCCGAGACGTGCACCCGGGCGTTGCCCTTGTGCACGACGTTCGCGCCGAGCTTCGTGAGCCCGTTGATGACGCGGTAGACGGCGTTCTCGTTGCCGGGGATGAGGCTCGAGGCGAGGATCACCGTGTCGCCCTGGCCGACCTCGATGCGGTGGTCGTTGTTCGCCATGCGCGCGAGCACCGCCATGGGCTCGCCCTGGGATCCGGTGCTCATGAACACGATGCGGTCATCCGGCAGCTCGAGCGCCGTCTTGAGGTCGACGAGCACCCCGTCCGGCACCTTGAGGTAGCCGAGATCGGCCGCGATCCCCATGTTGCGCACCATCGAGCGGCCCACGAGCGCGACGTGCCGCTCGTTGGCGACCGCGGCATCCAGCACCTGCTGCACGCGGTGCACGTGGCTCGAGAAGCTCGCCACGATGACCCGGCGGGGCGCCTTGGCGATCACCCGCTCGATCGTCGGGCCGATCTCGCGCTCGAGCGCGGTGAAGCCCGGCACGTCGGCATTGGTCGAGTCGGGCAGGAACAGGTCGACGCCCTCCTCGCCGAGCCGCGCGAAGGCGCGCAGGTCGGTGATCCGGGCGTCCAGCGGCAGCTGGTCCATCTTGAAGTCGCCCGTGTGCAGCACGAGGCCCGCCGCCGTGCGCACGACCACCGCGAGCGCGTCCGGGATCGAGTGGTTCACCGCCACGAACTCGAGCGCGAACGGACCGAGCTCGGTGTGCTCGCCCTCCGCCACCACGCGGGTGATCGGCGCGACGCGGTGCTCCTTGAGCTTCGCCTCCACGAGCGCGAGGGTGAGCCGCGAACCGTACAGCGGGATGTCCTGGCGCAGCTTCAGCAGGTAGGGCACCGCCCCGATGTGGTCCTCGTGGCCGTGGGTGAGCACGACGCCCAGCACGTCGTCGAGACGGTCCCGGATGGCGGCGAAGTCGGGCAGGATCAGGTCGACGCCCGGCTGGTGCTCCTCCGGGAACAGCACGCCCACGTCGACGATGAGAAGCTTGCCGTCGATCTCGTAGACGGTCATGTTGCGACCGATCTCACCGACCCCGCCCAGTGGGATCACCCTCAGGACTCCGGGGGTGAGGGCAGGCGGATCGTAGACGTCGATGGCCATGCGGCCTCCTTAGCGGGTGGTGCCGGCGATCTTCGGGAGCGCGCCACCGGCGGCCGCGTTGCGGTCCGGCCGGAAGTTGCTGAAGTCGACGCCGTCGATGTGTTTCACGAGTGCCAGCTCGTCCTCGATGAGCGCGGCCTCCGACTCCTCGGGGCCGACGAGCGGGAGCCTCACGCGGGGGCTCGAGATGCGCCCGAGTCCGTGCAGGATGTACTTGGTCGCCACCGTGCCGGGCACGTGCGTCATGGTGGCGCGCACGAGCGGCTCGAGGGCGCGGTGCGCCTCGGTCGCGGTGCGCAAGTCGTTGCCGTTCACCGCGTCGATGATCGTGCGGTACGGGGCCGGGGCGATGTTCGCGGTCACGCCGATGAGACCCGTGCCGCCGATCGCGAGCGTCGGGAGCGCGTTCGCGTCGTCGCCCGCGAAGTACAGCAGCTCGGTCTGGTTGAGCACCCGGCTCACCTCGGAGAGGTCGCCCTTGGCGTCCTTCACGGCCCGGATGTTGGGGTGCTTCGCGGCGCGCAGAATCGTCTCGTACTTGATGGGCACGCCCGTGCGTCCGGGGATGTCGTAGAGGATCACCGGCAGATCGGTGGCATCCGCGACCATCCGGAAATGGGTGAGGATGCCCGCCTGGGTGGGCTTGTTGTAGTACGGGGTGACGACCATGACGCCGTCCGCCCCCGCCTTCTCGCTCTTCTTGTAGAGCTCGATCGCGTGCGCGGTCTCGTTGGAGCCGCCGCCCGTGATGACCTTCGCGCGACCCGCCGCCACATCCTTCGCCACCTCGACGAGGCGCACCTTCTCGGGGTCGGTGAGGGTCGAGGTCTCCCCCGTCGTGCCGGTGACGACGATGCCGTCGGCGCCGTGGGTGATGACGTGGTCGACGTGCTTCTCCACGTCGGCCCAGTGCACCTCACCGTCGGCCGTGAACGGAGTCACGAGCGCGACGAGCACCTGTCCGAAGGGATTCTCTGGCGACGACACGGTCTACAGGCTAGCGGGTGGGCCTCCCCCTCTCGCACCTCTCGCGCCGCGCGGCCTAGGGTGAGCACCAGCATCCGGAAAGGGACCGACATGAACCCCACGCCTCGCCTCCTGCAAGCGGGACCGTTCCGCTTCGGATTCATCGCCGCCACCGGCGTGCTCTTCGCCCTCGCGCTCGGCTTCGCGGTCGCGTCCCTCGCCCAGGCGCTCACCCTCATCTTCCTGGCGCTGTTCATCTCGCTCGGGCTCAACCCCGTGGTGAAACGCCTGGAGCGGCTGCGGGTGTCGAAGGTGTGGGCGCTCGTCATCGTGATGGCGGGGTTCCTGCTGCTCGTCGCGCTTCTCGTATGGCTCGTCGTGCCGGTCGTGATCGAGGAGTTCGGACGACTGATCGACTACCTGCCGGCAGGGCTCGATCGGATCGAGGACCAGCCCTGGTTCGAGTCGCTCGACGAGACGCTCGGCGGGGGTCTCACGACCTTCGTGGGGTTCCTGCAGCAGACGGTCGCCGATCCGGCGTTCTGGGTGACGGTGGGCGGCGGGGCGCTGCGGATCGGGCTGGGCGTCGTCAACGGGGTGTTCAGCGTGATCTTCGTCGTCGCCCTCACTCTCTACTTCGTGATCGGGCACGACCAGATGAAGGAGGTGCTCGTGCGGCTCGTGCCGGCCAGCAAGCGGGTGACCTTCCGCGACCTCGCCGACCAGATCATCACCTCGGTCGGCAAGTACCTGAGCGGCATGGTGATCCTGGCGATCCTGAACGCGGTGTTCACCTTCCTGCTGCTCACGGTGCTGGGGGTGCAGTACGCGGGGCTGCTGGCGGCGCTCGCACTGCCGATCACCTTCATCCCGCTCGTCGGTTCGGTGATCTCGCTCGTGATCTGCTCGACGGTCGCGCTGTTCACCTCGCCGACGGTCGGGCTCATCGCCTTCATCGGGCTGCTCGTCTACGTGCAGATCGAGGCCTACGTGCTGACGCCGCGGATCGTGGGGCGGGCCATCCAGATCCCCGGATCCCTCGTGCTCATCGGTGCGCTCATCGGCGGCACCCTGCTCGGTCTGCTCGGCGCGCTCGTCGCGTGCCCGATCTCGGCGTCCCTCGTGCTCATCGTCAAGAAGGTCGTGATGCCCGCGCAGGACGCCCGCTGACCCTCGCTTGGACGCTCTCCCCGCCTGCCCTGTCCCAAATCAAGGAGTCGAGCAACCCAAATCAAGGAGTTGACGTTACTGGCGGGGATGGAGTGGCGCGAGTGGCGTGTCCTGCCCGTCGGCTCCTTGATTTGGGTTGCTCGACTCCTTGATTTGGGACGGCGGATGGGGCGGCGGGATGGCGGGGACACCGCGCGCCCGGGCTCAGTTGGCGTCGCCGCGGGCGATGGCCGCTCGAATGGCGGCCTCCACCTGCGGCCAGTCGAACATGATCTGCTGGTACGAGAATCGCAGGATGCGGAATCCTCGTGCGTTCAGCCGCGCATCCCGCGCGTAGTCGCGCTCCCGTTCGTGGAACTCGCGGCTGTCGAGTTCGATGATGAGTCGGTCGCCGAGCAGATTGTCGACCCGATCCGGCCCGATCTGCACCTGCTGCCTCACACGCACGCCGAACATGGGTGAACGAAAGTGGAAAACCGCCTCGGTGATGCTTCCCGACCGAGGTCCGGCCGGGCGCAGCCGGACGGCGAACCCCGCGGGAAGGGTGTCGCAGACCGAGCTCCACTCCTCGGCGCGAAGCATGCCGGCGGCCATCGCCGACTCGGCGGCGACGAACGCGGCCTCCGCGCCGCAGCACAGCGCGAGTTCACGCAGCGCCTGCGGAAGGGACACGAGCATGCGGCTGCCGTCGGCGACCGCGTCCACGTCCGCATCCGTCCAGTGGACCACCGCATCGGGCTGCGGGCCGCGTCGGCGGTAGTCGCGCGGGTCACGCAGTTGGCACGCGTGCGGCCTCACCGCGACGTGCACCTCGCGAACGTGGGCGTGCACCCAGAGCCCGAGGTGTTCGATGAGCGTGATGCAGGTGGCGCGGCCACCGACACGGAGGCAGTCAGCCACGGCGGACGGTGTGTCGGGGAGGATGTACCAGCCCTGCCGGATCCGGCGGATCTCGCCCGTGCGGGTCGCGCGGCGCAGCACCTCGCGGCCGAAGCCGTCGCGATGGAGCTCGTGGGTTGCCGCGAGTCCGCCGCGGCGCCGTATCGCTGCCTGAAGCCGGGTCACCCGGGCCAGTGTTCGCCGGCCTCCGGGCCGTCGTCGCGCGCCGCGCCCGAATCGTGCGCTTCGCCTACCGGACTCCCCTGGGGAGGATCGGACGCCATCCGGAGGTCCCGCCGGGCCTGGTCCGCGAGTCGCCCCGCCGATCCGGCTCCCGAATCCGATCCGGCTCCCGAGCCCGATCCGGCTCCCAAATCCGACCCGGCTCCCAAATCAAGGAGTGGCGCAACCCATCTCACGGAGCTGAAGCGAGAAACTCACTACTTCCACCCCATCCGCAACAGCAGTCACACCGACTCCTTGATTTGGGATGCTCGACTCCTTGATTTGGGAGGCGGCGGGAGGCGGCGGCGGGCTGGGGCGGCGGCGCGAGCGCGGGTGCGGCTAGGGGGCGACGCGGCCGCCGGCCTGGAAGGCGGCGTGGGTGAGCGGCATGAGCTCGGCCCAGATGGACTCCAGCTGCTCGGCCACGAGCTCGATCTCGCGCTGCGGGAACGAGGGGAAGTGGGAGTCGGGGTGCTTCGTCCGCAGCGACAGGAAGTTCATGAGCGAGCGGGCATTCATGGTCACGTACATCGAGGAGTAGGTGGACACCGGCAGCACGCCGCGCGCCACCTCGCGCGCGATCCCGGCGGTGAGCATCCGCTGGTACGCGGCGTAGGCGAACTCGGCCGCCGCCTTCGACTCGGCCACCGCGAGCGCGGTCTGCTCGGGCGTGCCCTCGACGAAATCGTAGGCACCGGGCTTGCCGACCTGCACGAGCCGACGCTCGGGCCCCGGCACATAGAACACCGGCTGCAGCTGGCGGTAGCGACCCGACTCCTCGTTGTAGGAGGCGATGCGGTGCCGCATGAACTCACGGAACACGAAGATCGGCGCCTGCACATAGAAGGTCATCGAGTTGTGCTCGAACGGCGAGCCGTGCCGGTCGCGCATGAGGTAGTTGATGAGTCCGCGGTCGCGATCGGATGCCTCGGTGCCTGCGGCCGCCGCATCGAGCGTCTTCTCGCCCTGGGTCGACACGCGTGCCGCGAACAGCACGTCGGAGTCGTGGGCGCTCGAACGCACGAGCTCGACCGTCATGTCGGAACGGAACTGGATGGGGGTCTGATCGCTCGAGGTCTCCGGCACGGCCTTCACGATATCCGCCGCGGCCGACACCCGCCGACCCGGCACGCCGCCGCCCGCGTCCGTCACGGAATGTCACACTCGCCCGCGCGGGGAACCCGCTGGCTACCGTGTTCGCATGGATCCCTGGGCCGTGTTCGCCGTTCTCGGCGCGCTCGTGCTCGCCTCCACCGTGCTGGGCGTCGTGTGGCGTTCCGGCCAGGGCCGCATCCGCACCTCGACCACCACGGACACCGTCGCGATCGACGGCGTCGAGCTCGGTGACGGTGTGACCCTGCTGCAGTTCTCGAGCGAGTACTGCTCGCCGTGCCGGGCGACCGCGCGCGTGCTCGACGAGCTCGCCACCCAGCGCCACGGCATCGTGCACGTCGAGCTGGATGTGGCGGAGCGCCCCGAGCTCGCGGCCCGCTTCCAGGTGCTGCAGACCCCCACGACCTTCGTGCTCGACGCCGAGGGTCGCATCCGATCCCGGATCGGCGGGGCCGTCCGCCGCGACGCCGTCGCCGCCGAGCTCGACCGCCTGCTCGGCGCCGCCGCCGCCTGACCTCCGTCCCGAAGGAGCACCCATGTCCCGTCCCGCACAGATCGACCCGCGCGGCCCGCGCTTCACCGCATCCGTCACGGCCGTGCTGCTGCTCGTGGGGGTCGGCCTCGGCCTCGCCGACGGCACCGCCGACACGCTCGCGGCGCGCGCCGTGCAGCCCGCGTTCATCCTGCTCGCGGTGCTCGCCGCCCTCTTCGTGTGGTCGGCGGCCGCGGGTGTCTCCCGCGGACCGTGGGCCATCGTGTTCCGTCGTCTCATCCGTCCGCGCCTCGCCCCGCCCGCCGAGCTCGAGGACGCCGCCCCGCCCACCTTCGCCCAGGGCGTCGGCGCGTTCGTGACGATCGCGGGCATCATCCTGCACCTCGCGGGCGTGCCGTACGCGATCGTCGTGGCCGGCGCCTTCGCCTTCATCGCCGCCTTCCTCAACGGCGCCTTCGGCTACTGCCTCGGCTGCCAGCTGTACCTGCTGCTCGTGCGCGCGGGCGTCATCCGCAGGACTGCCGCCGCCTGAGGCCGCCGCCTAGAGTGGGGGTGACGGGGCGCCGAGGCCCCGTCCTCGACCGGAGGAGACCCCCATGGCAGTGACGAGCGAAGCGACGACCCTGTGGTTCGGCGACCTGATCCACGGATCGGGAACGACCTCCCTCGACTCGAGCGACGCCGCCGAGTTCCCGGTGAGCTGGGCCGCCCGCTCGCAGGGCGAGGCGGGCCGCACCAACCCGGAGGAGCTGCTGGGGGCCGCCCATTCGGCGTGCTTCTCGATGGCGTTCGCGAACGCCCTCGCGCAGGCCGGCTTCGCGCCGGAGAGCCTTCAGGTGACGGCCGCCGTCACCTTCCAGCCCGGTGAGGGCATCACCGGCAGCCACCTGCTGGTGAGCGCGAAGGTGCCCGGCATCGGCGAGGCGGATTTCGAGCGGATCGCGGCGGACGCCAAGGCCAACTGCCCGGTGTCGCAGGCGCTCGCCGGGATCCCGATCACCCTCGAGGCGAGCCTGGCGTAGCCCGTTCGAGGCGGATCGCCTGCCGCGTCGCCCAGCGCGCGCGGCGGCGGTCGCCCGAGGCGTCGTATGCGAGGGCCAGCCGGAACCAGGCGCGCCAGTCCTCCGGTGCGGCCTCGACGGCCGCCTGGTAGACGGGGAACAGCTCGTCGGCCGCATCCCGCTCGACGCGACCGCTCGATCGGGTCGGCAACTGCTCGGTGGGCAGCGCGTCCTCGGCCTCGAGCCGCCGGGCGAGTCGTTCGGCGCGGATGCCGAAGACGAGCTCCGCGGCGATGAACCCCGCGCCGATGAGCGGCAGCACGAGCAGTGCGACGCCCATCGTCACCGCGATCGGCACCCCGGTGCCGATCAGCTGGATCGCGTAGTTGACGGCGAACACGAGGTAGATCACCAGCAGCACGGCCATCACGGCCGCGCCGATCCGCGCGCTCACAGCCGATCGAGCCCCAGAAGCCGATCGAGCCCCAGCAGGCTGTCGAGCCCGACGACGAGGCCGCGGGTGGTCGGCAGGGCACGGAGCGCGAGCAGGATCCCGGCCTCGTAGGAGGCGTCCGAGACGGTCTGGTGCCGGATGCGCAGGGTCTCCCCCGTTCCGCCGAACACGACCTCCTGCTCGGCGAGGATGCCGTCCATCCGCAGGCTGTGCACGGGGACGCTCGCGACCTGCTGGCCGCGGGCGCGCTGGTCGGCGTGCGGGGCGGAGACCGGGCCGCGCTCGGCGCGGGCCTCGGCGATGAGTTCGGCTGTGCGGATGGCGGTGCCCGACGGCGAGTCCGACTTGCCGGCGTGGTGGGCCTCGATGATCTCGATGGAGTCGAAGAAACCGGCCGCGATCGTCGCGAGGCGGGTGGCGAGCACCGAGCCGAGCGAGAAGTTCGGGATCACGATGACGGCCGCGCCGTCCAGCCCGTCGACGCGGGTGCGCACCTTGGCGAGCCGCTCGGCGGTCCACCCGGAGGTGCCGACGAGCACCGGGATCCCGCGGGTCACGGCTGCCTCGACGACCTCCGGCGAGACCGCGGGCACCGTGAGGTCGAGCACGAGGTCGGCGCCGTCGATCGCCTCGATCGGATCGGCGGATCCGATGCGCGCATGCACCGTGAAGTCGTCGCTCGCCGCGATGAGCCGCGTCGCGAGGGCTCCCATCCTGCCCGCCGCACCCACGACGGCGACCGAATACGCCATGCCGCAAGCCTATCGGCGTGCCCGCCCTAGGCTGGTCGGGTGGATCCCGCCTTCCGCGTCGCGTCGGTCGACGACGCCGACGCCCACGAACTGCTGAGCGAGTACTTCCGGATGCGGGTGCACGGCTTCGACACCGAGGGCGGCTACCGCATCGTCTTCCCGGATCCGGCGCGCTTCGTCGAGCCGGCGGGGGTGTTCCTCGTGGCGGAGGCCGAGGGGCGTGCGGTGGGGTGCGGCGGCATCCGGATGCTCGATGCCTCGCGTGCCGAGGTGAAGCACCTCTACCTGCGCGACGAGGTGCGCGGTCGCGGCTGGGGTCGGCTGCTGCTCGCGGAGCTCGAGGAGCGCGCGCGGCGCCTGGGTGCGAGCGAGTCGGTGCTCGACACCAACGCGACCCTCGAGGCGGCGGGCTCGCTCTACCGTTCGAGCGGCTACGACGAGGTGGAGCCGTACAACGACAACCCCAACGCGAACCTGTGGTTCGCGAAGGCGCTGTAGCGGCTCAATACGGCTGCTCGACCGTGAGCCCCGTGCGCAGCTCGGGCGGCAGGTGACCGAGGTCGTTGTGGGTGACGAGCACGGCGGGCTTCGCCGAACGCACCCGGATGATGGTGAGGCCGCAGTTGGCCTGGTTGACCCCCAGCCAGCGCCAGCTGGCCGCGCCGAACACCTCGCGCACGAACCAGCCGATCACGAAGCTGTGCGTGATGAGCAGTTCGTGGCGGTCCTCGCGGGTCGGGCTCAGCCACTCGGCCACGGCATCCGACATCTGCGCCTCGCCCGCCTCGATCTGCTCGCGGGTGACGGATCCGAAGAACGACTCCCAGGCGTGCGGCAGTTCCGGTGTGGGGCCGGAGGGGATGCAGTCCATGAGCAGGGCTGAGGGTTCCGGCTCGAGCGCGGGCAGCCGCTCGGTCATGATGCGGGCGGTCTCCTGGGCGCGCTGCAGGGGCGAGGTCCAGGCGTGGGTGAAGGGCACCCCGCCGAGCCGCTCGGCGATGGCCCGCGCCTGGCGAACCCCGCGCGCCGAGAGCGGGCCGTCCGGCAGGCCGTATTCGGCGTCCTGCTGCTCGCCGTGGCGAACCAGATAGAGGAATCGCGACATCTGAGACCCTTCCTAGGCCGCTGCCGGTTCGCCGTCGAGGCCCGCGAAGGCGGCCGCCTCGACGGGTCCCACGGCCGCGAGGGAGAGCGGACGGTCGGCGAGCTCGGCGGCGAGCACCCGCACCTCGTCCACGGTGACCGCATCGATGCGGCGCAGGGTCTCGTCGAGGTCGGCGAACTCGCCCAGCGTCAGTTCGCTGCGGCCGAGCCGGCTCATCCGGGTGTCGGAGTCCTCGAGGGCGAGGGCGGATGCGCCACCCAGTTGGCCGCGCGCCCGCACGAGCTCCTCGTCGCTGATGCCTGCCGCCCCGAGGCGCCGGAACTCGGCGAGCATGAGCTCGGCGACATCCGCGGCGCGCTTGGGCGAGCAGCCGGCGTAGAGCCCGACGATGCCCGCGTCCGAGTAGCTGGACGCGAAGGAGTAGACCGAGTACGCGTAGCCGCGCTTCTCGCGGATCTCCTGGAACAACCGCGAGCTCATCCCGCCGCCGAGCACCGAGTTGAGCACGGTGAGCGCGGGTCGGCGCTCGTCGGCGGCGGCGAGCCCGGCGACGCCGAGGTAGAGGTTCACCTGTTCGAGCGGACGCGTGACGATCGCGAGGGGGCTGCCGCGCTCGATGAGATCGTGGCGCGGGTCGCGCCGTTCCACGGGTCGTGCGGCGAGGTCCAGCTCCCAGCCGGCTGCGGCGAGCGCCTGGCTCGCGACCTCGACGATGCGGTCGTGGTCGAGTGCGCCGGCGACGGTGATGACGAGGTCGCGCGGGCCGTAGTTGCTCCGGTAGTGCTGCCAGACGGCGTCTCGCGTGACCGCGGAGATGGAATCCGGGTTTCCGCCGATCGGGCGTCCGAGCGGGTGGTCGCCGAAGACCGCCTCGAAGAAGCGCTCCCCTGCGACGTCGCCCGGGTCGTCGTCGGCCATCGCGAGCTCTTCCAGGATGACGCCGCGCTCGCTCTCGAAGTCGTCCGCATCGAGGGTGGACGAGGCGAACATGTCGGCCAGCACCCGCACCGCCATCTCGACATCCTGGTCGCGCACCTTCGCGTAGTAGCAGGTGTGCTCCTTCGCGGTGAGGGCATTGTGCTCGCCGCCCACCGAGTCGAAGGCGACCGCGATGTCGAGCGCGCTGCGGGTACTCGTGCCCTTGAACAGCAGGTGCTCGAGGAAGTGCGTGGAGCCGTAGGTGACCGGCTGCTCGTCGCGCGATCCGACCGCCACCCAGAACCCGACGGTCGCGCTCTGCGAGCCGGGCACCTGCTCGGTGAGGATGCGCACGCCGCTCGGCAGCACGGTGCGTCGCACGAGGGTGCCGCCGGATGCGTCGATGCGGAGTTCCGCGAGGTCGAGGGGGAGCTGCACCGCGCTGTTCATATCGTTCCGAGCCTACGTCATGGCATTCCGGCGTCCTCTCCCCCGGATTGGGGGAAGGCGAGAGGACAAACAGACAAGTCTGTCTGTCCTCATCGTGCTACCGTGAGCCAGCGGAACGCGAACGGACCCGAACCGATCGGCTCTTCCCAGCCGGGTACCCATCCCCGGGCCGCCTGACGGCGGTGGCTGTGCGGCGAGAACCCGAACTCGTACCCGCGCTGCGACCGCCTCCCCCCAGGCGGTCGCGGCATCTGCACCCGTGTCGACCACTCTCCGAAGGAGCCCGGATTGCCGATCGAGATCGTCAAGCCGCCGAAGCGTCACACCCTCGCGCCCGCGAAGCAGCGCATCATCGACACGGCCGACCGGCTCTTCTATGACGAGGGCATCCGCGCGGTCGGCATCGATCGCCTGATCTCGGCGTCGAGTGTCACCAAGGCGACCTTCTACAAGCACTACGGCTCGAAGGACCGCCTGATCGTCGAGTACATCGCCTACCGCCACCTGCAGGCCGCGGAGGAGATCGAGCAGCTCGCGCAGCGCAGCGACGAGCCGCTCGAACTGCTGCGTCTCGTCTTCGAGGCGCAGGCCAAGAAGGTCTCCACCCCGGGATTCCGTGGATGCCCGTTCCTCAACGCGGCCGCCGAGTTCACCGACCCCGCGCACCCCGTGCGTCGCGCCGTGCAGAACCACCGCGAGTGGTTCCACGAGCTCCTCGAGTCGCAGCTGCGCGCCATCGAGCACCCCATGCCCGGCGATGCGGCGGACGACCTGCTGCTCGCGAGCGACGGCGCCATGTCGGGCGGCTACGCGGGCGACTCGATCGCCGCGAGCGCGGCGCTTCTGCGCGCCTTCGACCAGGTGATCGCCGGCGCACGGCAGCCTGCCGCCGCCTGAGCCCGCGGTTCGATCGCGCCGCGAGCTCAGTCGCTCGCGCGGTCCAGCTCCGCCAGCTGGTGGCGGGTGAGCCTGATGTCGGGGCCCGACATCAGGTCGAAGAGCTCGTCGGCCGAGCGCGCCGAGACGACGGGCGCCACGACGCCGGGCTTGGTGAGCAGCCAGGCGAGGGCGATCGTCGCCACCGCGGCGTCATGGGCGGCCGACACCCGGTCGAGAGCGCCGAGCACCCGCCGACCGCGCCGGCCGAGGAGCCGCGCGAGGTAGCCGGGATCCGGCGAGCCCGGAAGGTCGGCGCGCGAGCGGTAGGCGCCGGTGAGGAATCCGCCCGCGAGCGGGAATCGCGGCATCACCGCGAGACCCTGCTGGGCAGTGATCCGGGCCAGGTCGCCCTCGTAGCCGTCCCGCCGCACGAGGCTGTACTCGTTCTGCAGCGCCGAGATGGGCGCCACCCCGAGCAGGCCGCAGGCGACACGCGCCTCCAGCAGGCGGTGGCCGGTGTGATCCGACATCCCGAAGGCCCGCACCTTGCCGGCGCGGATGAGCTCGTCGACCGCGAGCAGCGTCTCCTCGAACGGCACCTCGGGGTCATCCAGGTGCAGATAGAGCAGGTCGATGCGATCGGTCGCGAGACGGCGGAGCGACGCGTCGACCGCCGCCGCGATCGCCGGGGCGGAGAGACCCGGATGCGCCCGCGACTTGCCGACCTTGGTGGCCACCACGAACTCGTCGCGCAGACCCCGGCGCCCGATCCAGTCGCCGATGATCCGCTCGCTCTCGCCGTCCGCGTAGGAGTCGGCGGTGTCGACGAGGTTTCCGCCCAGCGAGGCGTAGGCGTCGAGGATCTCGACCGACACGGCCGGTGACACGCTCGATCCGAAGTGCTTGCCGCTCATGCCGAGCGGATGCACGCGCAGCCCGCTGCCGCCGATGGCGCGGCGCGGCGGGGGGAAGTGACCCACGATCGCGGCGGTCTCGCGCGTGGTCGGCGCGAGCGGCACCGCGCCCGAATGCAGCTCGACGACCGGCTGGTCGGTCCGCATCTCCATCGCCGCACCTCTCCTGAGTTGGCTGCGAGAGTAGCCCCGCGAGCCGCCCCGCGCCCGGAGCTCGACCGGATCGTTATGGATCGTCACCATTTCGTGATCCGCAGACGAGGAATGCCCGCCCCGCGCGAGCGGGACGGGCATCCGGGGGTCTCGATACGCCGCTCCGCGGCTACTCGACCAGCGAGGGTGAGGAGCTGCGCGGCTCCTCGACCAGCGAAGGAGGTCAGCCCTCGGCGGGAGCCTCCGGGCCCTCGGCCGCCGCCGCGGAGCCCTCGGTGTCGGCCGCCTCGGCCTCGTCGACCACCGGGGCGAGCGACAGCTTGCCGCGGTCGTCCATCTTGGTGATCTCGACCATGATCTTCTGGCCGACCGAGAGCACGTCCTCGACGTTCTCCACGCGCTTGCCGCCCGCGAGCTTGCGGACCTCGCTGATGTGCAGCAGGCCGTCCTTGCCGGGCAGCAGCGACACGAAGGCGCCGAACGCGGCGAGCTTCACGACGGTGCCGAGGAAGCGCTCACCGACCTCCGGGTTCACCGGGTTGCCGATCGCGAGCACCTGCGCGCGGGCCGCCTCGGCCGAGGGGCCGTCGACCGCGCCGATGTAGACGGTGCCGTCCTCCTCGATGGAGATCTCGGCGCCGGTCTCGTCCTGGATCGCGTTGATCGTCTTGCCCTTGGGGCCGATGAGCTCACCGATCTTGTCGACCGGGATGTTCACCGAGATCACGCGCGGAGCCGTCGGAGCCATCTCGTCCGGTCCGTCGATCGCCTGGTTGATGACCGCGAGGATCGCCGTGCGGGCGTCCTTGGCCTGCGACAGCGCGCCGGCGAGCACCTCCGAGGGGATGCCGTCGAGCTTGGTGTCGAGCTGGATCGCGGTCACGAACTCCGAGGTGCCGGCGACCTTGAAGTCCATGTCGCCGAGGGCGTCCTCGGCGCCGAGGATGTCGGTGAGCGCCGCGTAGCGGGTCTCGCCGTCGACCGTGTCGGACACGAGGCCCATCGCGATGCCCGCGACGGGGGCCTTGAGCGGCACGCCGGCATTGAGCAGCGACAGGGTCGAGGCGCACACGGAGCCCATCGAGGTGGATCCGTTGGAGCCGAGGGCCTCGGAGACCTGACGGATCGCGTAGGGGAACTCCTCGCGGCTCGGCAGCACCGGCACGAGGGCGCGCTCGGCGAGGAAGCCGTGCCCGATCTCGCGACGCTTCGGCGAACCCACGCGGCCGGTCTCACCGGTCGAGTAGGGCGGGAAGTTGTAGTGGTGCAGGTAGCGCTTCTTGGTGATCGGCGCGAGCGAGTCGATCTGCTGCTCCATCTTGAGCATGTTGAGCGTGGTGACCCCCAGGATCTGGGTCTCGCCGCGCTGGAAGATCGCCGAGCCGTGCACGCGCGGGATGACCTGCACCTCGGCGTCGAGCGCGCGGATGTCGGTGAGGCCGCGGCCGTCGATGCGCACACCGTCGGTGAGGATGCGACCGCGCACGATCTTCTTCGTGACCGACTTGTAGGCGGCCGACACCTGGCCGAGCACGGAAGCGTCCAGCTCGCCCGCGGCGACGCGGCCGGCGATGGCGTCCTTGACGCGCGCCTTGAGGGCGTCGTCGGCGTCCTGACGCTCGATCTTGTCGGCGATCTGGTAGATGCCGACGAGCTCGTCGTAGGCGAGGCCGGCGACCGCGTCGTAGGCCTCCTGCGTGTAGTCGAGGAAGATCGGGTACTCCTTGATCTCCTTCGCGGACTGCGCGGCGAGCTGCTCCTGAGCCTTCACGAGCTGCGCGATGAACGGCTTCGCGGCCTCGAGGCCCTGAGCCACGATCGCCTCGTTGGGCTTGACGGCGCCGCCCTGGATGAGCTCCCAGCTGTGCTCGGTGGCCTCGGCCTCGACCATCATGATCGCGACGTCCTCGGAGCCGTCCGCCTTCTTCACCACGCGGCCGGCGACCACGAGGTCGAACACCGCATCGGCGAGCTGCGAGAACTTCGGGAACGCGACCCACTGGCCCTCGTTGGTGCCCGGGGTGGGGATGAGCGCGAGGCGCACACCCGCGATCGGGCCGCTGAAGGGCAGGCCCGAGATCTGGGTGGAGGCGCTCGCCGCGTTGATCGCGAGGGCGTCGTAGAACTCGTCGGGCGCGATGCTCAGGACGGTGATGACCACCTGCACCTCGTTGCGGATGCCGTCCGCGAACGACGGGCGCAGCGGCCGGTCGATGAGGCGGCAGACGAGGATCGCCTCGGTGGAGGGGCGGCCCTCACGACGGAAGAACGAGCCGGGGATCTTGCCGGCGGCGTAGGAGCGCTCCTCGACATCCACGGTGAGGGGGAAGAAGTCGAAGCCGTCACGGGGCTGCTTCGACACGCTCGTCGCGGACAGCAGCATGGTGTCCTCGTCGAGGTAGGCGGCGACGGCGCCCTGCGCCTGCTGGGCGAGACGACCGGTCTCGAAACGGATGGTGCGGGTGCCGAACTTGCCGTTGTCCAGAACGGCTTCGGCGAACTTGATCTCGGGGCCTTCCACGAGGTCTTTCTCCTTGCTGCCGCGATACGCGCGGCACTTGCATCGGAGCAGGAGCGGGCAGGAAGGACGGCGGCGCGCGCAGTGTCGCGTGCCTGCCGTCTGGATCTGGTCAACAGTAGAAGCGCTCCGACTCGTGTTCGGAATGCCACCACCGGTGACCAGCTTCGTGCCGGCCTGCTCCGGGATGATCCGGTCGTGCGTGCGCACTCCCGGGCGGCCACCGGACTGGCGGCCGCATCCATGCTATCAGCCGGGCATGTCCCGGGCGAGGAGGTCGGAGCCCGAGCCGCAGGCGTGCCGCGCCTCGAGCACGTCCTCCATCGCGGGCACCCGCGCCTGGAAGTAGTACGCACCCCACGGCGCATCGCTCGGGTCGAGGAACGCGTCGAGCACCGGTTCGTCGACCGGCAGTCCGTGACCGCGCAGGCACGGCGCCATCCACCGCCGTCCGTAGTCGTACAGCAGCAAGCGGGTGGCCACGTCGTTGGTCCACAGCGCGCCCGCATAGAAGCCGGTGTCCTCGAGGACCTGGTAGTCGTCGAGGCATTCGTTGACGATCTCCGCGGCGGCGAGCGCATCCGGTTCCTCGCTCATGGTGCCGTCCTCGTCGAACGGCCGCACGGTCATCCGGCCGTCCTCGACGGCGATGCTCGCCATGATGAGCGACGGCGACTGCCGGGCGCAGACGTCGTACAGCACCCAGGCGATGTCTCCGGGAACCTCGTCGCGCGCCGCCTCCGCACGCTGGGGCGCCGCCTCGGCGCCGTGCGCGAGGAGGACGACGAGCGACGCCGACGCGACGGCGAGCACGACGCCTCCCCCGATGAGGGCGAGGGCGCGGTCGCGGCGGATCACCCCGCCATCCTCACACGAGCGGCACTCAGCGTTGCGGTACCCGCACGCCCGGTCGGGCCGCGGGCAGGATCGGCACGAGCTCGTCGTGCTTGGCCAGCAGCCCGTCGCCCGCGGTCCTGCCCCGGATGCGGCGGGCAGCCCAGGGGCGCACGTGCGTCCACAGCCACCGGGCGTGCGAGAGCGGCTCGTCGTCGGGCGAGAGCTCCTCGTCGTGCATCGCCGTCTCGAGGGCGCCGAGCTCGACGGCCCCCTCCAGGCCCAGCGCCTCGGCCGCCGCGTAGGACAGCATGCGGTGCCCGCGCGAGCTCAGGTGCACGCGGTCCCCCGCCCAGAGGCGCGGGTCGGCGAGGTCGATCGCCGCCGCCGGGTCGAGGAACATCGCCCCCGACTCGCGGGCACGCCGCCGCAACTCGCGCGCGAAGACGAGGGTGCGATCGTGCAGGGCCCGCAGGTATACGCGCGGCGGGGCGAACGGGGCGAGCACGAGCACCTCGGCGCCGGAGGACCGGAGTCGGTCGATGCCGTCGGCGAGCTGCTCGGCAAGCCGTGTGGTGGGTGCGCCGACGCGCACGAGATCGTTGGCGCCGATGAGCACCGTGACGAAGTCGGCGCCCAGCTCGATCGCCCGCGGCAGCTGCACGTCCACGACGTCCTGGACGCGCCTGCTGCGCACGGCGAGATTGCCGTAGTGCAACGGCGCCGTGCGCCCGTCGGCGTGGGCGAGCAGCAGGGCCAGTCGGTCGGTCCACCCGCGGTACACGCCGGGCGCCTGGCGCGAGGTGTCGCACAGCCCCTCGGTGAGGGAGTCGCCGAGGGCGGCGAACCGCCGGGGGCGCCAGGCGGGCGCGGGAGCCGTCGGCGGGCTCGGGCGTCGTTCGACGGCGACGGCGCGCGGGTCGGGGCGCGGGTCGGCGCGCACGGTGTGGAGCACCATCGCGGCCCGGTAGTGCCCCAGCAGTTCGTCGCACAAGGCCGACCAGCTGCGGCCTTCGACGGCGGCGCGGGCCGCCGTCGCGAAGGCGCGCCGCTTCGCGTTGTCGCCGGCGAGATCCGCGACACGGGATCGCAGCTCGGCGAGGTCGCCGGGCCGGTACAGCCACCCGGTGCGTCCGTTGTCGACGAGGTCGCGGGGGCCGCCGCGACCGGTCGCCACCACCGGCACCCCGCTCGCGAGCGCCTCCTGCACCGTCTGGCAGAAGGTCTCGCTCTCGCCCGGGTGCACGAAGAGGTCGAGACTCGCGACATCGTCGGCGAGCTCGTCGCCCGAACGGAAGCCGAGGAAGACGGCGTCCGGGAGCAGCGCCTCGAGCCGCGCACGATCCGGGCCGTCGCCGATCACCACGAGACGGACGCCCGGCAGCCCGGCGAGCGCGGCGAGATCCTCCACCTGCTTCTCGGGCGCGAGGCGGCCCACATAGCCGACGAGCACCTCGCCGTTCGGGGCGAGCTGGGCGCGCCGCACCTCGGAGCGCCGTGCGGGGTGGAAGCGCTCGGCATCCACCCCGCGCGCCCAGCGCCGCACCCGCGGCACGCCGAGGACGGCGAGGTCGTCGGAGGCGGAGGTCGAGGGAGCGAGGGTGAGCGTGGCACGACCGTGCAGGCGCGCGACATGACGGCCAAGCTCGGCCTCGGCGCCCGGTATCCCGTAGCGACGCGCGTAGGCGGGGATGTCGGTCTGATAGACGGCCACCGTCGGGATCCCGAGCCGCTCGGCGGCGCGCAGCGCCTGCCAGCCGAGCACGAAGGGCGACGCGAGATGCACGACATCCGGGGCGAAGTCGCGCAGGATCGCGGTCAGTCGCGCGGTGTGCGCGACCACAATCCGCACCTCGGGATACCCGGGCAGCGGGACGGAGCGCAGCAGGGCGAGTTCGGCCCCCTGCACCTCGGGGCGGGCACGACCGGCGCGCGGGGCGATGACGAGCGTCTGGTGGCCGGCGCGCTCCAGGTGACGGATCACCTGGAGCAGGGAATGCGTGACGCCGTTCATGTGCGGCAGGAACGACTCTGCGATCAGCGCGACTCTCACGCGCCCAGGATCGGGGTCGCCGACCCGCCGCCGCCGCCGGAACGCGGCTTCGTCGCCGAGGATTCACGCGTCCGTCGCATCCGGGTCACGCCCCGATCTCCGCAGGGTCATCCGGTCGCCTCCGGGACGTCTGCCGTTCACCCGTGGGCGGTACAAGGGACGGATGGACGCCGCCTGGCTCGACGCGGTCGCCGGCTCGCCCTGGCTGCTGCTCGTGCTGTTCGCGCTCGTGGTGGGCGACGCCTTCCTGGTGGTGCTGCCGAGCGAGACGCTCGTGGTGGCGCTCGGGGCGCTCGCCGCCTCGACCGGGCAGCCCTCGCTGTGGCTCGTCGTCCCGATCGCCGCGGCGGGGGCCGTGCTGGGCGACACGCTGTGCGTCGCGATCGGGCGCGGGGTCGGCACCGAACGCTGGGCGTGGCAGCGCCGCGGACGCATCGCGCGCGGGATCGTGCGAGCCAGAAGGCTGGTGCTGGGCCGGCCCGCGACCCTGGTGTTCACGGCTCGTTACATCCCGTTCGCGCGGATCGCCGTGAACCTGACGATCGGCGCGGTTCGGCTGCCGTGGCGGCGATTCCTTCCCCTCTCGGCACTCGCGGGCAGCGCCTGGGCCTGTTACAACGTGGCGATCGGCGCGCTCTTCGGCGCCCTGTTCGCCTCGACCCCGTGGCTCGCGATCGTGATCTCGATCCCGGTCGCGGTCGTCACGGGCATCGCGATCGACCTGCTCGTGGGCCGCCGCGCCGCCTATCATGGGGACATGAGTTCCGACGAGAAGCCCGGCGCCGCATCCGAGGACACCAAGCGCAAGTTCCGTGAGGCGCTCGAGCGCAAGAAGCAGCAGGCGCAGGATCGACCCGGCCACCTGGACGGCGACGGCTCGGTGCACGAGTCGCATGGCCGCGCCGAGCAGCGCCGCGAGTTCCGGCGCAAGTCCGGCTGACCCGCCCCGGGTGTCATGGCGCGGCTGGAGCCGCGCCCCGCGGGCGGGAGAAACGCCCCCGCCGCGCGGTCGTAGCTCCAGCCGCGCCATGAGTTCGCGGGGGCTACTCGCCGGCGAGACCCCCCAGCAGGTGCCCGAAGGATCGGCCCTCACCCAGGAAGGACGCCGGATCCCAAAGGTCCACGGCGGCTTTCCGCTCACGGCGGGCGACCGCGGCCGCGAACTCGCGACCGGCGCGGTCGATGCGGCTCGCGAGCTGCGCGGCGCCATCCTCCGTGCCGCCCCAGTCGCTGGATGCGGCGAACACGCCCGTCGAGATCGCCTCGGCGTGCAGGTAGGCGAACAGCGGACGGATCGCGTAGTCGATCGCGAGCGAGTGCCGCGCGGTTCCCGCGTTGGCGCCGATCAGCACCGGCATGCCGGTGAGGGCGTCCGGGTCGATCACGTCGATGAACGACTTGAACAGCCCCGAGTAGCTCGTGGAGAAGATCGGCGTCACGACGATGAGGCCGTCGGCACTCGTCACCGCGTCGATCATCGAGGCGAGCGCGGGGGGCGCGAAACCGGTGAGCAGGTTGTTGGTCACGTCGTGCGCGTAGTCGCGCAGCTCGAAGACGTCCACCTCGACGCTCTCCCCCGCCTCGACGAGGCCGCGGGTGGCGGCGTCGGCGAGACGGTCGGCGAGCAGGCGCGTCGTCGAGGGGTTCGACAGCCCCGCGGTGACGACGGCGATGCGACGTGCGGTCATGATCAGTTGCCCTTCGTGGCGGCGGGGCCGAAGGCCGAGCCGGTGGATGCGGTGGATGCGGTGGATGCGGTCGCGGTCGCCTCGCGCTCGAGGGTGCCGCCGGCGACCGGCAGCTCGCCGCGCGCGTTCGCGGCGACCCGCGCGGCATGCGTGGGCGCGTCGGGCACCTCGGCCGGGCGGTTCTGCGCGAGCTCCTTGCGGAGCTGTGGCACGACCTCGCCGCCGAGGATGTCGATCTGCTCGAGCACGGTCTTGAGCGGCAGGCCCGCGTGGTCGACGAGGAACAGCTGGCGCTGGTAGTCGCCGAAGTGGTCGCGCATGGCCGCGTAGCGGTCGATGACCTGCTGCGGGCTTCCCACGGTGAGCGGGGTCATCTCCGTGAACTCCTCGAGGCTCGGTCCGTGGCCGTACACGGGCGCGTTGTCGAAGTACGGGCGGAACTGCCGCACCGCGTCCTGCGAGTTGGCGTTCATGAACACCTGGCCGCCGAGCCCGACGATCGCCTGCGCCGCCGTGCCGTGGCCGTAGAACTCGAAGCGACGGCGGTAGTACTCGATGAGGCGCTGGTA
The DNA here is from genome assembly GCF_008365275.1 of Protaetiibacter larvae. Classification (GTDB taxonomy): domain Bacteria; phylum Actinomycetota; class Actinomycetes; order Actinomycetales; family Microbacteriaceae; genus Homoserinibacter; species Homoserinibacter larvae. Next base: position 1,555,603 of record NZ_CP043504.1, on the reverse strand, counting down.
GTGCTCCTTGGGCCAGAAGATGTTGTTCGCGAAGAAGCCGTCGCCGTAGTAGGCGGCCTGCTCGGCGATCTCGGGGCTGCGGATGGAGCCGTGCCAGACGAACGGCGGGGTGCCGTCGAGGGGCCGCGGGGTGGACTGGAAGCCCTGCAGGGGCATGCGGAACTCGCCCTGCCAGTCGACGAAGTCCTCGCGCCACAGCCGGTGCAGCAGGTTGTAGTTCTCGATCGCGAGCGGGATGCCCTGACGGATGTCCTGGCCGAACCACGGGTAGACGGGGCCGGTGTTGCCGCGCCCGAGCATGACGTCGACGCGGCCACCTGCCACGTGCTGGAGCATCGCGAAGTCCTCGGCGATCTTCACCGGGTCGTTGGTCGTGATGAGCGTGGTCGAGGTCGAGAGGATGAGGTTCTCGGTCTTGGCGGCGATGTAGGCGAGCGTCGTGGTGGGCGAGGAGGAGAAGAACGGCGGGTTGTGGTGCTCGCCGAGGGCGAAGACGTCGAGGCCCACCTCCTCGGCGTGCTGGGCGATCGTGAGCACATCCTGGATGCGCTCCGCCTCGCTCGGCGTGCGATGGGTGGTCGGGTCCTCGGTCACGTCGCTGACGGTGAAGAGGCCGAACTGCATCTGGCTCATGGTGGGTTCCGTTTCCTCGCGGCTTCTATGCATTTGCATTGATATCCCATGAAACCGGATGCCCGCCGAGAGTATTCCCGCGCGTCAGCGCGGTGCCGGCGGCTCCCGTAGCCTGGACGCATGGCGACCGTCGACCTCACCGAGCAGACCTTCGAATCCACCGTTCTCGAGGGCGACATCGTGCTCGTCGACTTCTGGGCGGCCTGGTGCGGACCGTGCCGCGCCTTCGGCCCCGTCTTCGACGCGGCGAGTGAGAAGCACACCGACATCACCTTCGCCAAAGTCGACACCGATGCGCAGCAGGCGCTCTCGGCCGCCCTCAACATCCGCTCCATCCCGACGCTCATGGCGTTCCGCGACGGCATCGGCGTGTTCGCGCAGGCCGGTGCGCTGCCCGGGCACGTGCTCGAAGACCTCATCGGCCAGATCCGCGCACTCGACATGGATGAGGTGCGCGCCCAGATCGCCCAGACGCAGGGCGAACTCGCCGAAGCCGAGTAGCCGCTACTTCAGCGCGCCCATCAGCAGCACGACACGGTAGCCCTCGCGCTTCTTCTCCACGCGCGCCGGGATACGCGCCTTCACGCCCTTGTCGTCGAGCCGACGCAGGGCCTCGTCGATGACCGACTCGAGACCGCGCGGGATGCTGCCCACCACCCCGCTCACCCGGCGGCCCGTGAAGAGCCGCACCTCGATCGGCGCATCCACCCGCTCCGCCTCGATCGAGCGCGGCGACATCGCGGTCTCCAGCTCGGTCGACCCGGATGCCGCGATCTCGCGCAACTCGTCCTGGTAGGGGTTCGAGTTCGCGAGCACCATGGTGACGCGCTTGCTCCTCGGCTGCAGGTTGTAGACGTAGTCGTCGAAGCTGCCGAAACCGCGGTCATCGCGGGGCAGGGTCGGGTCGACGCCACGCCGACGGAAAAGGGCCATGCGGCGATCCTAGAGCGGGTTCAGCGCGCCCCCGCGCGTCGGAGCCGCCATCCCCCGCGGCGCAGCAGCACGCCGCCGCCGATGAGCGCCGCCGCCATCGCGAGCAGGGCGACGGGTTCCGCACCGGTGCGAGCCAGACCGCCCACGATCGTCAGCTCCGCCCAATAGCTTCCGGTGGAGGTGCGCACCTCGATCCGGTGCAGCCCGGGCGGCAGCGAGCCCGGGATCGCCACGGTCGCCCGGATGCGGCCATCCGGGTCGCTCGTCACGCGGCTCAGGAGCACCGGGTCCGAATGCACCCAGATCGCGACCTCGGCATCCGCCGCGAAGCCCTCGCCGTGCACGTCCAGCCGGGCACCGGGCGCGATCGAACCCGTCGAGACGGTCACCGTCGGTCGCGTCACCACCAGGAGGACGTCGCGCACCACCCGTCCCGCCCGATTCTCCGCGGTCACGGTGAGGGCGAACTCGCCCGGCTCGACGGGGATGCCGACGAGTTCACTGTCGATGAGCTCCAGTCCCTCGGGAAGCTCCCCGGCCACCGTCACGTCCACCTGCTGGCCGCGCGCCGGGATGGCGAAGACGTAGGGCGCATCGACGACCGCGCGGGGCGGCTCGTCCGCATCGAGCGTCGGCGCATCCAGCACGAGCGGGAGGAGAACCGAGCCCGCGGCGACACCGTTCACGGTGATCGGGATCGAGCGGGTCTCGGCCGCCGGGCTCACGCCGTCGTAGCCCGCGGTGCCCTCGAGGGCGCCATCCGGGTGCAGTGTCAGCCCCGGGGGAAGCGTGGAGCCTGCGGCGACCGCGACCGCCCCTCCGTAGCGGGAGTCGATCCGTCCCGCGTACCCGCGGCCGTAGTGCAGCTGCGGGAGGGCGGTGTCCAGCACGGGCAGCACGGTGAGCTCGAGCGATCCGGGCACCGCGGCGCCCACCGTCTCCACCCGGTAGACGCCGGGCGCCAGGCGCGGGACCGCAAAGACGCGATCGACCGTGCCCTCGACGCTCGCCGTCACGCCCGTGAGCACCCGTTCGCCGCCGAGCGTCACGTCGAACCCGTCGCCCGCAGGCAACCCCGCCGCACCGAAGGCGAGCAGTTGATCCGGCGACGCCGCGACCTCCGAGACGGTGTATCCGGGGTCGCTCACGATGAGCTCGAGAACGCGCTCGACACGCGCTCCCGCATTCTCGACCACGGCCGTCACCTCGAAGCCGCCCGCCGCGGTGGGCGTGCCCGAGATCCGCCCCTCGGCGACGACCAGCCCGGGAGCGTCGCTGCCGCCCGTGAACACCACATCGTCGCCGAGGATGGACAGCGCGTGATCGTACGCGACGCCGCGCACCGCGCGCGGGAGCGTCACGTCGCCGAGCGCCGCGCTCTCGCCGATGTGCAGTTCGAGCGTCCGCGAGACGGAGTGCGCGGTTCCGCGAGAGGCCGTGACGACGACGCTGAAGGTGCCGGACTGCGTCGGCGTTCCCGTGATGCGGTCACCGGACACCGCGAGCCCGGCGGGCAGTCCGGACGCCGTCCAGTCGGCCCCGAAGGGGGCGGTGAGCAGCTGGTCGTACCCCAGACCCGTCCAGCCCGCGGCGAGCGAGTCGGTGCTGATCACCGGGGTGGATGACGCGACGTTGATCGTGAACGGCGCGTTGCTCGCGGTGACTCCGTCGACGGCGGCGCGGAAGGCGTAACTCGCGGAGGCCCCGGAGCCGGGCGCGTACTCCGGCATCCCGCTCACCACGCCGCTGGGTCCCATGGTGAGGCCGGGCGGCAATGCGCCGACCGCGGTCACGCCGCTGGCATACCCGTTGAAGCGCGCCTCGTAGGACGCCCCGACGGTGGCGGGCGGGATGGACGTCGAGGTCATCCGGGGCCGGGCGGTGATCGCGATGGTCCGGGTGAGCGTCACCGGGTTCTCGGCGTCGAACCCGTTGGTCGCGACGACACGGATGGTGATGGTGTGCACCCCGACCTGCTGCGGGATTCCGCGGAGCTGGTGGTTGTTCTGTCCGTCGAACGACATGCCGAGGGGCAGGGGCGCGACCGAGTCCCACGCGAGCTCCCACGCCGAACCGACCGGATCCGTGGTCGGCCCGCACGAGACGACGAGCTCCCACAGCCGGTTGGTGTCGCCGGCGTTTCCCTCGAGGGCGGTCGCCGGCGCTGTGATGGTGGGCGCCGTGGTGCCGTTGCCCAGGCAGACGACGTTGGCGTGGGCCGGCTCGCTCGGGATCACGATGCCGGCCACGGCGAGTGCCAGCACCGCGGCACCGGTCAGGAGGGTGCGCGCGAGGGCCATAGCCGAAGAATACATTCATGAATGCATGTAATTACGAGCCGGCGGCCCCCAGAAGGGGGGCCAGCGATGCGGCTGCTAGCCTGGCCCGCATGGCGGTGGTCGACTCGGACGCGCGAAGCAAGTTCGCCGTCCGCCGAGAGGCCACCCGGCGCGAACTGCTGCGGCTGGGAATCGAGCGGATCCGCGTCCACGGCTTCTCCGCGACGACCGTCGAAGACATCGTCAGCGGCAGCGATCTCACGCGCGGGGCGTTCTACTTCCACTTCGCCAACAAGGAGGAGTTCTTCCTCGAACTCCAACGCGAGCGGGCCCGCTACCGCGGCGAATGGTGGCTCATCGCCCGCGACCCCGAGGTGACCTCGCTCGAGGCGGCGTTCACCCGGATCTTCGCGTACTTCGAGGAAGTCGAGCCCGACGGCGGGGCGTGGGTGCTGCCGCTCGCCGACTACGAGCTCGCCATCCGCTCGTCACCGGAACGCCACGCCGGTGTCGCCGCCTTCTACCGCGGCTGGATCGACGAGCTCACCACCTTCGTGCAGGAACTCGCCCAGAAGGGCCTGGTGCGCACCGATCTGCCCGCGGACGCCGTCGCCACCGAGCTGTTCGCGGCCGCGGAGGGGTTCATCCTGCACCGCTACCTGTACGAGGCTCCCCCGACCGGGCTGATCGACGCGCTCACCCGGATCGCCGCGCCGTAGCGCCGCCCGCAACCGCGAGTTCGCGAGGGGCGGCCTCGCCCGTCGACGGCGCCATCGGGTCGGCGTCGACGTGCTCCGCGGCACGGCAGCAGACAGCGCACACCGCTGCCAGCAATCCGTGACGGCATTCGTCCATGCCCCGAGTGTGCGCCGGGTGGACCGGCACGAGCATCCCCCAACAGGGGTGCCCCTCAAGGGGGCGCGAACGCACGTTCGATCCTCACGGGCTCGCGGAGCCCCGCCCCGGGGGAACGACGAAGGCCGCCACCTTGCGGTGACGGCCTTCGAGGAAGAAGTTCGCGTTGTCGATCGCTTAGCGGCGAAGCCCGAGGCGCTCGATCAGCGAGCGGTAACGCTCGATGTCGACGTCCTGGAGGTAGCCGAGGAGACGGCGACGCTGTCCCACGAGCAGCAGGAGGCCACGACGCGAGTGGTGGTCGTGCTTGTGCTCCTTGAGGTGCTCGGTGAGGTCCTTGATCCGCTTGGTGAGGATGGCAACCTGCACCTCGGGGGATCCGGTGTCTCCGGGGGCGGTCGCGTACTCGTCGATGATCGCCTTCTTGGTCTCTGCATCCAGTGCCATAGAGGGGATCCCCTTTCTCTCGTTGCGCGGTGCCCATCGCCTGCTGCGAGGGCTCTCTTGATCCGCGGCCGTTGGACGGCAACCTGCCTACTCTAGCAGAGGCGGCGCACAGGCTCAGCGGAGCACGAGCAGCACGAGCACGGCCGCGAACGACATCGCGACGAGCATCACGAGACCACCGGCCACCACGATCCCGGTGACCGCCCAGCCGCGCCGGCGCAGGCGACCGTCGGCCGTGTTGCGCAGCCCGCGGATGCCGAAGCGGATCGCCGCCGCCGAGAGCACGCCGACCACGAGCAGCGTCACCCCCTGCAGGAACAGCGCCGCCTCGTTGAGGCGCGCCGCATCCGACACGAGGAACACCACCGCGAACGCCGCGCTGCCCACGATGCTGTTGGCGAGCATCGCCAGGCCGGCGAACTGCAGGCTCCGGGTGGCCGCCACATCGGCGGGGCGGCGACCCGGAGCCAGGATCACGACGCGCGCACCGCAGTGCGCGCAGAACGGCTCGTCGGCGGCGGATGCCCTCCCGCACCGACCGCACGCGATCCCCCGGCGCACGCGCTCCGTCGTCGTGCCGAACGGCAGACGGCTCGGGGAGGCGAGAACCGACATGACCCCCATTCTGGGGGTACGCGGGGCGCCACGGCAAGTGAGCGTCATTCGCGAGAGACTGGCCGGGTGCGGGAACTGCGGGTGCGGGTGAAGCCCGGGAGCGCGAAGGGTCCGCTCGTGGAGACGGCGCCCGACGGCCTGGGCGCCGAGCTGCTCGTCTACGTGCGCGAACGCGCCGTCGACGGCAAGGCGAACAGCGCCGTCGAGCGGGTGATCGCCGAGCACCTGGGCGTGCCGCCGTCTCGCGTCGAGATCGTCCGCGGGCACACGGCACGCGTCAAGCTCCTCCGCGTCGACGACGAGTAGTCGTATCCGGTGGCCTATTCGGGCGGGAAGGCCCCCGAACACGACGGCTGGATGCGGTCTCGTGAGCGAGACTGGAGGCATGATCGCAGCCCGGATCCTCGACGTGCTGCTCGTGCTGGTGCTGCTCGTGTACCTCGGCGAGGGATGGCGCAACGGCATCCTGCGCAGCCTCGCCGCGATCCTCGGCATCGCGGCGGGGGGCGTCGCCGCCTTCTTCGCCGTGCCGATCGCGGCCGCCGCCATCCCGGCGCCGGAGTGGCGCCTCACCGTGTCGATCGGGCTCGCGGTCGTGCTGCTGGTCGGAGGGCACCTCCTGGGGGTCACGATCGCGCGGACCGTGCGCGGACGGCGGAAGGACGATCCGAGACACGAACGCGAGCTGACCACCGCGGAGCGCCTCCTCGGCGCGATCGCGAACCTCGTGGCGGCCGCCCTCGTCGCCACCCTCGTCGCCGGGAGCGTCGCCCAACTGGGCGTCCCCGTGCTCTCGCAGGCGGTGCGGCGATCCGTCGTGATCGGCACGATCGAACGCCTCACGCCCGCGCCGATCGACGAGGGTCTCGCGCGCGTGCGGGCGGCGATCCTCGAGCAGGGCATCCCCACGATCGACGAGGCGCTCGGCGGCATCACCTCCGCCCCGAAGCCCCCGCAGGTCGACATCGCCGTGGATGCCCTGGCCGCCGCCGCCGGCTCCGTCGCCCGCATCAGCGGCACCGCGTTCGCCTGCGGCCAGAACCAGTCGGGCAGCGGCTTCGTCGTGGCGCCCGAACGCGTGCTCACCAACGCCCACGTCGTGGCCGGGGTCGACAACCCGATCGTGGAACTGCCCGACGGCGAGGTGCTCGACGGGCAGGTGGTGCTGTTCGACCCGGAGCTCGACATCGCCGTCATCGCCGTGCCGGGCCTGCACGCCGCTCCCCTGCCCCTCGCGGATGCCGCGATCGGCACGCCGGGCGTCGTCGACGGCTATCCGCACGGCGGACCGTTCACCTCCACCCCCGCCGAGGTGCTGGCCATCTCCACGGAGCGTGTCGACGACATCTACGGCGAGCAGGCGAACGCACGGGAGGTGGCGACGATCGCCGCGGACGTGCAGCCCGGCAACTCGGGCGGACCCCTCGTGAGCCTCGACGGGCACGTCGTCGGGCTCGTGTTCGCCCGCAATGCCGACCACGCGAACGTCGGCTACGCGACCACCCTGCCGCAGCTGGATCCCCTGCTCGCCGACGTCGCATCCCTGCGCACCCCGGTCACCCCCGGGCACTGCACGACAGGCTGACAACTCCGCCCAAAGGGTTGACGCGGCGCACGGGCCGGGTGCACCCTGGGTGAAGAACAACTCATCGCCCAGAAGAGCCGGAGTCATCGACCCGCCACTGGGCGATGAGTCTTTAAGTGAGACCTGTCATCGGGTTCAATGGCTCCATGCCTCCGACCCCCTCCCGCACCGCCTGGGACTTCAGCGCCCTGCTCGAGCCGATCAGCCGCACGCAGCTGCGCGACTGGCGCCGAGAGAGCCCCGAGCTGCGCGCCGCGATCGGTCCCTCGCCGTGGATCGCGCTCTGGGTCGTGCCGGTGTTGGCATTCCCCCTCGTCTTCCTGGGGATCGCGGTCTTCGCCGGCATCCTGACCGACAGCCCTGCGGGCCCGGCCATGGTCATCGCCATGTGCGCGTTCCTCCTCGTGGTGATCGGGTTCTGGGCAGCCGCGGTGGTGAGACGGACCCTCGGTCGAGCCGAGAGGGTGGCACGGTTGTCCCGGTTCGCCGCGGCCAACGGGTTGAACTTCTCGGCGCGCAACACCAACCCGCGCTACCCCGGGATGATCTTCGGGATCGGCGACGCCCGCACCGCGACCGACCACCTCATGCGACTGCAGGGCCGCTTCCTCGACCTCGGAACCTTCCAGTACACGACCCGCTCCCGCAAGAGCAGGACGACGCACCGCTGGGGCTTCCTCGCCCTCCAGCTGGATCGCAAGCTGCCGCACATGGTGCTCGACGCGCGCAGCAACGACCTCTTCGGCACGAGCAATCTGCCGCTCACCTTCGACCGCGACCAGGTGCTGTCGCTCGAGGGCGACTTCGAGGAGCACTTCACCCTGTACTGCCCGCCCGAGTACGAGCGCGACGCCCTCTACGTGTTCACCCCCGACCTGATGGCGCTGCTCATCGACGAGGCCGGCGCGTTCGACGTCGAGATCGTCGACGAGTGGCTGTTCGTCTACTCGACGAGCCCGCTGCCGTTGCACGAGCCGGCCACCATGCAGCGGATGCTGCGCATCGTCGACACGGTCGGCGCGAAGACGGTCGACCAGACCGCGCGCTACGTCGACGAGCGCATCGGCGACGCGCGGGTGAATCTCGTGGCGCCGCAGGGCGAACGGCTGAAGGTGTCGATCCCGTGGGCGCGCGCCGTGCTCGGGCTCGTCATCGTGGGCGGGATCGCCCTGTACCTCTTCCTGCGCTGAGCAATGAGCGTCAGCCGGCGGTCAGGCGGCGGGCCGGCTCGGCGCCTGCACGGCCTGACGCGAAGCGGTGAACGCCGCGAGCAGCTCCTGCTCGTCGCGCTGCGCGCCGATCCGGTCCCGTCCGGTCACGATGCGCTGGCGCGTGAACGCCAACCGGGTCGCATCCCGGATGTAGCGCGACATCGCCGGACCCACCCCGTTCGCGCGCGCCCAGCCGCGCGCCTGACGGCGTCCCGCGGGAGTGCCGAGCGCGGCCACCTCCCCCGGGCTCAGCCATCCGGCGGCCGCGTACTCGCCGAGCCGCTGAGCGGTGAGCTTCGCCTCCTGGGCGCGCAACCGCACCACGAGCACGATCGCCCCCGCGAACAACGGCACCTGCACGACCAGATACACGAGGAACCAGCCGCCGAGCCCGAGCAGCGCGGTCGCATTCCAGACCGCGTGCAGCAGCATCGCGGGGATCAGGCCCACGAAGAAGCCGCCGATGCCGCCCGCGACGCCCCGCCGCCCCCACAAGCCGATCAGGAAACCGGTCGCCGAGGTGAACATGACGTGCGCGAACGGCGACATGATCCCCCGGATGAACACGGTGAGGGCGGCATCCGTGGAGATGAGCCCCGAATAGGCCACGCTCTGGGCGAAGTAGAGGATGTTCTCGGTGAAGGCGAACCCGCCCGCGACCACCGCCGCGTACACGATGCCGTCGACGGGGCCATCGAAGGAACGGCGTGCCGCGAGGAAGATCAGCAGCACCCCGAGCCCCTTCGCGGACTCCTCGACGACCGGCGCCTGCAGCACGCCGCCCAGCACCTCGCCCGCCGAGGCGTCGACGCCCGACACGTACACCGCGAGCTGCACCCCCACGTCGACGAGCAGGGCGAGCGCCACCGACATCCCGGCCCCCCACAGGAAGCCGAACACCAGCAGACCGCGCGGCTCCGGCTCCCAGCGGTCGATCCAGCGCACCCCGAACAGCACGATCGCCAGCGGGATGAGCGCGAGCAGCCCGCTCAGCACGAGCAGGCTCGGACCGAGCGCGATGAGCAGGTAGGCGACCACCGCGAGCACCGCGAGCCCCACGACGATGAAGCCGGCGATCGCCCACCCGAGCAGGCCACGCCGCGCCGGCGCGGCCGCGGCGAGCACCGGCTGCGGTGGGGTCAGCGTCTGCGCACGCACCTCGGCGGGCGCGGAGGCGGGCAACGGGTTCGAGGCGAGCGCGTCGGGCATGCCGACACCCTACCCAGCACCGCGCTCGAAGCGCGGGCCGCGGCGCCGGCTACTTCTGCTGCTCCCGCAGGATGGCGAGCGCCCGGGTGACCCGGTCGCGCAGGCCCGGGGTGTTCCTGCGCTGCGGGATGCGCGCCCGCTCGAGCAGCGCCACCACCTCGGCGCGCTGCGCCTCCCGCACGGCGTCGACCGCCGCGTCGCGGACCACCGACGCCCGCACCGCCACGATGAAGGCGGCGACGCTCAACGCGCCCGCGATGATGGTGCCGACCGCGAACCCGGGCAGCCCCTCCGCGAAGGCCCCGATCGCCGACGGCACGGCGATGCCCAGCACCACGAGCAGCGCCACCAGCCGGAGGGTCGAGCCCGCCGCCGAGCGGCGCACCCGCAGCCGGTCGGCCTCCGCGAGCCGCGCGTCGAACGCCGCCAGCTCGTCCTGGTCGAGCTGCAGGATGGACCGGTCCCGCAGGTCGCGCCGGATGCGGGCGTAGGTGGGACGGTCGCGGCGCACCACCGCGAGCACGGCCACGGTGCCGATCGCGAAGGCCACGAGCGCGGTCACCACGAGCGACAGGAACGCCACCCACGGACGGTCGAACTCGAACAGCGACCGGGCGGCCGCATCCACGCCGAAGGTCACCAGCACGGCCGAGATCGCGGTGACCGCGATCGTCCAGGTGAGCTCGCGCACGCTGTTGCGCGTGATGATCTCGGGGTCGTCGGTGTCGCGGACGCGGCGGGCGTCGACGAAGCCGGTGGTGGCATCCCCCACCTGGAGGGCGACGATCGCCGTCTGCAGGAGCAGCGCGACCAGGAGCAGCCCGACGAGATCCACGATGCGACCCTAGCCCAGTGCGCTCAGCAGCCCGATCGCCTCACGCGCTCGGTGCGTCGACCGCGCCGCCGAAGCGGCGGGTGCGCCGGGCGTACAGCTCGATCGCGTGCCACAGCTCGGCACGCGTGAAGTCGGGCCAGAGGGTGTCGAGGAACACCATCTCGGCGTATGCGCTCTGCCACAGCAGGAAGTTGCTCGTGCGCTGCTCGCCCGAGCTGCGCACGAAGAGGTCGACGTCGGGAAGGTCGGGCGTGTAGAGGTGGCGCTGGATGGTCTTCTCGCTGATGCGGTCGGGGTCGAGTCGCCCCGCGGCGACCTCCCGCGCGATGCCCCGCACGGCATCCTGCAACTCGGTGCGCCCGCCGTAGTTGACGCACATCGTGAGGGTCAGCGTGGAGTTGTGGGCGGTGAGGCGCTCGGCGAACTGCAGCTCCTCGATGACCGAGCGCCACAGTCGGGGCTTGCGCCCCGCCCAGCGCACCCGCACCCCCCACTCGTTGAGCTGGTCGCGGCGACGGTGCAGCACGTCACGGTTGAAACCCATGAGGAAGCGCACCTCGTCGGGGCTGCGCTTCCAGTTCTCGGTCGAGAAGGCGTACACCGAGAGATGCTTCACCCCGATCTGGATGGCGCCGGCCACGACATCCAGCAGCGACGCCTCCCCCGCCTTGTGCCCCTCGATGCGCGTGAGCCCTTTGCGGTTGGCCCAGCGACCGTTGCCGTCCATGACGATCGCCACATGCTCGGGCACCGCGGATGCCGGGAACGCCGGCGGGTGGACGCCCGTCCAGTCGAGCGGCACGAAGTCGACGGCGTCGCGGTGCGTCTTCTCGACCGGGCTCACGCGCTCGTCCGGTCGACGTGCTCGAGCGAGCGCAGGCTGCGCTCGAGGTGGAACTGGGTGTAGGCGGCGGTCACCCCGGACGCCTGGGCGCGGGTGCGCTCGTCGGCGGCATCCGCGGTCGCCCAGTCGCCCGCGAGAAGGGCGGCGAGCAGTTCGAGGGTGGCGGGGTCGAGGCGCGGGGAGCCGGGAGGCGCCGCCGCATCCGACACGACCCCGCCGAGCTGCACGACGAACGCGCTGTGCGGACCCGGCTCGCCCGTGACGGCGCAGTCGACGAAGCTCGGCGCCCATCCCGCGATCGAGAGGGCGCGCAGCAGGTAGGAGTCGAGGGTGAGACCCGCGGGATGCTCGGCACGACTCAGCGAGCGCAGCGCCCCCACGAGCAGCAGGTAGTGCTGCAGACCCGCCTCGTGCTCGGTGAGGCGGTCGGCGGTCTCGACCATCGCGGTCGCCGCGGTGTAGCGGGCGTAGTCGCCCACGATGTCGCCGCCGTAGGGGCCGAGCGTCTCGGCCTGCTGCACGATGTCGAGGCTGCGGCCGATATAGCACTGCACATCGACCACCATGAAGGGCTCCAGCCGCGCCCCGAAGCGCGAGCCGGTGCGGCGCACCCCCTTCGCGACGGCGCGGATCTTGCCGTGCTGCCTGCTCAGCATCGTCACGATGCGGTCGGCCTCACCCAGCTTGTGGGTGCGCAGCACAACGGCTTCGTCACGAAAGGTCGGCACGATGACCATTCTCCCCCGCGACACCGTCATCCGCGGGGATGCGCGAGCCGTAGCCTGTCGTGGTGAGCACCACGGATCGCTACATCGTCGCCACCGACGGCGCCTGCAAAGGCAACCCGGGCCCCGCCGGCTGGGCGTGGGTCGGCGAGGACGGCCACTGGGCGGCAGGATCCATCCCCGAGGGCACCAACAACATCGGCGAACTGCTGGGGCTGCTGCACGCCATCGACGACCACCGGGACGTGGCGAACCTCGTGGTGCAGGCCGACTCGAAGTACGCGATCGACACCTACACGAAGTGGATGGACGGCCACCGCGCCCGCGGCTGGAAGACGGCGGCCAAGCAGCCCGTGAAGAACCGCGACATCCTCGAGCAGCTCATCGCCGCCCGCGACGCGCGGCGCGCGGCGGGGCTCCCGGATGTGGTGCTCGAGCACGTGCGCGGGCACTCCGGTCACCGCCTCAACTCCTGGGCCGACGAGCGCGCGGTGCGAGCCTCCCAGCACGCCGCGAAGGGCGTCGCCTCCGCCTGGTCGTCGCTTGGCGCGCAGGAGCGCATCGACGTCTCGGTCGCGCCCCCCGCGAGCGCCGAGGACCGCTTCCGCTGACCCGCTCCCGCATCCCGCACCTTTCGCAACTCAGGAGAATCGGGACAGCTGCCAGATGCGCGCGACCGCGGCCCAGTATTCTCCTGAGTTGCGGAATGCGCGGTGCTGCTAGCGGTGCCGCGCTTCGGCATCCGCGGGTCGGCGTCGGAAAAGCAGGCTCGATCGCATCCCGACGACGCCCCACGCGCGCTCCTGCACACTTCAGCCTGCTTTTCCGACGCAACCCGGTGCCAGGATGGTCGGGTGACGTCGGACGCGCACCTCGCCACCTTCGAGAAGGTACGGCCGCGCCTGTTCGGCATCGCGTACCGCATGCTGGGCACGGTCGCCGAGGCCGAGGACCTCGTGCAGGAGGCCTGGCTGCGCTGGCAGCGCGCCGACCGGGACGCCGTCCGCGAGCCCGCCGCGTTCCTCGCCACCACCGTCACCCGGCTCGCCCTCACCGAGCTCGACTCGGCCCGCGCACGCCGCGAGAGCTACGTCGGCCCGTGGCTCCCGGAGCCCGTCGACACCGCCGCGGACCCCGCGCTCGGCGCCGAACGCGCCGAGGCGCTGTCGTTCGCGGTGCTGACCCTGCTCGAGCGCCTCACCCCCGCCGAACGCGCCGCCTACGTGCTGCACGAGGCCTTCGACTACCCCTACCGGCGGATCGCCGAGGTGCTCGAGACGAGCGAGGCGAACGCCCGGCAGCTCGCGAGCCGCGCCCGCGGCCACCTCACGACGGCGCGCACCGCGGAGGTCTCCCCCGCCGAGCGCGAGCGGCTGCTGACCGCGTTCATCGCCGCCGCCCAGCGCGGCGACCTCGACGCCCTCGAGGCGGTGCTCACCGAGGACGTCGTCGCCCTCTCCGACGGCGGCGGGTTCGTGCTCGCCGCGCGCAAACCCGTGGTCGGGCGAGACCGCGTCGGCCGGTTCCTGCTGGGCGTGCTCGAGAAGTTCGCCTACGACCTCGACAACGTGCCGGCGCAGTACAACGGCGGCCTCGCCTTCGTGGGACTGCGCGAGGGCGCACCCGCCGCGGTCTGGACGGTCGACATCGGCCCCGACGGCATCCGCGGCTTCTACAACGTCATGAATCCGGCAAAGCTGTCACGAATCGAGGCGCCGTCCGGTCTGAGCAGGTGAGTTCCCCGAAAGGACACCCATGACCACCCTCGTCACCGGCGGCACCGGCCGCCTCGGCCGCCACGCCGTCGACGCCCTCCGCGCCCACGGTCACGCGGTGCGCATCCTCAGCCGTCGCCCCGGCACCGACCACGTCGTCGCCGACCTCGACACGGGCGACGGCCTCGCCGCCGCGCTCGCCGGGGTCGACACCGTGCTGCACCTCGCCACCTCGCGCTCGAAGGACATCGGGCAGACCCGCCGACTTCTGGATGCGCTCGCCGGAACCGGCGCGCACCTCGTGTTCATCTCGATCGTCGGCGTCGACCGCATCCCCTTCGGCTACTACCGCGACAAGGTTGCGAGCGAGCAGGCGATCGCCGCGTCCGGCGTGCCGTACACGATCATCCGGGTCGCCCAGTTCCACGGTTTCGTCTCGGAGTTCCTGGATGCCGAACGCCGGCTCCCGGTGACGCTCGTGCTGCCGATCTCGGCGCAGACGATCCACCTGCCCGAGGTGGCGGAGCGGCTCGTCGAGCTCGCCGAGGCGGGGCCGCAGGGCCGGGTGGCCGACCTCGGCGGGCCCGAGCAGTTGACACTTCGCGCGTACGCCCAGCAATGGCAGGAGGCGCACGGCATCCGCCGACCGATCTGGACCCTGCACCTGCCGGGGAAGCTCATGAAGGAGTTCCGCTCCGGCGCGCACATGCCGGGACTGCCCGGCGCAGGGCACGTCACCTTCCGCGACTACCTCGCCGAGGAGGTGACCCGATGACCGCCGTCACCCGGATCGCGCTCGGCATCCTCGCGGCCGTCGAGCTCGTGATCGGCGCCTGGAACCAGTTCTGGCCCGAGAGCTTCTACACCGACTTCCCGACGGTCGAGCTCACCCCGCCGTTCGCTGAACACTATGCGCGCGACTTCGGCGGGGCGACCCTCGCGATCGCCGCCGTGCTGATCGCCGCGATCATCGTCCCCCGCCCGGCGCTCGTGATCACCGCGGGGGTCGCGTACACCGTGTTCGCCGTGCCGCACTTCGTGTTCCACGCCGCGCACCTCGAGCACGCGAGCGCAGCGGATGTCACGTTCCTGCTGCTGGGAAACGGGCTCGCCGCGCTGCTGGGTCTCATCGTGATCGTGCTCGGCGTGCTACGAATGGGGCGTGACCGACGACGTCTTCACGACCCCGCTGTGGATCGACCTGCTGGCGGTCGGGATCGGCAGCGTGCAGGGGGCGGCGTTCGCGGCCCAGTTCCGTGACCGGCGCCTCGACCTGCTCGGGGTCGCGATCATCGGCATCGCGACCGGCTTCGGCGGCGGTCTCATCCGCGACCTGCTGCTGAATCAGGTGCCGCTCGCCCTGCAGAGCAACTGGTATCTGCCGGTCGCGACCGTCGCGGCGCTCGGCGGGATGCTGCTGCAGCGCCTCGTGCACCGGCTCGGGGTGACGATCAACGTGCTCGACGCGGTGACGATCGGCCTGTTCGGTGCGATCGGCACCACGAAGGCGCTCGCGCTCGGCCTTCCTCCGGTGCCCGCGATCTTCGTCGGCTCGATCTCGGCGGTCGGCGGCTCGGTGCTGCGCGACCTGCTGCTGAACCTGCCGATCGCGATCATGCAGGTGGGGTCGCTCTACGCCGTCGCCACGATCGTGGGCACCTCGGCGCTCGTCGTGCTCGACGCGTTCGGGGTGGATGTGCTGGTCGCCGGGATCGTGTGCGTCGTGGTCACCTTCGGGGTGCGCGTGCTCGCCGTCGCCTTCCATTGGACACTCCCCGAGCAACGCCACCTTCCGACGGGCGCCATCCGCATCATCCGCCGCCCCAAGTCGCGCCCATAGCGCCCGGGCGCACCCGCGGAGCTCAGCCGCGCGGACGGATCGTCTCGGCGAGCGAGCGGCGCAGCCAGGCGAGGTAGCGCTCGTCGTCGAATCCGGCCCGGTGCACGAGACGCTCGTAGGTCTCCGGCATGACGAGAACCCAGACGGATGCCACGAGCTCGTCCCGGGGCAGGTCGGTGCGCGCCCAGCCCCGATCGATGCAGATCCCCACGAGCTGGTCGATCTCCTCGCGCGCGAGGGCGAGACGCGCGGTGAGCGCGCGATCGAGCTCGGGATCGCCGGCGGCGGCACTCGCGAGCGCGGCGTACGCGCCGAAGCTGAGCTTGTTGATCTCGAGGCTGACCCGCACCGCGTGATCGAGGTACGACTCCGGATCCGTCTGGGCGAGGTAGCCCTGGCCGAGCTCGCTCTCGATGAACGGCTGGACTTCGTGGTCGTAGCTGACGCACTCGACCGCCGCGAGCACGAGGGCCGACTTGGGGCCGTGCGCGCGGACGGTCTCGACCGACACCTTCGCCTCCGCGGCGATCTCGGCGAGCGTCGTGCGCTCGTACCCGTTCTGGCCGAACCGCACGACCGCCGCCTCCACGATGCGCTGGCGCGTCTGGGCAGCCTGCTGCTCGCGGAGCTCGGAGCTGTATCGGCGGGTGTCGGTCGGCATGCGTCTCCCGGGTATTGACTTGGTTCGAATGGTAGTGAATACTCAACGACCGTATTCACCTGTCCATCATACCATCCACCATCGAAAGAGCACCCCATGACCACCGTCCTCCTCGGCGCGATCCCCTTCGAGGGGCACGTCGCCCCCATGCTCGGCGTCGCCCGCCGGTTCACCGAACTCGACATCCGCGTCCGCTTCCTCACCGGCGCCGCCTTCGCCGACCGCGTGCGCGCCACCGGCGCCGAGTTCCTCCCCTTGCCCGCCGAAGCGGACCAGCTCGAGAGTGACGTCGTACGCGACATCGACGAGCGTCGCCTGAGCGGGACGGCGGCATTGCGCGAGAACCTCGACCGGGTGTTCATCCGGCCTGCGGCCGCCCAGTATCGGGCGCTGCTCGCCGCCATCGCCGAGGAGCCGGTCGACGCCGTGCTCACCGAGTCCGGGTTCTCCGGGAGTGCGGGGCTCCTCCACACCCCGGGACACCCCCCGGTCGTGGTCTGCGGGATCCTCCCCCTCGGAGTCGGCAGCCGCGACGTGGCGCCGTTCGGCCTCGGCCTCGCGCCCGACGCGAGCCCGCTCGGGCGCATCCGGAATCGCGTGCTCGCCTGGGCCATGCAGCACGTGCTGTTCCGCGAGAACCAGCGCAGCGCGGACGCGGCGATGCGCGAGATGACCGGACACGACATGGGCGGCTTCTTCCTCGACTGGCCGCGGTACGCCGACGCGATCGCCCAGTTCACGGTGCCGTCGTTCGAGTACCCGCGCAGCGACGGTCCCGCGAAGCTGCGATTCTTCGGCCCCGTCTCACGGCTCGCCCCCTCGGATCACGCCCGGCCATCGTGGTGGCACGACCTCGACGGCGGCACGCCCGTGGTGCACGTCACCCAGGGCACCGTCGCCAACGAGAACCTCGGCGAGCTCATCCGCCCCACCCTCGACGCCCTCGCCGAGGAGGACGTGCTGGTCGTGGTCAGCACGGGCGGCAAACCCGTCGCCGAGCTCGGCGAGCTGCCCGCCAACGCCCGCGCAGCCGAAATGCTCCCCTACGCCGAGCTCATGCCGCGCGTCGACGTCTTCGTCACCAACGGCGGCTACGGCGGCCTGCACTACGCGCTCGAGCGCGGTGTGCCGATCGTGGTGGCGGGCGACACCGAGGACAAGCCCGAGACCGCGGCACGGGTCGCGTGGGCGGGGGTCGGCGTGAACCTCCGGACCGGCACGCCCACCGCATCCGCCATCCGCGATGCCGTGCGGGAGGTGCTCGCCGACGACCGCTACGCGCGCGCGAGCGCCCGGATCGGCGCGGAGATCCAGGCGTCGAGCGGGGTCGACGGTCTCGCCGACCTCATCCGCTCGCTGAGTCCCCGCGCCACCCTCGCGTGAACGGACGTGACGCGCTCAGACGGCGGCGAGGGCCAGGTCGCCCGACTCGTGGCGCACCGCGCGGTTGACCGCCGACACGACCGCCTTGAGGGACGCCGTCGAGATGTCGGCGTCGATGCCCACGCCCCACAGTCGCTTGTCGCCCACCTGCAGCTCGACGTAGGCGGCCGCCTGCGCGTCGCCGGAGGCGCTGAGCGCGTGCTCGACGTAGTCGTAGAGCTTGATCTCGTGGCCCTGCGCCGCCAGGATGCCGAGGAACGCCGCGATGGGTCCGTTCCCCTCGCCGTGCACGTCCGAGACCTCCTCGCCCACGCGCCAGCGCAGGTCGAGGCTCACCACGCCCGTGAGCTCGCTCGCGGTGCGGGTCGAGAGCAGTTCGTAGCGGCCCCACTTGTCGGTCGGGTCGGCGGCCGGCAGGTACTCGTCCTGGAAGATCTCCCAGATCTGCTCGCTCGTGACCTCGCCGCCCTCGGCGTCCGTCTTCGCCTGCACGACGGCGCTGAACTCGATCTGCAGCTTGCGGGGCAGGTCGAGGGCGTGGTCGGTCTTGAGCAGGTAGGCGACCCCGCCCTTGCCCGACTGCGAGTTGACGCGCACGACGGCCTCGTAGCCGCGGCCCAGATCCTTCGGGTCGACCGGCAGGTAGGGCACCGCCCACTCGAGCTCGGTCACCGGGACGCCACGGCGCGCGGCCTCGGCCTCCATCGACTCGAAGCCCTTCTTGATGGCGTCCTGGTGGGAGCCCGAGAAGGCCGTGTACACGAGGTCGCCCGCCCACGGGCTGCGCTCGTGCACCTTCAGCTGGTTGCAGTACTCGGCGGTCACCCGGATCGCGTCGAGGTCGGAGAAGTCGATCTGCGGATCGATGCCCTGGGTGAACAGGTTGATGCCGAGCGCGACGAGGTCGACGTTGCCGGTGCGCTCCCCGTTGCCGAACAGGCATCCCTCGATGCGGTCGGCGCCGGCCTGGTAGCCGAGCTCCGCCGCCGCGATCGCGGTGCCGCGGTCGTTGTGGGGGTGCAGGCTCAGGATGACGTTCTCGCGGTGGGCGAGGTGGCGGCTCATCCACTCGATCGAGTCGGCGTAGACGTTCGGGGTGGCCATCTCGACGGTCGAGGGCAGGTTGATGATGACCTTGCGCTCGGGGGTCGGCTCGAACACCTCGATCACCTGGTTGCAGACCTCCACCGCGAACTCGAGCTCGGTGCCGGTGTAGCTCTCCGGCGAGTACTCGTAGAAGACGTTGGTTCCGGGCACGGTCGCCTCGAGCTCGCGGCACTTCCGCGCGCCGTGCAGGGCGATGTCGATGACCCCCTGCCGGTCGGTGCGGAACACGACGTCGCGCTGCAGCACGCTCGTCGAGTTGTAGAGGTGCACGATCACGTTCTTGGCGCCGCGGATCGACTCGTAGGTGCGCTCGATGAGGTGGTCGCGCGCCTGGGTGAGCACCTGGATGGTGACGTCGTCCGGGATGAGGCCTTCCTCGATGAGCTGCCGCACGAAGTCGAAGTCGGTCTGGCTCGCCGAGGGGAAGCCCACCTCGATCTGCTTGTAGCCCATCCGCACCAGCAGGTCGAACATGATGCGCTTGCGTTCGGGGCTCATCGGGTCGATGAGGGCCTGGTTGCCGTCACGGAGGTCGACGGCGCACCACAGGGGCGCCTTCTCGATGCGCGTGTCGGGCCAGGTGCGATCCGGCAGCTCGACGCGGAACTGCTCGTGGTACGGGCGATACCGGTGGATCGGCATCGAGGAGGGGGTCTGGGTGTTCTTCATGCTTCTTTTCTTCCTAGTCGTGTGCGGCCGACAACGGACTCCGCGACGGGGAAGGCCTGAGAACTAGGACCCGTCGCGGCGGCTAAGAAGGAGAAGGCCGAAACGCACCCGTTCAGGGTAGCACCGCCCGCTCGGGGGATGCGAAGCGGGCGATCCCTGCCGCTACAGTGTGCTCACCGATGGAAGCTGAGGGGAGTTCTGGATGAGGCGCACGGTGCTCCTGATCGCGATCGTCGTCACCGTCGCCCTCACCGGCTGCACCACCGTCTACATCCCGCTGCCCCCGCGCCAGGTCGTCACCCCGGAACCTGTCGAGGCGGCTCCCGAGTCCCGCGCGACCCCCGGAATCGCCGACTGCCTCGACGAGATGAACGGGCTCGACTCCGACTGGACCTCGCTCGTGCCCTGCACGGCGCCCCACCTCTACGACGTGGTCGGCATCGGCGAATGGCCCGGGATGGCGGAGGCGATCGCGCAGAGCGATCCCGGCACCGTGTTCTCGACGATCGTCGCCGCCGACTCGGGCGAGCTCGTGGACCGCTACTTCAGCTGGGCGGACGACTTCTGCTCGACGGCGCTCCGCGAGGCCGTCGGATGGTCGGGCCCCGAGATCGGCAACAGCTTCAACGCCCTCTGGGTGATGCCCGTCGGCCCGTGGGCCGTCGACCGCTCGCTGGCCTCCCGCGCCGCCTTCGTGGCGGGCGAGCATCGCACCCTCTGCTCGCTCGGGTGGCTGGAGTCGACCCGGGAGCCCGCCGAGCTCACCGTGCGAGATGTCTTCTCCCCCGACTACCCGGTCGAGATGCGGGACTGCTGGATCTACGGCGACGACGACACGATCGAGTTCTCCTGGTGCGACGAGCCGCACACCGACCAGACGATCCTCAGCTTCGACGCCCGGGCGGCGTTCGGCATCGACTTCGTGAAGCCGATGGATCAGCTGAGCGACGCCGACTGGCAGACGGCGTCCGGGGTGTGCGACGGCCTCGTCTCGGAGGTGGCGCTCGGATTCGATCGGAGCACCATGTACGCCTGGGCGAGCATCTTCGACGACTCGCCGGAGTGGGAGGCGCTCGACCGCTATCCCCCGATCGACGGCGCACGCTACTTCATGTCGTGCCTGGTGTCACGCAACGACAACGGCCTCATGCGGGGCGACGTGATGACCGGCGCGGTCGACCTGCTCGGCGGGGCGCCCGGGCGCGAGAGCGCCTGAGCCTCCGCTTCCGGGCACGTCCCTCGGATCAGTCGACGGCGAGCGCCGCCACAGGTGCGAGCCGAGCGGCCCGGCGGGCGGGCGCGACGGTGGCCACGATCGTCAGCACGGCGGCGGCGACCACGACCGCGCCGATCGTCGCCCACGGCACCCCGGGGGCGACGATCCCCGGCATGCCCTGCGCCGAGCCGAGCAGCGACTGCGCACCCGCCCAGCCGTAGAAGGTGCCGAGCAGCAGCCCCACCACGACCGCGGTGGCGGTGAGCTGCACGCTCTCGGCGAGCACCATCCGGCGCAGCTGGCTCCTCGAGAACCCGAGCGCCCGCAGCAGCCCCAGCTCGCGGGTGCGCTGCAGCACGCTCAGCGACAGGGCGTTCACGAGGCCGACCGCGGCGATGAGGGCGCTCACCCCCACGAGGATCGAGAACACGGCGGTGAGCGCGTCGAGCAGCGCATCCATGCCCTGGTACACCTCCGGCTGCGCCTCCTGCGCCTGCGCGATGAGCGTGCGGAAGCTCGCGATCGCCACCCCGAACATCGTGACGAGGGTCACCCCGATCACGACGCCGATCGTGGTGCGGGATGCCCGCTCCGGGTAGCGCACGGCGTTCGCGGCCGCGAGGCGGGCCGACGGGGAGCGACCCAGGATGCGCCCCACGAGGCGCAGCGCGGGCGGCATGAACAGGTGGGCACCGGACACGACCCCCGAGAACGACAGCACGCCGCCGACGAGCCCGATGAGCACACCGAGCGGGTTCACGAGGCCCACCAGCATGCCGAGCACCAGCAGGCCGGAGCCGATCACGATGAGCGCGATCGCCACCGCATTGCGGGCAGGGCGCGCCCGGACCGCCTCGTGCGACAGCGGTTGCGAGCCGCCGATCGCCTGCAGGGGCGTGACGCTCAGCACCCGCCGCGACCCGATCCACGAGGCGAGCCAGGTGGTCAGCACGACGACCACGACCGGCACGAGCAGCATCGGACGGAACCAGTCGTGCGCGACATCCGGAAGCCATCCCAGCGCGACCCCCGTCCGCTCCAGCCCGAGCGCGATCGCCGTGCCGACGACCGCGCCGGCCGCCGATCCCAGCGCGCCCACCACCAGCCCCTCACGGGCCACCGCGCGGCGCTGCGCCCGCGCACTCGCGCCCACGAGCCGCAGCAGGGCGATGAGTCGCGCGCGACCGGCCACGATCGTCGCGAAGGTGTTGGCCGTAACGATCGAGCCGACGTAGACCGCGATCACCAGGAACACGACGGCGATGATCCCGAGGATCGCCGTGACGGTCGCGCTCGCGCCCAGCACGTCGTCGGCGCGGATCACGTCGGTGAGCGCACCCGTCACCTGCAGCAGGGCGACGCCGAACGCGGCGGAGAGCCCCGCCACGAGGATCGAGGAACCGTGCTCGCGCAGGCCCGTCGAGGTCGACACGGCGGCCATCAGGCGGCCTGGTCCATCGCGAGCATGTAGTTCGCGATCTCGGCGGCCGACATCCCGGAGCGGTCGTCCACGAGACGGCCGTCGGCGAGGAACAAGACCCGGTCGGCGAAGCTCGCCGCCACCGGGTCGTGGGTGACCATGGCGATCGACTGGCCGTAGCCGCGGGCCGCCGACTGCAGCACCTGAAGCACCTCGCGGCCCGTGCGGGAGTCGAGGTTGCCGGTGGGCTCGTCGGCGAACACCAGCTCGGGTCGGGTCACGAGGGCCCGCGCGATGGCGACGCGCTGCTGCTGGCCGCCGGAGAGCTCGTGCGGACGGTGGCTCAGGCGGGAGTCGAGGCCGAGCACCGTCTCGAGCTCGTCGATCCAGGCGCGCTCCTGCGGGCTCGGGGTGCGACCGTCGAGCTCGAACGGCAGCAGCAGGTTGCCTTCGACATCGAGCGTGGGCACGAGGTTGAACGCCTGGAAGACGAAGCCGACGCGGCGACGGCGCAGCAGCGTCAGCTGGTCGTCGCCGAGCGAGCCGATCTCGCTGTCGCCGAGCCAGACCCGGCCCGCAGTGGGCGAGTCGAGGCCGGCCATGATGTGCATGAGCGTCGACTTGCCGGAGCCCGACGGCCCCATGACCGCGGTGAACTCCCCGCGGCGGATGCCGAGGGTCACCTCCCGCAGGGCGTCGACCCGGGAGAGGTGGGCGCCGTAGCTCTTCGTGAGGTTCTCGACGCGGGCGACGAGGCTCGCGGCGGCGGGATTGCCGGTGACGGTGGGGATGCTGGTGGTGAGGTCCATGCTTCGACGCTAGGAACCACCGCGGGTGGCGCACATCCCGCGCCAGGCCCATCCGCATCCCCCGCACGGATGATGGCCGGTCAGTCGAGCAGGCGGTGCTCGAAGGCGTAGACGACGAGCTGCACGCGGTCCCGCAGCCCCAGTTTCGCGAGGATGCGCGAGATGTGGGTCTTCACGGTGGCCTCCGAGACGAACTCGCTGCGCGCGATCTCCGAGTTGCTCAGGCCGCGGCCCGCCAGCAGGAAGATGTCGCGTTCCCGGGCGGTGAGCGCCCCGAACTCCGGCGGCTCGCTCACGGATGCACCACGCGAGTCGAAGTGCTCGAACAGCTCGCGCGTCGCCGAGGGCGCGATCACCGCGGTCCCCGCGTGCACCGTGCGGATCGCGGCGAGCAGGAACTCGGGGTCGGAGTCCTTCAGCAGGAACCCGCTCGCCCCCGCCCGGATGGCGCGCGTGGCCGCCTCGTCCAGGTCGAAGGTGGTGAGCACGATCACCCGCGGACTCTCGCGGCCCGCCGCGTCGGCGGCGGAGAGGATGCGTTCGGTCGACTCGATGCCGTCCATGACAGGCATCCGGATGTCCATGAGCACGACGTCGGGCTGCACCCGCGCCGCGAGCGCCACCCCCTCGAGACCGTCACCCGCCTCGCCCGCGAACTCCAGGTCCGCCTGCGAGCTCACGAGCATCCGGATGCCGGTGCGGAACAGCGCCTGGTCGTCGACGAGCGCGACGCGGATCGGGGAGGTCATCGGGCGGGCTCCGGGTTCGCGGTCGGGAACGGCGGCGGTTCGAGGGTGGTCGCCTGCGCGACGGGGAGCCACGCGGTCACGATGAAGCGTCCGGATTCGGTGCGCGTCCGGAGCCAGCCCCCCGTGAGGGCGGCGCGCTCGGTCATGCCCGCGATGCCGTGGCCCTCGTGGGCCGCGGACGCGAGGTGGATGACGCCCGTGCGGGGCTTCAACTCGGGCAGCGCGCTCTGGATGCCGATCTCGAGGCCGTAGCGCGTCCAGTCGAAGCGCACGAGCACGTCCTTCGCCGTGTCGGCGTGGCGCAGCGCGTTGGTGAGCGACTCCTGCACGATGCGGTACACCGCGAGCTGCTGGGCTGCACCGAGCGCCAGCGGGGTGCCCGTGGTCTCCTCCACGAGGCTGAGGCCCGACTGCCGGACCTGGCCGTACAGGCGGTCGAGGTCGACGAGGGTCGGCTGCGGGCCGTCCTCCTGGGGGAAGCGCAGCTGGGCGAGCAGCACGCGCACGTCGGCGAGCGCCTCGCGTGCGGTCGTCGCGATCGCCCGCAGCGCCTCGCGGGTGGCGTCCGGATCGGTCTCGGCGACGTAGCGCGCCCCATCGGCCTGAGCGACCACCACGGCGAGCGAATGCGCCACCACGTCGTGCATGTCGCGCGCGATCCGCGTGCGCTCCTGCTCGGCGGCGATCTCGAGCTCGGCGGCGATCGTCGCCTCCCGGCTCGCGCGCGCGCGGATGCGGGTGCGCACGAGTTGCCCGATCGTCCAGGCGAGCAGGAAGGAGAAGGCGAACGCGACGAACCAGCCGACCGCGCGCCCGGCGAGCTCGGGCACATAGCTCGCGCAATAGGCGTACTGGAACTGCAGACAGAAGCTGAGATCCCCGAAGCCCTGCGTGAAGAGCACGTAGAAGGTGATCGTCACGGGTGCGACGAGGGCGGAGGCGAGGGCGAGCCAGCGCACGAGCGAGGTGCCGTAGGCCGCGGCCGCGTAGACCACCGCGAAGGTCGCGAGGTTGGCGGGATTCGGCACGACACCTGCGAGCATCTGCGTCACGGCGGTGATCCACGCCACGCCGAGGGCGAGACCCGGTGCGAGGCGGCGCAGCGCGAGGGCACCCGACATCCCGATCAGCACGATCGCCTGCCAGAGCCCGCTGTCGGAGATCCCGCCGTAGCTCACGCGGACCCCGTAGATCATGACGACGCTCAACCCGAGGAACGCGACGGCGACGATGATGTCGACGACGAGCTGGGTCGTCGTGAGCCGCCGGAACATGCCCCTCACGGTACGCGCCCCCAGCCTCCGCCCCGCCCCCACGCCCCCGAAATCATCCCCCAGATGTATCCCGCGAGATGTCATCTGTTGCAGGTTTCGGCGCCGGATTCTGCAACTACTGACGCCTCGCGCGAAGGATGCGGACGGCGATGGCGCGGAAATCGGCGAGATGCTCCTTGGTCACGCGGACGAACGACCACTCGGGCGAGAGCTCCTCGAATCGCGTGATGTCACCGACATAGGTGCCTCGGTCGGACTGATGCTGGACGCCCTCGTATTCGGCGACCACCCGCCACCGCCGCCACACGAGGTCGCCGTAGCGTTCAGGCTCGCCCGGCCGGGAGATGAGGGCGTTGACCTCCGGCTCGGGCAGGCCCGCCCGCACCACCCCGCGCCTCAACGTCGTCTCCTTCGCCGACGCAGACCCCTCTCTGCTCAGTGCGAACGCAGCCCGCAACTTGCGCACCCCGCGCTGACCACCGTGCTTCGCGAGCATGTAGAGGAGCTCGGGTTCACTGACCAGCCGTCCGGAGCGCTGACGAAGCGAGTCGAGCACCACGACCAGAGCCTCGATGCTCAACGCCGGGGCCAGCATCCGCGCCGCCTCAAGCGGTACCGCAACCGGGAGGCCGTCCAACCAGGTCCACGCGGCGCGATCGGGATCGACGTGGTGGCCGACCACACCCGGGATGCGCGGCGCCCGCGCGGTGTCGGTGACCGACACGTGGATGGGCTCGCCGAGCTGGAACCGCGACGGAAGCCAGAATCCGTGCAGCCGCGCCGCCGTGAGATGGCTGAAGTACTGGTCTTCGGCCATGCGCTCGACGTACGCGCGACACAGCGACTCAAGATCTCGCTCGCCATCCGCGGGCGCGCGAACCCCGCGGAACGGCGTCACGAGACCCTTTCGCCTCAGACGACTGACGGCTACCCCCTCGACGGCGGCTTCACGCACGCTGAATGCGCGTCCCACGAGCGACTCCGGTAGCGGTTCCATGCCGGAACCTTTGCGCGAAGCACCCCGCGCACGCCCCGATCCGCCTCACATCTGTGAATGCTCTCCCCATCCACAGCTGCCGAGATGTCAGAAGCTGCAGGATTCGGGCGCGAAAAGTGCAATAAGTGACACCTCGCGGGCTAGAAGCCGAGGCGGGAGAGGTGCTTGGGATCGCGCTGCCAGTTGGGGGCGACCTTGACGCGCAGGTTCAGGTAGACCTGGCTGCCGACCAGGGGCTCGATGCCGGCGCGGGCACGGGCGCCCACCTCCTGCAGGCGGGCGCCGCCCTTGCCGATGATGATGCCCTTCTGGCTGTCGCGCTCCACCCACAGGTTCGCGTACACCTCGACGAGCTCCTTGTCGTCGCGCTCCACGATGTCGTCGATCGTCACCGCGAGCGAGTGCGGCAGCTCGTCGGAGACCCCCTCGAGCGCCGCCTCGCGGATGAGCTCGGCGATGCGGTGCTCGAGCGTCTCGTCGGTGACGGCGTCGTCCGGATACAGCGGCGGCGACTCCGGCAGCAGCCCGATGAGCTGGGTGAGCAGGGTGTCGAGCTGGATGCGGCTCGTCGCCGACACCGGCACGATCGCCTCCCAGTCGCGCAGCTCGCTGATCGCGAGCAGCTGCTCGGCCACCGCGGGCCGCGGCACGGCGTCGATCTTGGTCACGATCGCCACCTTCTTCGCCCGCGGGAACCGGTCGAGCTGCTCGTTGATGAAGCGATCGCCCGGGCCGATCTTCTCGTCGGCCGGCAGGCAGAAGCCGATCACGTCCACGTCGCCCAGGATCGAGGTGACCACGGCGTTGAGCCGCTCGCCCAGCAGGGTGCGGGGCCGGTGGATGCCGGGGGTGTCGACGATCACGAGCTGCCCGCCGCCCGTGTGCACGATGCCGCGGATGGCGGATCGCGTGGTCTGCGGCTTGGGCGAGGTGATCGCCACCTTCTCGCCGACGAGCGCGTTGGTGAGCGTCGACTTGCCCACGTTCGGGCGCCCCACGAAGGTGGCGAAGCCCGCGCGGAATCCGGGTGCGGTCTCGGTCATCGCTTCTTCTCCTCCACCTTGGTCGTCTCGGTGCCCGCGTCGGCCGCGAAGGCGTCCTCCGCCTCGAGGAGGGCGGCGTCCCGCTCGACGATGACGGTCGTGAGGTGCTTGCGTCGCCCCTCCGTGCGCTCGGCGGTGAGGACGAGCCCCGACACCGTGGCGGTCGATCCCGGAACCGGGAGGCGCCCGAGCCCCTTCGTGAGCAGCCCGCCCACCGAGTCCACGTCGTCGTCGTCGAGTTCGAGCCCGAACAGGTCGCCCAGTTCGTCGACCGCGAGTCGGGCGCTCACCCGGTACACGCCGTCGGCCACCTGCTCGATCTCGTCGAGGTCGCGGTCGTACTCGTCCGAGATGTCGCCCACGAGCTCCTCGATGAGGTCCTCGAGGGTGACGAGTCCCGCGATGCCGCCGTACTCGTCCACGACCATCGCGAGGTGCGCCCGGTCGAGCTGCATCTGCCGCAGGGTGTCGTCGGCCTTCTTCGACTCCGGGATGAACACCGCGGGACGCGCGAGCTCGCTCACCGCGATGGATGCGGCATCGAGCGGCTGCTCGTGGCTGATGCGCGCCACATCCCGCAGGTAAAGCACGCCGAGCACCTCGTCGGCGTCCTTGCCGATCACCGGGATGCGCGAGACGCCGGTGCGGAAGAACTGGCCGAGGGCCGCGCCGATGGATGCGTCCGCGTCGATCGTGACCATGTCGGTGCGCGGGACCATCACCTCGCGCACCACGGTGTCGCCCCACTCGAAGATCGAATGGATGAGCTCGCGGTCGTCCTCCTCGAGCACCTCGAGCTCGGTGGCCTCATCGACCATCGACAGCAGCTGCTCCTCGCTCGAGAAGGTCACCGCGGTCTTGGGGCGCCCCGGGGTGACCCGGTTGCCGAGCGCGACGAGGGCATCCGCGACCGGCCCCAGGATGACCCGCACCGCCCGCACGATGAGCGCCGAGAACGACACGACCCCCTTCGCGTGCGCGCGCCCGACGCTGCGCGGGCTCGAGCCGACGAGCACGAAGGAGGTGCCCGTCATGACGATGGCGCTCGCCAGCAGCACCCACCACCACTGTTCGAGCACCTCGGCGAAGGTGAGCGTCACGAGCACCGCCGCGAACGACTCCGACACGACGCGCATGAAGTTGACCGCGTTGACGTGCGCGCCGATGTCGGCCGAGATCGCGAGCAGCGACTTCCGTGCGCGGTGATGTGCCGCGAGATCCACGAGATCGGTGCGCGACAGCACCGAGAGGGCCGCGTCGACCGCCGCGAGCAGGCCGCCGAAGGCGACCGCGAGCACGGCGGCGGCGATGAACAGCCCGATCACCGTCGCCTACCGTCGTCGCTGGGAGTGGGCGTACCCGACCAGGATGTCGCGCTGCAGCCCGAACATCTCCTTCTCCTCATCGGGTTCGGCGTGGTCGAAGCCGAGCAGGTGCAGGAGTCCGTGCGCGGTCAGCAGTTGCAGCTCGTCCTGGGTGGAGTGCCCGGCGGACCTCGCCTGCTCGATCGCCACCTGCGGGCACAGCACGATGTCGCCGAGCAGCCCCGCGGGGGTGATCTCGTCGTCGGTTCCGGGGCGCAGCTCGTCCATCGGGAAGCTCAGCACGTCGGTCGGGCCCGGCTCGTCCATCCACTGCACGTGCAGCTGCTCCATGGCGGCCTCGTCGACGAGCACGATCGCGAGGTCGGCATCCGGATGCACGTGCAGGAAGTCGAGCGCGTAGCTGGCGAGCCGCTGCAGCGCCGCCTCGTCGACCGCGACGCCGGACTCGTTGTTGATCTCGATCGACACCCGGTTATCTCCTGCCGTTGCCCTTGTTCATGCCTTTGCGCCGCTCCGCCCGGTTGGCGAACTCGACCGCCTCCCGCCGCTCGTGGGCGCGCGCCTGCTTCTCGGCGTCGTACTTCGTGTAGGCGTCGACGATGCGGCCGACGAGCGAGTGGCGCACGACGTCGTCGCTCGTGAGGCGGGAGAAGTGGATGTCGTCGAGGCCGTCGAGGACGCGCGTCACGAGCTGGAGGCCCGAGGCGCCCGCCGGGAGGTCGATCTGGGTCACGTCGCCCGTGACGACCATCTTCGTGCCGAAGCCGAGGCGGGTGAGGAACATCTTCATCTGCTCGGGCGTGGTGTTCTGGGCCTCGTCGAGCACGACGAAGGAGTTGTTGAGGGTGCGACCGCGCATGTAGGCGAGCGGGGCGACCTCGACCGTGCCCGCCGCGAGCAGCTTCGGCACGAGCTCGGGGTCCATCATCTCGTTGAGCGCGTCGTAGAGCGGGCGCAGATACGGGTCGATCTTGTCGGTGAGGGTTCCCGGCAGGAAACCCAGCCGCTCGCCCGCCTCGATCGCCGGGCGGCTCAGGATGATGCGGTCGACCTCTTTGCGCTGCAGCGCCTGCACGGCCTTCGCCATCGCGAGGTAGGTCTTGCCGGTGCCGGCCGGGCCGATGCCGAAGGTGATGGTGTTCTCGTCGATCGCGTCGACGTAGGCCTTCTGGCCCAGCGTCTTGGGTCGGATCGCCTTGCCGCGCGCGGTGAGGATCGCCTGGCTGAGCACCTCGGCGGGCGCTCCCCCGCGGTCGAGGATGCGGCGCGAGGTGGTGACCTCCCCGGGCCCCAGGTCGACGCCCTTCTTGACGAGTTCCACGAGCTCCGCCACCAGCCGACCCGCGGCGTGCACCTGCTCGGCGGGACCCTCCAGGGTCACCTGGTTGCCGCGGACGAGCACCACGACATCCGGATACTGGTGCTCGATCGTGGTGAGCAGCCGGTCCTGCGGGCCGAGCAGCCGCACCATGGCGACCCCGTCGACCTCGAACGCGACGTGCTCGTGCGCGGCGCCTTCGCGGGGTGTGCCGTCAGCCAAGGGTGCCTTCCGTGAGGCCGCCCGCGAGCACATGCGCGTGCACGTGGAAGACGGTCTGGCCGGCGCCCTCGCCGCTGTTGAAGATGAGGCGGAAGTCCCCGTCGGCGTGCTCGGCGGCGAGCCGCTTCGCGACGGCGATGATGTGGGCCAGCAGCGCCGGATCGGCGTCGGCGAGCGCCGCGACATCCGGGTAGGCGGCCGTGCGCGGCACGACGAGCAGGTGCACGGGCGCCTGGGGGGCGATGTCGCGGAACGCGACGACCGCGTCGTCCTCGTAGACGATGTCGGCGGGGATCTCGCGCGCGATGATGCGCTCGAAGATCGTGGGGGCGTCCGGCATGCCCCCATTCTACGGAGGCTCCCCGCCTCCCTGCTTGAATACCCGCATGGACCGCGTCCTCCCCGGCCTCGTCGCGCTCGCGATCGGTGCGGTTGCCGCGGTCGTGCTGCTCATCCCCTTCGTCGCGGTCAGCTACCGCCGCCGCGGGGGTCTCACCCCGGGGCGGACGCTCGCCTGGCTCGCGCTGCTGCTGTGGATCCTCGGCGTGCAGGCCTACACGCTGCTGCCGATCCCGAGCGGCGACATCGTCTGCGCGGGGATCGAGCTCGATCCCCTGCAGGCGGTGCGCGACGTGTTCGATCCCGTGAACCGCGGGGGCGGACCGCTGCGCAATACGGCGCTGCAGCAGCTCGTGCTCAACGTGCTGCTGTTCGTGCCGTGGGGCGTGCTCGTGCGCGCGCTGTGGCGGCGCGGGTTCGTCGTCGCGACGGCGAGCGGGCTGGGGATCTCGCTGCTCATCGAGACCACGCAGCTGACCGGGGTGTGGGGCGCGTTCCCGTGCGCCTACCGGCTGTTCGACACCGCCGACCTGGCGACCAACACTCTCGGCGCCCTGCTCGGCTCGCTCGTGGCGCTGCCGTTCCTGCGGCGTCGCGCGGCGGCGGTCCCCCGCCTGTCGGGCGAGGTGACGCTCGGGCGGCGCCTCATCGGCATGCTGTGCGACGTGCTCGCCGTGCTGCTCACGACGGTGGCGATCGCGATCGTGGGCAACGCGGTGCAGCTGTATCTCGTCCAGGTGCGCCCGGGCGAGCTCGACGGCGCGCTCTCGAGCGAGGCGGGTGCCGTCGCCGCGCTCGTGCTCAGTTGGCTCGTGGTGCTGTTCTCGGGGTCGACGCTCGGCGAGGCCGCCGTGTGGGTGCAGGGCGTCGACGGGCGACGGCCGCACGTGCTGTGGCGCACGGTGCGGTTCGCGTTCGGGATCGGCGGATTCCAGGCGCTGCTGCTCGTGCCCGCGTGGGGGGCGCTGCTCGCCCTCGGGTTCGCGCTCGTCACGGTGCTCGTGGCGTGGCGCTCACGCGGGCATCGGGGCCTCGCCCTGCTCGTCGCGGGGATGCGGCTGCGCATCCTCACCGCCCGGGACGAGCCCTGAGCATCCGAGAATCGTGCGAACGGGCCGCCACCCAGGGTGGATCGACCGACTCGCACGGACCTCGGGGCGCTACCAGCGACCGAGGCGCGTGTGGATCGCGGCGAGGGCGGCGGGGCCCGCCGTGGAGGTGCGCAGCACCTCGGTGCCGAGGCGGGCGAGACGCGCGCCGGCATCCGCGAGCCGCTCCAGCTCGCGCGGGGCGATGCCGCCCTCGGGGCCGACCACGAGCGTGATGCGCTCCGCGGATGCCAGCTCGAGTGCCGTGAGCGGGATCCCGGCGCTCGGCTCGAGCACCACGACGAGCCCCGGCAACGCCGCGAGCTGCGCCGTCGTGGCGAGCGGGGCGACCTCGGGAACCCGGGAGCGGATGGCCTGCTTGCTGGCCTCGCGCACGATCGTGCGCCAGCGTTCCTCGCCGCGGGCGACCTTGGCACCCTCCCAGCGCGTCACCGAGCGCTCCGCCGCCCACGGGATCACCCCCGCCACCCCCAGCTCGGTCGCCGCCTGGATGGCGAGCTCGTCGCGGTCGCCCTTCGCGAGCGCCTGCGCGAGCCACAGCTCGGGGTGCGGCTCCGGATCCCGCACCACCTCGTCGACCTCGACCGCGAGGATCCCCGCAGCCGCCCCCACGACGGCGCCGCGCACCAGGGTGCCGCGTCCGTCGCCGAGCGCGATCCGCTCACCCACCCGCACGCGCGCCACCTGCAGGGCGTGTCGCGCCTCGTCGCCCGTCACCTCGATGCGCGCGCCGGGGCGCGCGTCGCCGAGCTCGTCGGTCAGGTAGAGGCTCGCCACAGCTCCAGGGTGCCATGCGGCGGCGCCGCGCGCCGCCCGCATCCGTCCGCGCCCCCCGTCAGGGTCTCGAGCATCCCCCGTCACGGAGTCGAGCATCCCAAGTCACGGAGTTGAGCATCCCAAGTCACGGAGTCGGTGTGACGCGTGTGGCGCATGCTACGCGTGAGGCGGATCCGCACGTCGAGTTCCTTGATTTGGGATGCTCGACTCCTTGATATGGGAGGGCGGGCGAGCGACCGGAGCCGCGCACCAGGCTCAGCCCAGGAAGCGGTCGCGCAGCTTCGCGAACAGACCCTGCTGGAACTTCGAGAACTGCGGCTTCGCGGGCGGCCGCTTCGACGCGAACTGCTTGATGAGGTCGAGCTCGCTCGAGTTGAGTCGCACGGGCGTCTGCACATGGATGCCGACCTTGAGGTCGCCACGTCCGCCCCCGCGCAGCCGGGTGACGCCGCGCTCCTTCACCGTCACGATGTCGGCGCTCTGCGTGCCCGGCTTGATCTCGATCGACACCTCGCCATCGAGTGCCGTCAGGGTCACGGATGCGCCGAGCACGGCATCCGTCATCTGCACCTCGAGGGTGGCGAGCAGATCGTCGCCCGATCGGCTGAAGATGTCGTCGTGGCGCACCTTCACCTCGAGGTAGAGGTCGCCGTTGGGGCCGCCCGCGGGGCCCGCCTCGCCTTCGCCCGGCAGGTGCAGGCGCATGCCGGTGTCGACGCCGGCCGGCACATCCACCGCGATCTTGCGCTTGGCGCGCACGCGGCCCTGGCCGGCGCACGTGGGGCACGGGTTCGGGATGATGGTGCCGTAGCCGCGGCAGGTGCCGCACGGGCTCGAGGTCATGACGTTGCCGAGCAGCGAACGCACCGTGCGCTGGATCTCGCCCGAGCCGCGGCAGATGTCGCACGTCGTGATCGAGGTGCCCGGCGCACAGCACGAGCCCTTGCAGGCCTCGCACAGCACGGCGGTGTCGATCTCCAGCTCGCGCTTGGAGCCGAAGATGACGTCGTCGAGGTCGATCTCGATGCGCAGGAGCGCATCCTGGCCGCGTTCGGTGCGCGACCGCGGGCCGTTGGAGCGCCCGCCCGCCGCACCGAAGAAGCTGTCGAAGATGTCGCCGAAGCCGAAGTTGCCGCCGCCGAAACCGCCCGAGCCGCCGAGGTCGTAGCGTTCGCGCTGCTCGGGATCGCTCAGCACGTCGTAGGCGTGGGTGACCGACTTGAACCGCTCGGCCGCCTCCTCGGAGGGGTTCACGTCGGGATGCAGCTCACGCGCGAGCCTCCGGTACGCCTTCTTGATCTCCTCGGGCGTCGCGGAACGCTCCACCCCGAGGACCTCGTAGTGATCTGCCACAGCTTCTCTCTTGCTATCGGAGCTCGTCGTCGCCGAGCAGGCGAGACAGGTATCGGGCGACCGCGCGGACAGCCACCATGTTGCCGGAGTAGTCCATCCGCGTGGGGCCGAGCACGCCCAGCCGAGCCACGGTGCCCCCGGGTGCGGCGTAGCCGGTGGCGAGCACACTCGTCTCGCCCAGGCCGTAGTCGGCGTTCTCGCGGCCGATGCGCGCGGCGACGCCGTCGGCATCCAGGTCCATCTCGCCGAACAGCCGCAGGATCGTCACCTGCTCCTCGATCGCCTCGAGCACGGGGTAGATGGATCCCGAGAAGTCGCGTTCGGTGCGTGCCAGGTTCGCGGCGCCCGCCATCACGAGGCGATCCTGTCGCGTCGCCGCCACCTGCTCCGCGACGCTCGCGATGAGCGGTGCCGCGAGCGGACGGTCGTCGGGCTCGAGCGTGTCGGCCAGCTGCCGCAGGAGGATGGCGGCATCGGCGAGGGCGCTTCCGCCGAGCGAGGCGTTGAAGCGTTCGCGCAGCCGCGCGAGCAGCTCGGTGTCGTCGCCCGCGGCGCTCTCGACGGTGCGCTGGTCGACACGGCCGGTGTCGGTGATGAGCACCGTCATCACGCGGTGCGGCCCGAGACCCACGAGCTCGACGTGCCGCACCCGCGCGGTGCCGAACGAGGGGTACTGGGCCAGCGCGACCTGGTTGGTGAGCTGGGAGAGCAGCCGCACCGTGCGGCGCAGCACCTCGTCGAGGTCGGAACTCTCGCCGAGGAACGCCTCGATCGCGTTGCGCTGGGCGGAGCTGAGGGGTCGCAACTCGGTGAGCTGGTCCACGAAGACGCGGTACCCCTTGTCGGTGGGCACCCGCCCGGAGGAGGTGTGCGGGGCGGCGATGAGGCCGTCCTCCTCGAGCTGCGCCATGTCGTTGCGGATCGTCGCCGACGACACCCCGAAGGCGTGCCTGTCGACGATCGACTTCGATCCGACGGGCTCGCTCGTGGCGACGTAGTCCTGCACGATCACCCGCAGCACGGCGAGGCTCCGCTCCGAGACCATGAGCACCACCTTTCCGCGGGATCCGGATCGTTCCGAAGGACGGCCACGGCGCTGGCACTCCGGGTATGTGACTGCCAATAATACCGCGACACGGTTCGCCGCATCCGTTGCCGCGCGGAACCGCACGCGCTAACTTGTGCTTGCCGCTCCCCCCAGCGCTCGACGAAGAGAAAGGCACCACCACCATGACCGATCCCGCTCAGCCGGCGCCCGCGCCCCAGCCCGCCGCCCCGTTGACGGAGGCCGAAGACAAGCAGTGGGCCTCCTTCGCCCACCTCGGCGGCATCCTGGGCTTCCTGCCCTCGCTCATCATCTGGCTGGTCTTCAAGGACCGCGGCGCCAAGACCAACGTCGAGGCCAAGGAAGCCCTCAACTGGCAGATCACCTTCACGATCGGGATCGTGATCCTCTGGATCATCGTCGGCATCGTGAGCGGCGCCCTGCTCTTCACGGGCGCCTGGTTCGTGGGCAGCCTCCTCGGCTGGCTCCCGTTCCTGTGGTGGGTGCTCAACATCGTGCTCTCGATCCTGGGCTTCGTGAAGGTCAACGGCGGCGGAAGCTACCGCTACCCCTTCGCCGTGCGGCTCATCAAGTAGTCGAACTCTGCTGAACACGCGGTGCGCCGGGCCGTCGAGCCCGGCGCACTTGCTTTAATGGCGGCATGACCGCCACACCTCCTCCCCCGCAGACGCCCTACACCCAGCCTGCCCAGCCGTTGAGCCCGTCCGACGAGCGCCTCTGGGCGACGCTGACGCACATCGGCGGCATCCTGTTCAACTGGATCGCGCCGCTCATCGCCTACCTCGTGCTGAAGGACCGCGGACCGTTCGTGCGCGCGCACACCGCGACGGCGCTCAACTTCCAGATCACCCTGCTGATCGCCTACGTGGTCGGCTCGATCACCGCGATCTTCATCATCGGCATCCTCATCATCGCGGCCGCCGCGATCGTGGCCATCGTGTTCGGCATCATGGCCGCGATCGCCGCCAACAAGGGCGAGTACTACACCTACCCGCTCGCCATCAAGTTCGTCAGCTAGCCGACGGCAGCAGCCGTCGGACGACGGCATCCGCGAGCAGCCGGCCGCGTCGTGTCAGCACGATGCGGCCGGCTATCGCGTTCCGGCCGTCGATGAGGCCGTCGGCGATGAGGCCCGCCACCTGGGTGCGGCCGTCGGCGTCGAGCACCTCGGTGGGCAGACCATCGACGATGCGGCTGCGCAGCAGCACATCCTCCACACGCCGGGTCTCGGCGTCGAGCGTCTCCCGGCCGGCCGCCGGTGAGACGCCTGCCGCCAGACGCTCGGCGTAGGCGGCGGGATGCTTGACGTTCCACCAGCGCACCCCGCCCACATGGCTGTGGGCGCCGGGTCCGACGCCCCACCAGTCCTGACCGGTCCAGTAGGCGAGGTTGTGGCGCGAGCGGTGGGCGTCGTCCGTCGCCCAGTTGCTGACCTCGTACCAGCCGAAGCCGGATGCCGCCAGCAGTTCGTCGGCGAGCTCGTACTGGTCCGCCTGCAGCTCGTCGTCGGGCTCGGCGACCTCGCCGCGGGCGATCTGGCGGGCGAGCTTGGTGCCGGGTTCCACGATGAGCGCGTAGGCCGAGAGGTGGTCGGGGTCCTGCGCGAGGGCGAGCTCGAGCGAGCGCCGCCAGTCGTCGAGCGACTCGCCGGGGGTGCCGTAGATGAGGTCGAGGCTCACCTGGAGTCCCGCGTTGCGCGCCCAGCGCACGACGTCCGGGATGCGCGCGGGGTCGTGCGTGCGCTCGAGGGTGCGCAGCACGTGCGGCACGGCCGACTGCATGCCGAAGCTCACGCGCGTGAAGCCGGCCGCCGCGAGCTCGGCGAGGCCCGCCTCGGTCACCGAGTCGGGGTTCGCCTCCGTGGTCACCTCGGCGTCCGGAGCGAGGCCCCAGGCGTCGCGGACGGCGTCGAGCATCCGGATGAGGTCGGCGCTCGGCAGCAGGGTGGGGGTGCCGCCGCCGAAGAACACCGTCGAGACCGCGCGCGGGGCGACCCCGGCATCCGCGAGCACCCCGGTGGCGAAGGCGACCTCGGCGGACGCCTGCGCTGCATAGTCGCTCTGCTTCACACCGCGGATCTCGGAGGCCGTGTAGGTGTTGAAGTCGCAGTAGCCGCAGCGCACCCGGCAGAACGGCACGTGGAGGTACACGCCGAGGTCGCGCCCGGTCGCGCCCTCCGCGACGGATGCGGGCAGCGCCCCGTCCGCGGGCGCGGGATCCGCGAGGGGAAGAGCGCTCGGCATCCCCCCATTCTCCCCCGCCCCGGTGGCCGGCGAGGTTTCGGCTGGATGGCGCGGTTTCGCGGGTGCCATCCAGCCGAAACCGCACCACGCGCCGGGGTGCGGGTCAGACCGCCCGCAGCGAGCGGAGGTAACGGTCGGTGTAACGGCGCTGCAGGAGCGCGAGCACGGGATAGCCGAGACGGAAGAACGCGTTCGCGGGACGGGAGAACGCCCGGATGCGCTGCACGACCGTGCCGTCGGGGCGCAACTCGATGAGGAACGCCTCCTCACCCGACTCGGGATGCCCGGGCAGGGTGCCGTAGGCGAAGCCGGCGCGATCCGGCTCGTCGATCACCACCACCACGCGACACGGCACATCCCGCGGCCACAGCGGGATGCGCAGGATCGCGAGGTCGCCGACGGCGAGCGGCCGGCCCTCGTCCAGGCTGAGCGATCGCACCCGGATGCCGGCACCCCGCTGCACGCCCCACCGCATGGTGGTGTCCACCGCGCGCGCGAACAGCTCGCGCCCACTGCCGAGCACGACCTCGCGGTCGATCGCCTGGAAACCGGCCGGGACCGCCATCCCACCCGCCGCGAGCGTCGCCCCCACCGCGGCGTAGGTGAGTGCGGACGTGGAGGGCGGATGCGCGGGCATGCGCCCATCCTGTCCGGCGCTGCGGCCCGCCCGGAAGCGGCGGGCCGCGCACCCGGGATCCCCGAGAGCACGAACGCGCGCGCCCTGGTGCGGTTTCGGCCGGATGGCGCGGTTTCGCGGGTGCCATCCGGCCGAAACCGCACCAACGCTCAGCCGATGCGCCCGGTGAGCTCGTGCAGGTAGCGGCGCACGAGGAACGCCTGGACGACGCGCAGGGCCGGCAGCACGAGCTTCCAAGGACCGTCGGCGGCGCGCGAGAAGATGCGCACCGTGAGCCACACCGAGTCGTCGTCGCGGCGCTCCACGAGGAACAGCTCCTCACCCGCCAGCGGATGCCCGGGGAGCGTGCCGAAGGCCGCACCGCGGCGGGTCGGCTCGTCGATCACATAGACGACCCGCACCGGGAACGCGACCGGCCAGAAGGGGGCGCGCAACATCCCGGTGTCCCCCGGACGCACAAGGGCGTCGCCCTCCGTCGTGTAGACGACCTCGCCGCCGTCACCGACGGTCGCCGGCTGCACGGGCCGCCCGGAGGCGTCGAAGGCGACCGGCACGTAGCTCGCCGCGGTCGCCGCGGGCGGCGCATCCACGGGCGTCACCTCGAATCCGGCACCGCGCTGGATGCCCCAGCTGAGCACCCGCATCCAGGCGTACTCCCAGCGCTGCTCGCCGTGACCCACCCGGATGCGCTTCTCGAGCGCCCGATAGCCGCGCGGCGGATACTGCAGCAGATCGTCGGCCTGGGTGGCGCCGACCGCGCCGTAGCTGACCGGCACCCGCCAGAGCTCAGCGGGGTCGCCGACGGCGGCCTGAGCGGCGGCCGTCGACCGTCTCGGCGCGTCGCCGGGGGGCGCAGACGCGGTGGTCATCCGACAATTCTCCCAGAAAACCGCCGTCAGGTGCCGTTTCGGGGCGGGGAGGCCTCCCCGTCGGGTTCCCGCAGCTCCCACGGGAGCGCGTCGGCATCCAGCTGCACGGGCTCGGCCGGCGGCTCGTCGAAGGGGCCGCGCTCGGGGTTCATGCCGTAGCCGAGCTTCGCGATGCCGTCGACGCTCGAGCTGCCCTCACCCACGAGCGTGCGGCGCAGTCCCCGCATCCCGGGGAGGGCGTCCGCCCCCACGATGAGCCGCAGCGCCGCGCGCGCGTAGCGCCGCTGGAACACCGGCTGCATCAGGCGGATGCCCGGCCACAGCACGAGCCAGCGCCCGCGCGAGACGCGCGAGACGGTGCGCACCACGAGCCACACCACCCCGTCGGCGTCGCGCTCCACGAGGAAGCACTCCTCGCCCGTGATCGGATGGCCCACGCGCGTTCCGTAGCCGAAGCCGCGCCGCTCGCCGGACTCCTCGACCCACACGACGCGCACCGGCTCGAGCAGTCGCAGCGCGCCGATGCCGAAGCGGGTGTCGTAGTCGCGCCCGAGCACCACGGATGCGTCGTCGGGGGTGACCGTGAAACGCACCCGCTTCTTGATCGCCCAGCCCGACACGGCGTCCACGGCGCGCGCCCAAAGCCCTTCGCCGGAGCCGAGCCGGATGCGCTGCTCGCGCTCCCGCAGGCCGGCGGGCGCCGTCGCACCCGGCCGCGAGATGCCGACAGGGCCGTAGTTCAGCTCGGATGCGCTCACGCCTCGATCATCCCAGCAGCCACCCGGTGATCGAGGAGCGCCCCACCCCGTTGGTCGAGCACCCCGCGCAGCACCCCACTCGTTGGTCGAGCACCCCACGCAGCACCCCACCCCGTTGGTTGAGTAGCCCGCGCAGCGGGCGTATCGAAACCAACCGACCGCAGAGTCGAGCCGTGTTCCGCGGATCTCGATACACCGCGCTGCGCGCGGCACTCGATCAGCGGGGTTGCGCACTGCGCGGCACTCGGCATTCGATCACCGGGGTCGGGCGCTCCACCCGACGCCTCGCCCTGCCGTTGCTCGAGCAACCCGCGCAGCACCCCCACCCCGTTGGTTGAGCAACCCGCGCAGCACCCCCACCCCGTTGGTTGAGTAGCCCGCGCAGCGGGCGTATCGAAACCAACCGACCGCAGAGTCGAGCCGTGTTCCGCGGATCTCGATACACCGCGCTCCGCGCGGCACTCGATCAGCGGGGTTGCGCACTGCGCGCGGCACTCGATCAGCGGGGTTGTGCGCTCCGCGGCACTCGATCAGCGGCGTTGTGTACTCCCCCTCCGCACGCCATCCGCCCGCCACACGGAGCGGCCCGATCAGCGGAGGTGGCGACGCGATGTCACGATCCACGGGGCTGCGCACATGATGATGGTGAGGGCGGCATCCGACGAAGGGGCACCATGTACGACACCGCAGGCGACGACGAGCTCGTCTCGCGCGCCATCCGCGGTGACCGGGGCGCGTTCAGCGCGCTGTTCCGCCGCCACGCCCGCGCGGTGCACGCCTACGCCTGGGGCATCGTGCGCGACGATCGCGATGCCGAGGACGTCACCCAGGAGGTGTTCGTGCTCGCCTGGCGCAAGGTGGGCGGGCTGCGCATCGTCGACAGCTCTGCGCTGCCGTGGCTGCTGGTGACCTGCCGCAACGTGGCGCGCAACCAGGTGCGAGCCCGCCGTGAGGCCCTCGAGTTCGACGAATCGGTGCTGCCCGGCGACCGGGTGCGGCACGAACGCATCGAGGAGCTCAGCTGGGCGCGCGCCGAGATCGGGCGTCTCGGCGGCGTCGACCAGCGGATCGTGCACCTGTGCCTCGTGGAGGGCTACGGCTACGAAGAGGCGGCCGAGCACCTCGGGCTCAGCCGCTCGGCGGTCGCCAAGCGTGTCGAGCGGCTGCGCGCCACCTTGCGTGCCGCCGTGCGAGGTGAGCAATGAGCGCCGAGCGTCCCCAGGGACCCAAGCAGGGCATCTACCTCGACGCCGCGCTCGCCGCGGTCGGCGAGCGCGTGGAGGAGCGGATCGACCGGGTCGTCGAGCGTCGCCGCCGCCGCACCCGCGCCCTGGTGGCGGCCCTCGCCGGCACCACCCTGCTGGGCGGCGCCGTCACCGCGGCGGCCCTCACGGTGGGCGCGCAGGACGCGCCCGCGCCGAGCTACCACCTCGAGTCGGTGCGCTGCGTCGAGGGCGCCGACGACTCCGGCAGCTCCTACTTCGCGGTGCGCTACGAGCTGGCCGACAGCGACCGGGGTCGCGTGGATGCCGAGGCGCTGTGCCTCGGCGCCCGCGACCGCCTCGTGGCCGCTCCGGAGCTCGCCGACGCGAGCCCCGCCCGCCTGCTCGCCCTGGCGGAGCAGCTGATCGACGCCGCGAGCACCGCCTCCGCTGGTGCCGCAGACGCCGGCAGCGCAGGCGCCACCGTCGACGCGCATCCGCGCTCCGCGAGCTTCGGCGTGCTGAGCGACCCGGGCTACACCCCGCCCACCCTGGCCACCTGCGGCGTCGATGAGACCCGCACCGTCCTGTTCGACAGCGGCCTCCATGCCGTCTGCTCCCGTGGAGAAAGCGACGAATGAGCTCTGCACGCCGCCGCCGGGGCGTCCCCGGCCCTGTCCGACGTCTGCTCCGTGAGCGCGGACGCGCCGCCGCCGTGGTGCTCGTGGCGGTCTCCGCGCTCGCCACCGCCGGCATCCAGGTGGGGGCCGCGACCGCCCTTCGCACGAGCCTCGACGCCAACTGGCGGGGCGCCTACGACATCCTCGTCACCGCGGCGGATGCCACCGCGCCGATCGACGGGATGCTGCCGCCGAACGCCCTCGCGAGCGGCACCACAGGCCTCACCGCCGCCGACCTCGCCGCCGTGCGCGGCGTGGATGGGGTGGAGATCGCCGCGCCGATCGGCCAGCTGATCGTGCCCGCGCTCAAGAGTCTGCTGCCGTCGGTCGTCGTGCCGAGCAGCGTCGTGCCGGAGGCGGCCGACGGGCCGCACGCCTACCGGGTGACCGCCGAATACACGACCGACGACGGGCTCGGCGAGCGGATCGTGGCGCGCTCCACGAGCACGATCGTCATCGACGGGTCGACGACGCCGCGCCCCACCGTCGGCGAATGCCTTCCCATTCAGGAGTACAGCTTCG
Organism: Protaetiibacter larvae; assembly: GCF_008365275.1. Taxonomy (GTDB): domain Bacteria; phylum Actinomycetota; class Actinomycetes; order Actinomycetales; family Microbacteriaceae; genus Homoserinibacter; species Homoserinibacter larvae. Next base: position 1,514,129 of record NZ_CP043504.1, on the reverse strand, counting down.
ACGGCTTCGCCTTCGACCCGGCTGCCTTCCCCACACTCGCCGGGTTCATCGCGTGCACCGAGACCCGCGTCGACCCCGAGATCTACACCCTCGTCCCCGGCGGCTACGGGGTCGACATCCTGGGCCGGCTCGTGCCCGATGCCTACGCCTTCAACCTCGACAACCCGCCGATGGGGGCGACCGCCATCACCCTCGTCGACCCGGTCGCAGAGCGGGCGCTGCTCGGCGACCGCGGCGACTTCCTCACCCCGCTCGCCGCCCTCCCCGACGGGCTCGTCGACGGCCCCGAGATGTCGTCCTGGGCGAAGACCGACACGGCCGGCTTCGGCGACGCCTTCCTCGACCTCGTGACGCCCCAGAGCCCGCCGTGGATGACCGATGCGATGGTCGACGAGATCCGGCGCCTCTACGCGCAGAACGGCCAGGACTGGGACGAGCACCAGCGCGCCAACGCGCTCGCGGGCAGGTTCATGCCGCTTCTGGTCTCCGATGCCACCCCCGCCCGGCTGAGCCTCAAGCTCAGCGTCGAGGGCTTCGGCGCCGTGCCCCGCACGGGCGAGCTGTTCCCCGGCCCCTTCGAGCTGCCCGCGGGGCTTCTCGGCGGGGAGCCCGGCACCCCGCTCGGCTCCACCTCGATCGACATCTCGGGCGCCCTCAACCCCTTCGTCGACGAGAACGCACGGATCGCCTGGCCGGGTGCCTCGCTCGAGGCCGCGGATGAACTGCCCGAGTACCACGGGGTGGCGGTCACCTACTTCGCACGCGGCGTCGCCGGCAGCTTCACGTCTCGCGGCGGCAGACTCGTCGCCGATCCGACCGGCTACCGGGCGCCCGTCCGCGAGATCGACACGACGGGCACCGGCACCTACACCGACGTGTTCGGCATCGACGAGCCGGCGAGCACCCCCGGCACCGAGGCCGCCTATGTGGGGTGGACGGACGAGCTGCGGAACCCCCAGAGTTCGGCGGGCGGCGCCCCGGTGGGCAGCTTCTCCCCCGACGACATCACCTCGATCGACGACCTCAACTACGTGCCGCTCGGCGCATACGCCCCCATCGGTGCCACCGTCGCCGACGGCGCGCACGCGGGCGCCGAGATGCAGCCCTCGGTGACTGGACTCGGACTCGTGAGCCCCCGCACCATCGCGATCGCCTCGCTCGCCGCAGCCCAGCAACTCGGCCTCGAGACGCCGATCAACGCCATCCGGGTGCGCGTCGGCGGCATCGACGGCTACACGCCCGAAGCCCAGCAGCGCGTGCTCGACGTCGCGCGGCAGCTGCGCGGACTCGGCTTCGCCGCGACCGTGGTGGCGGGCTCCTCACCCTCCGACGTCACCCTCGACGTCGACGGCTACGCCTTCGGCACCACGGATGCCGACGGCACCCAGAAGGTCGGCGAGCTCGGCAGCATCGTGCAGCGCTGGTCGGAGCTCGGTGCGGCCGCCCGCGCGGAGCTCGCGATCTCGAACGCGACCGTCGCGATCGTCGCCATCGGGCTCACCTCCTCGATCCTGCTCTACGCCGCGCTCCAGCTCACCGCCATCCCGCGGCGCCGGGAGCAGGCGGCCGGGATGCGCGAACTCGGCTTCACCCGCTCCCGGATCGCGCGCTGGTCGGGCGCGGAGGAGGTGCCCGGCATCCTGCTCATCGGGGCCGTCGTGGCGGGGGCGGTGCTGCTGTCGGCATCCGAGCTCGTGGACGTTCTGCTCGTGGGGGTGTTCGGTCTCGTGCTCGTGGTGGCCGCCGTCGCGGTCGGGGTCGGATCGCGCCCGCCGCGCACCGCCCGCCTGCGGCGCCGCAAGAGCCGCCGGCTCGGCGCCCGCACGATCACCGCCTTCGGCACCCGGCAGGCGTGGAAGCATCCGCTCACCTCGTTCACCCAGCTGCTCGCGATCGCGATCGTCGCGACCGCATCCGCGGGGCTCGTCTCGGTATTCCTGCGCGGGCGCGCCGGGGTCGGGCAGAGCCTGCTGGCGGGCTACCTCTCGGACCAGCAGTTCCTGCCCCAGCTCGCCCTCGGCCTCACCGCCGTGCTCTCGGGCGCGGTGCTCGCGGGCGTCGCGCGCGGCATGGAGCTGCGTCGTCGGCACCTGCAGTGGTCCACGCTGCGGGCCACCGGATGGACGGGGCGGCAGATCGCGCGCGCCCAACGCTCCGAATCGCTCGCCATCGTGCTGCCCTCGCTCACCGTCGCGCTCGGCATCGTCGTGGCGGGGGTCATCCTGCTCGAGCTGCCGCAGCCGTGGCTGCTGTCGGCCGTCGCGGCGCTCGCCGCCGGAGCCACCGCCCTCACCACGCTCTCCATCCGCACGAAGGGAACCCGCGCATGACGCAGACCACCCCCGCCGGCACCGCCGGCACGATCGCCCTCGACGGTCCCGCGATCGAGCTGCGGGATGTCACCATCCAGTACGAGCGCCCCGGCGAGGAACCGCTCGCGATCGTCGCCGACTACGATCTCACCCTCACCCGCGGCACGCTGCACTGCCTTGCCGGACGCAGCGGCTCGGGCAAGACGAGCATCCTGCGGGTCGCCGCCGGGCTCGTGCCGCCCACCTCCGGCCAGGTGAACTGGGAGGGGCTCGAGATCACCGGCCTCGCCGACAACGTCATCACCGCCAAGCGCCGCAAGCACATCGGCTACCTCGACCAGCGCGGCAACCTGCTGCCCGGGCTCACCGCGCTCGAGAACGTGCTGCTGCCCGCGCTGCCCGATCGGCAGACCCGCCAGCTCGCCCGCCGCGCCCGCGACCTGCTCGAGCAGCTCGGCGTGGCCGGCCGCTCCGGCCACTACCCCGACCGGCTCTCTGGCGGCGAGCGCCAGCGTGTCGCCTTCGCCCGCGCCCTGCTGCTGAACCCCGCCGTCATCATGGCCGACGAGCCCACCGCCAGCCTCGACCGGGCCAGCGCCGACGCCCTCATCCGGATGCTGCGCACCCTCGCCGACACGGGTCACGCCGTGCTCGTGGCCTCCCACGACGCGCACCTGATCGACGCCGCCGACGCGCGCACCCACCTGGCATAGGCGACGACCCTCAGCCCTCAGCCCTCAGCCCTCAGCCCCACCCCCACCCCCACCCGACCGTTCTCGCAACTCAGGAGATTCGCGCCCTGTCGGGTCCCTCGGGCGAGGTGGCCGCGGATCTCCTGAGTTGCGACCGGCGGGCGTGCCGCAACTCAGGAAATCTGCGGATTCCAACCGGTGCGGGGCTCGTGATCCGCAGAGACTCCTGAGTTGCGAAAAGGACGTGAGGGTGGGCGCGTCAATGGGGGAGCGGTGGGCGACGCGGGGCCTGCGGATCTCGATGCACCGCCTTCGGCGGCACTCGATCAGCGGGGCAGCGCAGCGCAGCGGTGACGTCCGAGCTACTTCTTCTTCGCGGACTCGGTGTCGCCTGAGAGCGCGGCGATGAACGCCTCCTGGGGGACCTCGACGCGGCCGACCATCTTCATCCGCTTCTTGCCCTCCTTCTGCTTCTCGAGCAGCTTGCGCTTGCGGGTGATGTCGCCGCCGTAGCACTTGGCGAGCACGTCCTTGCGCATCGCCCGGATCGACTCGCGCGCGATGATGCGGGCGCCGATCGCGGCCTGGATGGGCACCTCGAACTGCTGGCGCGGGATGAGCTCGCGCAGGCGGCCGGTCATGAGCACGCCGTAGGCGTAGGCCTTGTCCTTGTGCACGATCGTCGAGAAGGCGTCCACCTTCTCGCCCTGCAGCAGGATGTCGACCTTCACGAGGTCCGCCTCCTGCTCGCCCGCCGGCTCGTAGTCGAGGCTCGCGTAGCCCTGCGTGCGGGACTTCAGCTGGTCGAAGAAGTCGAACACGATCTCGCCGAGCGGCATCGTGTAGTGCAGTTCGACGCGGTCCTCGCCGAGGTACTCCATGCCCTTCAGCGCGCCGCGACGGCTCTGGCACAGCTCCATGATGGTGCCGACGTAGTCCTTCGGCGCCAGGATCGAGGCCTTCACGACCGGTTCGAGCACGCTCGCGATCTTGCCGTCCGGGTACTCGGAGGGGTTGGTGACGGTGACCGTCTTCTTGTCCTCGGTGGTCACCTGGTACGGCACGCTCGGGGCGGTCGTGATGAGGTCGAGACCGAACTCGCGCTCGAGCCGCTCGGTGACGATCTCGAGGTGCAGCAGCCCGAGGAACCCGCAGCGGAAGCCGAAGCCGAGCGCGACGGAGGTCTCGGGCTCGTAGTTGAGGGCGGCATCCGAGAGCTTGAGCTTGTCGAGCGCGTCGCGCAGGTCCGGGTAGTCGGAGCCGTCGATCGGGTACAGCCCCGAGAACACCATGGGCAGCGGCTCGGTGTAGCCGGGCAGCGCCTCGGTGGCGGGCTTCGCCTGGGTGGTGACCGTGTCGCCCACCTTCGACTGGCGCACATCCTTCACGCCCGTGATGAGGTAGCCCACCTCGCCCACGCCGAGCCCCTTCGAGGGGGTCGGCTCGGGTGAGCTCACCCCGATCTCGAGGATCTCGTGGGTGGCCTTCGTGGACATCATCTGAATGCGCTCGCGCGGGTTCAGCTGCCCGTCGATCATGCGCACGTAGGTGACGACGCCGCGGTAGGCGTCGTACACCGAGTCGAAGATCATGGCACGGGCCGCGACATCCGCGTCGCCCTTCGGGGCGGGGATGCGCTCGACGACGCGGTCGAGCAGCGCCTCGACGCCCATGCCCGTCTTGCCCGACACCCGCAGCACCTCGTCCGGGTCGCCGCCGATGAGCTGCGCGAGCTCCTTCGCGTACTTGTCGGGATCGGCAGCCGGCAGGTCGATCTTGTTGAGCACCGGGATGATCTCGAGGTCGTTCTCGAGGGCCAGGTAGAGGTTGGCGAGGGTCTGCGCCTCGATGCCCTGGGCAGCGTCCACGAGCAGGATCGCGCCCTCGCAGGCGGCCAGGCTGCGGCTCACCTCGTAGGTGAAGTCGACGTGGCCGGGGGTGTCGATCATGTTGAGGGCGAAGGTGTCCCCGCCCACCTGCCACGGCATCCGCACGGCCTGGCTCTTGATGGTGATGCCGCGCTCGCGCTCGATGTCCATGCGGTCGAGGTACTGGGCGCGCATGTCGCGGTCGGACACCACGCCGGTGATCTGCAGCATGCGGTCGGCGAGCGTCGACTTGCCGTGGTCGATGTGCGCGATGATGCAGAAGTTGCGGATGCGCGCCGGGTCGGTCGCGGCAGGCGGCAGGGGCTTCAGGGCGCGGGGTGACATATCCGGACGATTCTCCCACGCCCACTGCGGAGCCCGGTGCACGGGCGCCGCAGCCTGACTCAGAACCAGAAGGGCGCGAAGGCCAGGAACGGCAGGGCGATCGAGAAGCCGATGATCGCCAGCACGAGCCAGCCGAACAGTCCCAGGAAGCCGAGCGCGATGCCCCAGTTGGCCATGAGGCGGCCCTGCGGTTCGCGGCTCCTGGCCACGAAGCCCAGCACGATCGCCACGATGCTGCCGACCGCGAGGCCGGTGGGGATGGACGCGATGCCGGTCACGAGGGCGGCGATGCTGAAGCCGGGCGTCGTGGTGGGGGACGTGGCGGTGGCCCCGGTGGGTGCGGGGCCGGCGTAGGGGTTCTGGGGGGCGGCGGGCTGCTCGGGGGCCGCGGTGGGGGTCGAGGTTGTTTCGGTCATGCATCCAGAATCCTGCGGACGCCGGGCGCACGACATCCGGGAAACCCCCGGATCGCGGGGGCGGCTGCCCGGCCGCGTTGCCGCTCACGGCGGCGACCTGGTAACGTAGACCCTTGGTTTCCGCGTGTCCCACAACACGCGATTCGCCGGGATGCGCCCCTCTACCGCAGACGGCACTCACCATCCCTTCCGAACGAAAGACACATCCATGGCGAACATCAAGTCGCAGATCAAGCGCATCGGCACCAACAAGAAGGCCCAGGAGCGCAACAAGGCCGTCAAGAGCGAGCTCAAGACCGCCGTCCGCGCCACCCGCGAGGCCATCGCCTCGGGCGACAAGGCCAAGGCTGAGGCCGCCCTCGTGCGCGCCGGCAAGAAGCTCGACAAGGCCGCGAGCAAGGGCGTCATCCACAAGAACCAGGCCGCCAACCGCAAGTCGGCGATCTCGAAGCAGGTCGCCGCGCTGTAAGCAGCGCCGCAGTCACGACGGGCCTCGCACCTTCCGGTGCGGGGCCCGTCTGCTGTCTGCAGCACGTCGCGGCAGCGCGGGGGCGGCAGCGGGGTGGTGGCGGCGGCGGCGTACGGGCGGCGGCGGCTTGGCGTGCGGTGGGGCGGCGGCCTGGCGGGCCGGGCGTGGAATACGGCGGGCGGCGGGACGTGCATCCCATCTCAAGGAGTCGAGGAACCCATCTCAAGGAGTGCGTGTGGCTGCTGTGGCTTCTGAGGCGGATGTATCCGATCCAGCGGCCGGGATCCTTGAGATGGGTTGCGGCACTCCTTGATTTGGGACGTCACAGGATGTGCCTGTGGCGGGGAGTGCGGCGGGGGCGGCGCACGTGCGGCGGGGAGCGGGCAGGGTCAGACCGCGCCGCGGGCGGCGATCACGGCGACCAGACGCTCGAGCGCATAGACGGGGTCGCGGCCGGCGCCCTTCACCTGGGCGTCGGCGTCGGCGAGCGAGCGGATGGCGCGGGCGAGGCCCTCGTCCGTCCAGCCCTGCAGGTCGCGACGCGCACGATCCACCTGCCAGCCCTGCAGCCCGAACTGCCGGGCGAGGTCGTTGGAGGAGCCGCGCGCCCCGGCGAGCTTCGCCATCGTGCGGATCTTGAGGGCGAACGCCGCCACCATCGGCACGGGATCGGATCCGGATGCCAGAGCGTGCCGCAGGAGGCCGAGCGCCTCGCCGAGCCGGCCGGCGATCGCGGCATCCGCGACCGCGAACGCGGTCACCTCGGCGCGGCCGGCGTAGTAGCGGTCGACGAGCTGCTCGGTGATGTCGCCGTCCGTGTCGGAGACGAGCTGCCGACAGGCCGCCGCCAGTTCGGCGAGGTCGTCGGTGAACGCTGCCACGAGCGCCCGCACCGCCCCCGGGGTCGCCTTGCGTTTCGCCGCGCGGAACTCGGCGGCGGCGAAGTCGATCTTGTCGCCCTCGCGCTTCAGCTCGGCGCACACCACCTCGACGCCCCCGCCGAGGCCGCCACGGATCGCATCCAGCAGCTTCTTGCCGCGCACCCCGCCGCCGTGACGCAAGACGAGCACGGTGTCGTCCGCGGGGGCCGCGAGGTAGTCGAGAGCCTCCTCGAGGAAGGCGTCGGTGGCCTTCTCGACCTGGCTCACCCGGATGAGCCGCGGTTCGGCGAACAGCGACGGGCTCGCGAGGGTGAGCAGTTCGCCGGGCGCGTACTGGCCGGCGTCGATATCCGACACCTCGAGCGAGGGATCGGCGCCCCGCAGCTGCTCGCGGACCGCTCGGATCGCACGCTCGGCGAGCAGCGCCTCCGGGCCGGTCACCAGCACGACGGGCGCGGGAGTCACCGCGTGCCAGGCGAGCTGCGGGATCGAGGTCTTCGCCGTCGTGCCCGCGCCTCGTCCCGCCATGCTCCCAGCCTATCCAGCGGCGCCGACCCCGCCCGCGGCGCCGCCGACGCGCGGGTATCCCCGATCGCGGGGGCGGGCATCCGACGTGACGAGGGCGGCATCCCAAATCAAGGAGTCGGGCAACCCAAATCAAGGACTCGATGCCGAATCGGCAGAGCATCCGCCCCACCAGTCCCACCAGTCACGTCGACTCCTTGATTCGGGTTGCCCGACTCCTTGATTTGGGACGGGACGCCTTGATTTGGGTTGCCCGACTCCTTGATTTGGGACGGGACTCCTTGATTCGGGTTGCCCGACTCCTTGATTTGGGATGGCGGCGACTGTGGGGACAACAGGGACCGCAGGGACGACGGGCGGGGTGCCTGCGTCCGGCGGAGACGGCGCTCACGTGGTGCGGGCCGTCCACACCCGCGGGGGCGCGCCGGGCGTGAGGGGCGGCGCGACCAGGATGAGGCCGTCGCGGTCGGTGCGGAAGACGGTGGTCCCGGATGCGGCGAGCGCCTCGAGGGCACGCGCGGTCGGGTGCCCGTAGTCGTTGTCGACCCCGACGCCGATGAGTGCGACGGAGGCGGCGGCGCGCGCGTACAGCTCGGCGTCGAAGTCGGCGCTGCCGTGGTGGGCGACCTTCAGCACATCCACTCCCGGCACCGCCGAGGCGCCCCGCATCCGGCTCTGCGACTCCTCTCCGAGGTCGCCGAGCAGCAGGCCGCTGAGGCACGAACCGCATTCCGGTCCCGGTTCGACGAGCAGCGCGACGCTCGCCGGGTTGCCGGGCTCGACGCCGCGCGGAGGCGGCCAGAGCGCGCGCCACGAGAGCGCCCCCAACATCCCGCTCATCCCCGTCACCCCCTGCACGACCCGCGCCCCGCCGGCCCGCAAGCGCTCCCGCAGCCGCTCGTCGCCGGGCTCGCCCACCGGCCCCACGATCGCCGCGCCCACGCGTCCGAGCACGGCGTCCGTTCCGCCCACATGGTCGAGGTCGTCGTGGGTGAGCACGAGCAGGTCGATCGCGCCGATGCCGAGATCGTCGAGGCACGCAGCGAGCGCTGCCGGCTCCGGCCCGGTGTCGACGAGCGCCACAACCCCCGCCGAGCGGATAACGGTCGCATCCCCCTGCCCCACATCGCACATCGCGTACTGCCAGTCGGGCGGACGCCCCGCGAGCTGCACGACCCGGATGCCGACCGTCGCGCCGAGGTAGCCGAGCACCCCGATGAGGGAGAGGATCGCGGCGAGCCGCCGCGCGCGCGACCCGGCCGGGGCGAGCAGCGCCACCAGCACGGCGAGCGACAGCGCCACCCACACGATCAACCCGAGCGCCCCGGACGGCCACGGCATCCTCGCCCCCGGAAGCCCGGCGAAGACCTCCGCGACCGCGGCGATCCACGACGCGGGAAGCCAGGCGATCGCCGCCAGCCCGTGCGCGAGCGGCGGCGCGAGCGGCGCGAGCAGACAGGCGATGAGGCCGAGGACCGTCGCGAGCGGCGCAGCGGGGGCGGCCAGCAGGTTCGCCGGGACGCCCCACAGCGGCAGTGTCGGACTCAGCAACAGCAGCACGGGCTGGCAGGCGAGCTGCGCGGCAAGCGGGACGGCGATGACGAGCGCGAGCGCGGGGGGCATCCACCGTCCGAGCACCCGGGCGAGCGGCCCGGCGAGCAGCAGCAGCCCGGCCGTCGCCAGCGCCGAGAGCGCGAAGCCGAACGACCGCGCGAGCCACGGGTCGACCGTGAGCAGCACGGTCACGGCGAGGCACAGTGCGGGCATCCCGCGGGTGGGTCGTCCGGCGGCCAGCGCGAGCAGCACCACCCCGCCCATCACCGCGGCGCGCAGGACGCTCGGCTCGGGCGTGACGAGCACCACGAACCCGGCAAGGGCCACGAGCGACACCGCGACACGCAGTCCCCGCCGCATCCCGATGAGCGCGCAGCACGCGAACACGGCACCCACCACGATCGCGCAGTTGGCGCCCGACACCGCGGTGAGGTGGCTCAGCGAACTCGACACCATCGCGCCCTCGAGTTCGGCGTCGACCCGTGCGGTGTCGCCGACCGCGAGACCCGGCAACAGCAGTGCGCCGTCGCCGGGCAGCTCCTCGCTGAGTCGGCGCAGCCCGGCCCGGAGCTCGGATGCCGCGGCGAGCAGCGGCGGCGCGTCCCCGATGCGCGTCGGCCGCGCCCCGGCGAACGCCAGGAAGGCGACGTCGTCGCCCGGCGGCACGGGCCGCAGCCGCGCCTGCACCGCCCAGGTCTCTCCGATCCGGGGCTCGACGGCATCGTCCAGGAACAGCAGGATGGCTGCCTCCCCCGCCTGCGGATCCCGCGCCAGCTGCGCGCGCCCCGGCACGCGCCCCTCGCTCACGGCACCCGTGACGACCACGACGAGTTCGCTCGGCGCGCCCCGGACCGCGGACGCGAACGCGGTCGGCGCGCGCGCCGGCGCCTGCACGGCCACCACGGTCGCGACGAGGGCGGCCGCAGTCAGCGCGACCGACGCCCACGCCAGCACGCGCACCCGCAGCGCCCCGAGCGCCGAGGCGGCCGCCGCCGCCCACAGCGCGCCCGCGATGACGGCATGACCCGCACCGGGACCGACGCCCACCAGCACCCCCGCCGCACCCCACGCCGCGAGCGCCGCGGGCAGCAGACGCAGCTCCGCGCCGCGCGGCGCCGCACCCACCCCGTCCACGACCATGGTGCGGATCGCGGCAGCGCCCGCGGCGGCAGCGCTCACGGCAGCACCAGCGGCCGCAGCGCCTCCACCGTCTTCGACCCGATGCCGCTCACCGCGAGCAGGTCGTCGACCGACGAGAACGGCCCGTTGGCCTCCCGCCAGTCGATGATGCGCTGCGCCATCGCGGGGCCGATGCGCGGCAGGGTGTCGAGCGTCGCCGCATCCGCCGCGTTGAGGTCGACGCGTCCGTCGGCCGCCACCCCCGCCGGACCGCCCGCGGGCGTCTCGCCCACGGCGGGCACCACGAGCTGTTCGCCGTCGCTGAGCGTCCGTGCGAGGTTCACCCCGGCAGGGTCGGCGGCTTCCGTCAGGCCGCCGGCGGCCGCGATGGCGTCGACCACCCGGTCGCCGTCACGCAGCGCGTACAGCCCCGGGCGGGCCACCTGCCCGAGCACGTGCACGTAGACCGTCGTGCCCGATCCCGCGTCGACGAGACCGTCGGCCGGTGACGCCGCCTCGGTCGCCACGAGCTGCCGCGCACCCCCGCGCGGGGTGATCGCCGCCACGAACACGGCGATCGCCGCCCCCGCGAGCAGCACGACGAGCGCCGCCCCGACCCCTCGACGCACCCGGGCGCGGAGGATGCCGGGGTCGGGGCGGTCGCTCACCCACGAAGGCTAGGCAGCAGCCGCGGCGGCTGCGCGGGGACGCGATGCGATCCGGGGATGTGCACGCGGGCGCGCGGCTGGGGAGGAGGTGTGGGCGGGGCGGTTCCGGTACGCCGCTGCGCGGCTACTCGACCAGCGGGGATCGCGTCGCGATGTTGACGACGCGGGGGGCGCGCACGATGACGTTCACGATCTCGCGATCGCCCACCGCGCGCACCACGGCGGCGGAGGCCCGGGCGAGCGCCTCGAGCTCGTCGCCGTCGATCGTCGGCGACACCTCGAGGCGGTCGCGCACCTTGCCGTCGACCTGCACGATCGCCGTCACCGACTCCTCGACGAGCAGCCGCGGGTCGGGCTTCGGCAGCGCCTGCAGCGCCACGGTCGCCGGATGCCCGAGCCGCGCCCACATGTCCTCCGCGGCATACGGAGCGAACAGCGACAACAGCAGCGCGACCGTCTCGACGGCCTCGCGCACGGCGGGGTCGCCGCCGCCCACCTCGGAGTCGATCGTCTTGCGGATGGCGTTCACGAGCTCCATGACACGCGCCACGAGCACGTTGAACTTGAACGACTCGACGAGTCCCGGCGCGTCCGCGAGCAGACGATGCGTCTGACGACGCAGCGCCGTGTTCCCGGAGCCGAACGCGACGCCCGGCTCGGAGGTCACATCCCCCGCGAGCCGCCACGCGCGCGCGAGGAACTTCGCCGACCCCGACGGCGAGACATCCGCCCAGTCGATGTCGTCCTCGGGGGGTCCCGCGAACGCCATCGTCAGGCGCACGGCATCCACGCCGAACTCGTCCAGCTGGTCCGACAGCCGCACCAGGTTGCCGCGGCTCTTCGACATCGCCGAGCCGTCCATGAGCACCATGCCCTGGTTGAGCAGCGCCGTGAACGGCTCGGTGAAGGTCACATAGCCCAGGTCGAACAGCACCTTGGTGATGAAGCGCGCATACAGCAGGTGCAGGATCGCGTGCGTCACCCCGCCCACGTACTGGTCGACGGGTGCCCACTTCTCGGCCTCCGCCACATCGAACGCCTTCGTGTCGTCGTTCGGCGAGAGGAAGCGCAGGAAGTACCACGAGCTGTCCACGAAGGTGTCCATGGTGTCGGGGTCGCGACGCGCCGCGGTGCCGTCGGGGAGGGTCACGTTCACCCAGTCCTCGGCGGCTCCCAGCGGCGAGGTGCCCTTCGGCTGCAGGTCGAGCCCCTGCGACGGCGGCAGCGCCACCGGCAGCGCCGACTCGTCCACGGGGATCTCGCGCCCGTCCTCGGTGTGCAGGATCGGGATGGGGGTTCCCCAGTAGCGCTGACGTGAGATGAGCCAGTCGCGCAAGCGGTAGGTCTTGGCGGCCCGCCCGGTGCCGGCGCTCTCGAGCAGCTCGATGACGCGGCGGATGGCGTTGCCCTTGCTGAGCCCGTCGAGCGGACCCGAGTTGATCATCCGCCCCTCGCCCGCGAGCGCCTCGCCGGTGACCGCGGGGTCGAGGGTGTCGCGCGGGGCCGCGCCGAGCGCCTGCTCGGGGGTGATGATCGGGATCGCGCCGGTGATCGGCGCGGTGACGTCGACGACCACCTTCACCGGCAGCGAGAACTTCCGGGCGAAGTCGAGGTCGCGCTGGTCGTGGGCGGGAACCGCCATGACCGCGCCGTGGCCGTAGTCGGCGAGCACGTAGTCGGCGGCCCACACCGGGATCCGCTCGCCGTTCACGGGGTTGATCGCGAAGCGGCCGAGCGGCACGCCGGTCTTCTCGCGCGAGGCGTCCTGGCGCTCGATCTCGTTCGACTTCTGCACCTCGGCGAGGTAGGCGGCGAAGGCCTCCTGCACCTCGGGGGTGGAGTCGGCGACGAGTTCGGCGGCGAGCTCCGAGTCGGGCGCGACCACCATGAAGGTCGCACCGAACAGCGTGTCGGGGCGGGTGGTGAAGACCGTCACCTTCTCGGCGTGGCCCTCGATCACGAAGTCGACGTCCGCACCGACCGAGCGGCCGATCCAGTTGCGCTGCATCGCGATGACCTTCGACGGCCAGCGGCCCTCCAGCTGGTTGAGGTCATCGAGCAGCCGGTCGGCGTAGTCGGTGATCTTGAAGTACCACTGGGTGAGCTTCTTCTTGGTGACGAGGTTGTCGCATCGCTCGCAGCGCCCGTCGACGACCTGCTCGTTGGCGAGCACGGTCTGGTCGAAGGGGCACCAGTTCACCCAGCTGGCCTTGCGGTAGGCGAGGCCCTTCTCGTAGAGCTTGAGGAACAGCCACTGGTTCCACTTGTAGTACTCCGGGTCGGAGGTGTGGATGACGCGGTCCCAGTCGAAGCTCGTCGCGTAGCGGCGCATGGAGGCGCGCTGCTGGGCGATGTTGTCGTAGGTCCATTCGCGCGGGTCGATGCCGCGCTTGATCGCCGCGCCCTCGGCGGGCAGGCCGAAGGAGTCCCAGCCGATCGGGTGCAGCACCGTGAAGCCCTGCAGCCGCCAATAGCGGGCGATGATGTCGCCGAGCGCATACGCCTCCGCGTGCCCCATGTGCAGGTCGCCCGAAGGGTAGGGGAACATGTCGAGCACGTACTTGCGGGGCCGCTTGTCGTCGGGGTCGCTCGTGGCGAAGGGCTTGAGCTCGTCCCAGACGGGAAGCCAGCGCTCCTGGATGCGGCGGAAGTCGTACTCGTCGGCGTCGCGGTCGTGCTGCGTCACTCGTGTCTCTTCTCTCGGGGGTGCAACCTGTCCAGCGTAGTCAACGATCCTGCGCCCCGAGTTGTGCCCAACGCTGCCGCGCTGCCCCTCGGGCGGCAGAGATCACGCGCGCGCGGGGCCTAGCGCTACAGCGTTGGGCGGATTACCCGGAGGCGAGCGGGTGATGGTGGATGGTCGAGGTCGAGGTGGTGCCGTTGAGCTCCAGGTAGAGCTGGCGCTCGGTCACCGAGACGGTCAGCTCGTTGCGTCTCTCGAGGGCGGACACCGCCGCGTCGATGAAGCCGGGGTCGAAGCTGTGCAGCGTGATCGCCTCCGCCCGGTGGATTCTCTTGCCCGCCCACTGCGGGAGCAGCTTGGCGGGGTCGCGATGCGTGTACACGAGGGTGCGTTCGGCGAGCTTGCTGCCCGTGTGCAGCCGCGCGGCATCCGGGGCGCCCACCTCGATCCAGGCGGTGATGCGCCCCGTGAGGTCGCGCACGAGCACGGCGGGCTCGTCGGTGGCCGCCACCCCCTCGCTGAAGGCGATGCCCTCCTCGAACTCGAGGCAGTAGGCGAGCACCCGGGTCAGCATGAACGCGGCCGTCTCGGAGGGGTGCTGTGCGACGCGCAGCGCGAGCTCCTCGTAGACCCCGCGGTCGACGTCGGCCAGGTGCACCGCGAAGGTGTGGATGGTTGCGCCGGCGGCCATGGGGTCCGAGCCTACGCGTCCGCGGATGCGCCGAGGGCGGCGAGCAGGGCGGCGGCCTTGAGCCGGGCCTCGGCGAGCTCCTCCTCGGGCACCGAGAGCGCGGTGATGCCGCCGCCGGCACCGACGGATGCGCCGTCGGCGTCGATCACGATCGAGCGGATGGTCATCGCGAGATCCGCGGACCCGTCGGCTGCGAGGTAGCCGAAGGCGCCCGCGTACAGCCCGCGCGGCCGCTGCTCGAGTCCGTCGAGCAGCTCGATGGCGCGCCGCTTGGGCGCGCCCGTCATCGAACCGGCCGGGAAGCAGGCGGCCACCGCGTCCACGGCGCCGAGCCCCGCGAGCAGGCGGCCTTCGATCGTCGACACGAGCTGGTGCACGTGTCGGTACGACTCCACCTCCAGGAGGCGGGTGACCGCCACCGATCCCAGCTCGCACACCCGCGAGAGGTCGTTGCGCATGAGGTCGACGATCATGAGGTTCTCGGCGCGCTCCTTCTCGCTCGCGACGAGCTCGCCGCGCAGGCGCGCATCCTCGTCGGGGCGCGGGTCGCGCGGGCGGGTGCCTTTGATGGGGCTCGTGCGCACCACGCCGTCGGGGGCGACCTCGAGGAAGCGCTCGGGCGATGCCGACACGAGGCAGACCCCGCCGATCCGCAGCAGGCCGCCGTGGTGGGTGGCGCTCGTCGCGCGCACGGCGTCGAACACGGCGAGCGGGTCGAAGGCGCCCGGCACGCGCGCCTCGGTCGTGAGGCACAGCTGGTAGGCGTCGCCCTCGTGGATGGCGTGCTGGCAGGCGCGCACGTGGGCGAGGTAGGCGGCTTCGTCGTCGTGCCAGTGCGGGGTCGAGCCGGTCGAGGAGCCACGCGCCGCGACGCGCAGCGAGACCGTGGGATCGCTGGTCTCGAGACGCGTGCCTTCGGCGCGCTCCTCGACCGCCTCGAGCGCGCGATCTCGCCACGCGGCGAGCTCGCCCTCCCAGCCCTCGCCGAGGGCGAGCAGCTCCGCGTCGCCCGCGCCGTCGATCGCGACGAGCCGCGTCACCCGCAGGAACGCGGCATCCGGATGCGGTCCGCGCTCGCGCACCGGCATCCCGCAGCTCTCCCCGCGCAGTTCGTAGCCGAGCCAGCCGACGAGCCCGAGCGGCACCGCCCCGAGCGGTTCGTCGACGGCGAGCGCCGCGAGCTCGGCACGCAGTCGCGGCAGCACCTCGCCCTGCGGCAGCTCCACCCGCTCACCCGTGCCGAGGAAGGCGCGGCCGCCGGGCCCGGAGTCGAACCAGAACGCGTCGCCTGCGGGGTGCAGCGCCGCGAACAGCTGCCGGGCGTCGAATCCGCCGCCGAGCGGATGTCGCAGAAGCCGGGGACGCATAGCCTAAGCCTATGAGCGCACCGTCCTCCGCCCCTGTGGCGACCACCTCGCTGTGGCAGGGCGACGCGCTCGTGGCCCGTGAGGATTGCGACGTCGCCCCCGCGGTGATCGAGGCGGCCGACTCGTGGCTCGTCGAGGACGGCACCGTGCGCGGGCTGGAGCTGCACCGCAGCCGGTTCATGACCTCGATTCCCCGATCCCGCGCCCGGGAGCTCGACCTCGACGCGTTCTGGGATGCCGCGATCGCCGAACTGCCCCGCACGGGCTCGTGGTTCCCCCGCGTGGAGCTGCGCGAGCAGCTCGGGGCACCGCAGCTGCTGTTCCGCTTGCGCGAGGCGCCCGCGCTGCAGCGCTCCCTCATCCTCACCACCCACACCGGTCGCGACCCGCGCACCGCCCCCACCGTGAAGGGTCCGGATCTCGCGGCCATGATCCGGCTGCGCACCCTCGCCCAGACCCACGGCGCCGACGAGGCGGTCATCGTGAGCCCCGAGGGCTGGATCGTCGAAGGCTCCACGACGAGCATCTGCTGGTGGCGCGGGAGCACGCTGTGCATCCCCGACCGCACCCTGCCGCGCGTCGACGGCGTGACCCTGCGCACCGTGCTCGCCCTCGCGACCGCGCTCGGCATCGAGATCTCCGAGGAGCGCACGATGCCCGATGAGCTCGACGAGCTCGAGGTGTGGGCGCTCAACGCCCTGCACGGCATCCGCATCGTGACGGCGTGGCAGGGCGGTCCCGCGTCGACGGCGGAGGAGCCCGGCCGGCTCTCGCGCTGGAGGCTGCGGCTCGACGCGCTGCGGCGCCCGCTCCCGGCGTTCGACGAGGACGCCGGGTGAACTGGCTCAACGAGCTGCTGACCGCGGTCCTGGATGCGGTGCAGTCGGTCGATCCGGTGCTGCGCACCCTCATCGCGGGGCTCGGCATCTTCCTCGAGACGTCTCTGCTCGTGGGGCTCGTGGTTCCGGGCGACACGATCGTGATCGTCGCCGCGACGGCCGTGCGCAGCCCGGTGGAGTATCTGGCCCTCGTGGTCGTGGTGGTGCTCGGGGCGCTCGGCGGCGAGAGCGTCGGCTTCGCGCTCGGTCGCTTCTTCGGTCCCCGCATCCGGGCATCCCGGCTGGGCCGTCGCATCGGCGAGCACAACTGGCATCGCGCCGAGAACTACGTGGATCGCCGCGGCGGCATCGCCGTCTTCGTGTCGCGCTTCCTGCCGGTGCTGCACTCGCTCGTGCCCGTCACGGTCGGGATGAGCACCATGCGGTACCGCAAGTTCATCGCCTGGACGCTGCCCGCCTCCGTCATCTGGGCGTTCGCCTACGTGACGGTCGGGTCGCTCGCGGCAGGCAGCTACCGGCAGCTGTCGCAGCAGCTGCACGGGGCGGGCTACCTGTTCGTCGCCGTGATCGTCGTGTTCCTGGCGGCCGTCGTGGTCACCAAGAAGCTCATCGAACGCTCCCAGGCGCGCCATTGGGCGCACCCCGGCGACGGCGACGCGAACACGATCGACCCGATCGACCCGATCGACGACGCGGCTTAGCGCTTCGGGAGCGGCAGGTACGTCCCGATGATCGCCGCGGCGGCATCCCGTGCGGCGGCGAGGCGATCCGGGTCGCCATCCGGGTCGCGCGCGAAGGCCCGCGCGACGAGCGCGTCGACCGCTTCGATCGCCACCTCGAAGCCGTAGCGCGACTCGTCGTCGCCCGGCAGCTCGAAGCGCGCGGCGAGGGCGTCGAAGATGGCTCCCGCCATGACGGAGTTGCGCGGCGAGCCCTCGGCGGGGCGCAGGTCGAGCACGTCGCCGAGACGCAGCGAGGCGAAACCGGGCTCGGTGCGGAAGTGCTCGACGAGCACGTCGAAGGCGGCCGAGAGCGCGGCGAGCCAGTCGTCGTAGCCTTCGGCGGCGATGACGTCGAGCACCCGCTCGGTCACCCGCTCCTCGTTGCGCGCCGCGAGGCTCTGCAGCACGGCGATCCGGTCCGGGAAGTAGCGGTAGACGGTTCCGATGGACGCTCCGGCGCCGTCGGCGACCATCGCCGTCGTCAGACGCTCGTAGCCGATCTCGGCCACGACCGCCGCGGCGGCGTCGAGGAGGGCCGCGAGGCGCGCGGTGCTGCGCGCCTGCATCGGCTCGTTGCGGATCAACGTCGCGGGATGGTCGCGAGTCGCGGTCAGGGTGTCGGGCACAGGTACTCCTCGCTGTCGCGGCGATTCTAGCCCGCCCGCGGCCCGACGCGGGGGGAAGAACGGCGTGACACACTGGAGGGATGGAATCGGTCTCGCCGACGCCCCCGGCCGGCGAGGAGCCCCGGGCGCGCGTGCACCTCGCGGCGCGTCTCGACGATGCGCTCCATCGGTTCCGGGAGCGCCGCGCGCGTCGCCGCGGGTTCGTGCCCACGATCGTGCCGTACCCCGGATACGGCGGGGACGGCTGGGCGCGCGTGCTCGGTCGGGTCGTGCTCGTGAAGCCCGGGCGCCGGGCACCGGACCGGTACACGAGCATCCGCGGCTGGCGCAGCTTCACGAGCATCCCGGTGAGCGATGCCGTGCTCGAGGTGGCCTCGGGCGACGAGGTGCAGGTGATCCGCGCCGACCGCGGCGGGGTCGTCGACGCGCGGGTCGCGACGAGCCTCGCGCCCGGCTGGGGCACCCTGCTGCTGACCCTCGAAGGCGCGGATGCGATCGAGGCGCCGATCTTCGTGGTCGACGAGTCGGTGCGGTTCGGGGTGGTGTCCGACATCGACGACACGGTCATGGTGACCGCGCTGCCGCGCCCGCTGCTGGCCGGCTGGAACACCTTCGCCGTCAACGAGCACGCCCGGCGCCCGGTGCCGGGGATGTCGGTGCTGTACGACCGGCTCATCGCGGCTCACCCCGGCAGCCCACTCATCTATCTCTCGACGGGCGCCTGGAACACCGTGCTCACCCTCAGCCGGTTCCTCTCGCGACACCTGTACCCGCGCGGCACCTTCCTGCTGACCGACTGGGGGCCGACCCCGGAGCGCTGGTTCCGCAGCGGTCAGGAGCACAAGGCCGCCAACCTCGCTCGCCTCGCGAGCGAGTTCCCGCAGGTGCGCTGGCTGCTCATCGGCGACGACGGGCAGCATGACGAGCAGCGCTACGGCGAGTTCGCGGCCGCGCATCCGCAGAACGTGGCGGCGGTCGCCATCCGGCAGCTGACACGGGGCGAGGCGGTGCTCGCGGGCGGTCGCTCGCAGCTCGACGAGCACGCCGGCGAGGTGCCGTGGGTGTACGGGGTCGACGGTGCTGATCTCGCCGAAGAGCTCACGACGCTCGGGCTGCTCGACTCGGCGCGCGCCTGATCGGCGGGTTCCTTGTCCCCCGCTCGGGGGGCTGCTAGCGTGGGGCCACCCCACCCCGTCGGCCACCCACCGACTCCCCCACTCGAAGGATTCCGGCATGTCCGGTGTGCTCGCCCTGCTGATCGTCGCCCTCGCGGCGGCGGCGATGACCGCGCTCGCGATCGCGCTCGTGCTGCTGCGCCGTCAGGGGCGGCTGGATGTGCGTCGTGCGATGAGCGTCGGCGCCCTCGCCGTGCTGGCGGGCGGGGCAGCGGTTGCCGGCGTCGCGGCGCTGCAGCCGGCGCCTGCACTGCCCGCCGAGCCGGTGTCGGTCGTCGCCGACCTGGGCGACGTGCAACTGCCGACGCTCGCCCTCGACGACGAGTAGGCGATCCCGGGGCGTGTCGCCGGTTCGCGCCAGACTGACGGGGTGACGCGCACCCTCTCCGCCCGCGGACGCCGCACGGTCACCGCGCTTCGGCTCGCGGCGCAGGGCATCGCGCGCCCGGCGGGCGACGATCCGGTCGAGGTCGTGCGATCGCTGCTCGCCGTGCAGGCGCAGGACTACCTCGGCGCCCTCTGGTCGGTGGGCCTGCGCACCCGCGGAGCCACCGAGCGCAGCGTCGAGGACGCCCACCGCGCGGGCGGCATCGTGCGGTCATGGCCGATGCGCGGCACCCTGCACTTCGTCGCCGCAGAAGACCTCCCCTGGATGCTGTCGCTCACCGGGGAGCGCATCGCGCGCTCCGCCGCGGGGCGCCACCGCCGGCTCGGCCTCGAGCCGGGCGACTTCGCGCGCGCCGCGGACATCGCCCGCGACCGGCTCGCCGGTGGTGCGCGCGCCGACCGCGTGGAGCTGCTCGCCGCGCTGCGGGACGGCGGGGTCGCGACCGACGGCGAGCGCGGCATCCACCTGCTCGGCAATCTCGCGCATCGCGGCGTGGTCGTGCTCACGGGCCGCACCGAGTTCGCGCTGCTCGCCGAGCAGCTGCGCGATGCGCGACCCCGGGAGCCCGACGAGACGCTCGACGAGCTCGCGCTGCGCTACTTCCACGGTCACGGACCGGCGACCGTCCGGGATCTGGCCTGGTGGACGGGCCTGTCCCTCGGCACGGTCCGCCCCGCCGTCGACCGGGTGCGCGACCGCCTCGACGTGCTCGAGATCGACGGGGTGACCCACTACCTGCGGCCCGGGCTGGAGGCGGAGCGCCCCGGGGTGCAGCTGCTGCCCGGCTTCGACGAGTACCTGCTGGGCTACACCGACCGCTCGGCGGCGCTGTCCGCGGAGCACGCCGACGCCGTGGTGCCGGGAGGCAACGGCCTGTTCCTGCCGACCGTCGTGGTGCGCGGCGAGATCGTCGGGCTCTGGCGACGCACCCGGGGCCGCCGCGGCGCGCAGCTCGAGCTCGATCCGTTCACGCCCCTCTCGGCGACGGTCGAGCGCGCGGCGCAGGCGGCCGCCCGCCGGTACGAGCGCTTCGTGCAGGGGGCGTGAGCTGAGGCGCGCGGCGTGGGCACGATGTCCGTGCCGAGCGGCATGGGCGAGATCGGCTCCATCCTCCCGGTCGGAGCCGCTCAGCGGGCGGCGATCTCGCAGAGCTCGCCGCAGCGCACATAGGGCGCATCCGACGGCGCCACCGCACGGCGCAGCGTGAGCACCCGCTCCGCCGCCTCGGCGAGCCGCGCGGCAGGCAGGGTGCCGTCGGCGACGGCCGCCGCGATCCGGCGACTCAGCTCCGCCGGATCCACCGGCCCCACATACAGCAGCAGGTCGGCACCGGCCGCGAGCGCCGCGATCCCGTTCGCGTACGGGTCGGCGAGCCCCGGCTCGCCGCTCGCCTGCAGCATCGAGAGGTCGTCGGTCACGGCGACCCCGGTGAAGCCGAGCTCCTCACGCAGGATGCGGTACCAGGCGGGCGAGAGGCTCGCCGGCGCCGGATCAACCGCCGTGTAACGCAGGTGCCCCGTCATCACGAGCTCCGCCCCCGCGGCGATCCCGGCCGCGAACGGCGGCGCCTGGCTCGCGCGCCACTCCTCGAGGCTCATCGCGGTCTGCGGGATGACGGCGTGCGAGTCTCCGGGAGCGCCCCCGTGCCCCGGGAAATGCTTGAGGGTCGACAGGGCGATGCCCCGCTCCCCCGCGACGGCCTCGCCGACCCGGGCGCTCACCGACGCGGCATCCGCCCCGAAGACCCGCGGGGCGAGGAACGAGCGTCGATCGCCCGTGACATCGGCGACGATGCCGAAGTTCACGTCGATGCCCGCGGCGGCCACGATCCCGGCGCGTGCCGCGAACGCCGCCCGGGCGGCCTCGGGCGCCTGACCGGCCAGCGCACGGGCGCTCGGGCCGGCATCCGGCAGCCGGGCGACCGTGCCGCCCTCCTGATCGACGGCGATGAGCACCGGCAGCCCGGGGTCGATCGCGAGCCCGGAGGTGAGCGCCGCGGTGGCCTCGATCGAGCCCGCGGTGTTGTCGCCCATGAGGATGAGCCCGCCCACCCCGGTCTCGGCGAGCCGGGCCTTGATGCCGCCCGCGTCGGTCCCGGGCACGCGGATCATGATGACGCCCGCCGCCTGCTCGACCACGCTCAGCTCGGCGAGCCGCGCGGTCACGTATGCGGCGTCCGGGTCGACCGGCTCGGGCTCCGCCGGCTGCTCCCAGGCCCGCGGCGGGGCGGTCGACACGGGCGCAGCCGCCGGCCCGGCGCACGCGCACAGGGCGAGGGCGGCGACGATCAGCCCGATCCCCGCCGCCCTCGTCCGCACGCTGTGAGGCTACTGCGCCTAGCCCTTCACGGCACCGCCGAGGCCGGCACCGCGCAGGAACACCCGCTGGAACACCAGGAACAGCACCAAGGGGATGAGCGTCGAGATCGCGAGCGAGGCGAGCGTCACATCCAGCTCGGTCTGCGACTCGATGTCCGGCAGGCGCACCCCCAGCGGCTGCAGATCGGCCACGCCGCGCAGCACGAGCGACGGCCACAGGTAGTCCTTGAGGGAGGCGATCACGATGAACACCGAGGCCACGCCGATGATCGGCTTCGACATCGGCAGCGCGATCGACCAGAACATCCGGATCGGGCCCGCGCCGTCGGTCTTCGCCGCCTCGAACACCTCGTACGGCAGGTTGTCGAAGAAGCGCTTGATGATGAGGATGTTGAACGCGTTCGCCGCCGTCGGCAGCCACACGCCGAGGTAGTTGTTGAGCAGGCTCGGGCCGATCGGCGGCCGGGCGATCGTCACGAAGAGCGGCACGAGCAGCACGACCGCCGGCACGAACAGCGTGGCGAGCACGGCCGTCTGCAGGATCCGCCCGTAGGCGGGCTTCAGGATCGACATCACATAGGCGCCCGTGGTGGCGATCACGAGCGACACCACCCACTGCCCGAGGGCGAGGGCGATCGTGTTGAAGAAGTACTTGCCCACCTGCACGTCCACCCACGCCTGGGTGAGGTTCGCCCAGTCGATCCCGCTCGGCCAGAAGGCCAGCGGATAGGTCAGGGTGTCCTGGGTCGTCGACACGGCCGCCTTCGCGAGCCACAGCAGCGGCCCGAGGCCCACGATCAGCAGCCCGCCCATGAGGAACACGTGGGAGGCGATCTGACCGATCTTGACGGGACGACGGCGGCGGTCGTGCACCGAGAGGATGCCGCGCTCGGCATCCAGCTCGTCGGCCGCGTCGAGCTTGCGGCGCGCGCGGAAACCCGGTCGCGGAAGCTTGATGGTGATGCTCATCAGTTGGTGCTCCACTTCTGGGTGGCCTTGAAGTACAGGAACGAGGCGATCGCGAGGAAGATCGCGAGCATGAGCGAGAGGGCGGTCGCCTGGCCGTACTTGCCGCCGAGACTGCCCTCGAAGGCGTAGCGGTAGATGAGCAGCAGGATGGTGACCGTCGAGTTGTTCGGGCCGCCCGAGGTGAACAGGTACGGCTCGAGGAACACCTGCGCGGTCGCGATGATCTGCAGGATGAGCATGACGAAGATCACCCCGCGCAGCTGCGGCAGGGTCACGTGCCAGATCTTGTGCCAGATGCCCGCACCGTCCACCTCGGCCGCGTCGTAGAGCTCCGGCGGCACGGCGAGCAGCGCCGCCAGGTAGATGATGATCGATCCGCCGGCGGCCGCCCAGGTCGCCTCGAGCACGAGCGACGGCATCGCCTGGGTGGGGTCCTGGATCCACCCCTGCGCCGGGATGCCGAACCAGCCGAGGATCGTGTTGAACAGACCGGTCGGCGACGACTTGTAGAAGACCGTCCAGAGCAGCACCGCCACCACCGGGGGCACGATGACCGGCAGGTAGGCGAGTGCGGAGTAGAAGCCCTTGAGGCGCTTCACCTCGCTCATGAGCACCGCCATGAGGATCGGCAGCGGGAATCCGAAGATGAGCGCGAGGAGCGCGAAGTAGAGGGTGTTGACGACCGCGATGCCGAGCACCGGGTCGCTCAGCACGGCCACGAAGTTGTCGACGCCGACGAACTGGTAGGTGATGAGGTTGGTCTTCTGGAAGCTCATCCAGACGGCCTGGAGGATGGGCCACCAGCTGTACACCGCGAAGATCAGGATCATCGGGAGGGCGAGCAGCAGGGTGGTCAGGCCGCCCTTGCGGACCCATCCGGTCACGGATCGGTCGCGCGTGCGCGGGGTGGTCTGCCGTGGACGCAGTCTCTGCTCCAGGGACTGCCGTTCATCGATCGCGGTCATGCGGGTGCTTTCTTGGTCGTGGCGGAGAGGTGGGGCCGCCGGACCGGGAGATCCGGCGGCCCCGGTGGGTCAACCGTCGATGAGCGCCTGAGCGTCCTTGTCGGCCTGCGCGAGAAGCGCGTCGATGTCGGCGTTCTGGTCGGTGAGGACCGCCTGCACGACGTTGTCGAGGATCTGGTAGATCTCCTGCGTGTGGAGCTTCGGCTCGCCGACCGGGGTCTGGTTGACGATGCCCTCGAAGAAGCCCTTCATCTGGTCGCGCGGCACGTTGACGTACGGCTCGATCCAGGTGAGGCGCTGCGCCTCGGTCTCCTCGTCCAGCACCGGCAGCACCGGGGTGCCCACGGCCTGGCCGGCGTCGGCGAGCGCCTTGGCGTCACGCACCGCGCCCTCCTCGGTCAGCAGCTTCTGCATGTAGTACCAGTCGATCCACTTGACGGCCGCGGCCTTGACCTCGTCGTTGACCGTCGGCGGGATGACCGCGATGTCGCCACCGCCGAGCACCTTGCCGCCGTCCTCGACGGGGATGGTGGTCAGACCGTACACGTCCGGGTCGAGCGAGAAGTCGCGCACGAGAGCCGTGTACAGGTCGGAGCCCGAGGTGTACATGCCGATGTTGCCCGCGGCGAACTCCTGGTTGATCGACCCCCAGTCGAGCAGGAAGTTGTCACCCATCGAGTTGTCCTCCCAGCGGAGGTCGTGGAAGTACTCGAGGGTGGCCTTCGTGCCCGGGTTGGCGATCGTGGAGGTCGTGCCGTCCTGCATCGAACCGCCGCGCGTGACCGACTGCGCCGTCAGCTGCCACCCGCCGGTGGCGCCCTTGGTCATCGTCGCGTAGCCGGCCTTGCCGGTCTTCTCGGCGATCTGCTTGGCGTACTCGCGCACCTCGTCCCAGGTGGTGGGCGGCGAGTCGGGGTCGAGGCCCGCCTCTTCGAACAGTGCGCGGTTGTACTGCAGACCGAGCGCGTAGGCCTGGCGCGGGAAGCCGAAGATGTTGCCGCTCGAGTCCTTGACCGCATCGAGGATGATCGGGTTGAACTTGTCGGCGTAGCCGAGATCCTTGACCTCGGCCGTGACATCCATCAGCTGACCGTTCTCGAGCAGCGTCTTGGCGTCGGTGAAGGGCACCGTGAACACGTCGGGCAGGCTGCCCGCCGCGAGCTGAGCCGTGAAGGTGGGAGCCTTCCACTCGTACTCGACGCCGATGACGTCGATGCCCGGGTTGTCCTTCTCGAACTGCGCCTCCTGGACGGCGAACGCGTCGTAGGCCGCCTGATCGGCCCCGGGCGGGAAGGTCGCAACGCGGAGCTCGACCCTGCTGCCGGACTCATCGCCCGTGCTGGAGCAGGACGCGAGGGCAGCGACCGTGGCGACCGCTGCCGCGATCGCGAGCACCTTGGTGGGTGACTTCATTGTCTTGCCTTTCATGGTTGGGATGTGGTGGGTGGGTTTCTCCGGGCTAGTGCTGTGGTCGTAGCCACGCCGTGGAGTCGGTGGGGAGCTGCGCGACGCCGTCGCCGGCGTCGACGAGCTCCGAGCTCGTGAGGATCACCTCGCGGTGGGGAGGCAGCGCGACGGGCGCGCCGAAGGCGGTGACGCTGATGAAGTCGTCGCCGCGACGGAAGGCGAGCGCGTCCGGCCCGAGGTCGAGCCAGGCGAACGGTCCGTCGCCGAGCGCGTCGTCGACCTTGCGGAACTCGAGGGCGCGCTTGTACAGGTTGAGCATCGAACCGGGGTCCTGCTCCTCGGCCTCGACGGTGTAGAGCGCCCACTGCCGGGGCTGCGGGAGCCAGGGACGGTGCGGTGCGTGCGGCGAACTGAAGCCGAACGGCTCGCGGGTGCCGCTCCAGGGCAGCGGCACGCGGCAGCCATCCCGGCCGGGGTCCACGCCCCCCGACCGGAAGTGCATGGGGTCCTGCAGGGCGGCGAGCGGGATGTCCTCCGCCTCGGGCAGGCCCAGCTCGTCGCCCTGGTAGATGTAGAGCGATCCGGGCAGCGCCGCCGTGAGGAGTGCCGCCGCGCGCGCCCGGCGGGTGCCGAGGGCGAGATCCGTCGGGGTGCCGAAGCGCTTCTTGAGGAAGGCGAAGGAGCTGTCGTCGCGCCCGTAGCGGGTGACCGGGCGGGTGACGTCGTGGTTCGAGAGCACCCAGGTGGAGGGGGCGCCGACGGGTGCGTGGGCGGCGAGCGTCATGTCGATCGACTCGCGGAGCTCGTGCGCATCCCAGGGGCGGGCGAGGAAGTCGAAGTTGAACGCCGTGTGCATCTCGTCGGGGCGCAGGTACTTCACGAAGCGGTCGATCTCGGGCAGCCAGATCTCCCCCACGAGCACGCGCGTGCCGGGGTAGCTGTCGGCGACGGCGCGCCAGCTGCGATACACCTCGTGCAGCTCGTCGCGGTCCTGGGTGGGGTGTTCGCCGGGGCCGGGGTTCTCGGGCACCTCGCCGAGCTCCGGGTCCTTGATGAGGAGGGCCGCGGAGTCGATGCGCACGCCCGCCACACCGCGGTCGAACCAGAACCTGAGGATGTCCTCGTGCTCGCGGCGCACGTCCGGGTGGTTCCAGTTGAGGTCGGGCTGCTCGGGGGTGAACAGGTGCAGGTACCACTGGCCGGGGGTGCCGTCGGGCAGGGTCTCGCGGGTCCAGGTCTCGCCGGCGAACGGCGACACCCACCGGGTGGGGAGCGTCTCGGAGTCGACGAACCAGAAGCGTTCGCGCTCGGGGCTGCCGGGCCCGGCGGCGAGGGCATCCTGGAACCAGCGGTGCTGGGCGGAGATGTGGTTGGGGACGACGTCGATGATGGTGCGGATGCCGAGGGCGAGCGCCTCCTGGATCAGCAGCTCCGCCTCGGCGAGGGTGCCGAAGTCGGGGTGGATCTCGCGGTAGTCGCTCACGTCGTAGCCGCCGTCGGCGAGCGGGCTCGCGTACCAGGGGGTGAACCAGATCGCGTCGACGCCGAGCGCCTTGAGGTAGCCGAGCCGGCTGCGGACCCCCGCGAGGTCGCCCGTGCCGTCGCCGTTGCCGTCCGCGAAGCTGCGCGGGTAGATCTGGTAGATGACGGCGGAGCGCCACCAGTCCGGATCGTCGAGCGTCGGGACGGGCGCGGGGTGTCCGGCGTCGGCGGGGGCCTCAACCGTGATCGGCAGGACGTCTGCGTCCACGCGGGGTTCCTATCGGGGTCGTTGCGACGCCCGGGTCGGCGTCGACAACCACAATGTATGGAACTCGACAGATTGACGCAAGAACTAAACAGAATGCAAGAAACTTGCCAATTCTTTCAGCGCGCTCTCGCTGATCGAGTGCCCGCGAAGCGGGCGTATCGCGATCAGCTCCAGCGGGCGGTGCTCCCCCGCACGACGAGCTCCGGCTCGAACAGGTACTCCTCGGTCGCCGGCTTCGCCCCCTGCAGTTGCGCGACGAGCAGTTCGATGACGAGGCGGCCCATGGGTTCGATCGGCTGCCGCACGGTGGTGAGCGGCGGGTCGGTGGCGTTCATGAGCGCGGAGTCGTCGTAGCCGACGATGGAGATCTCGCCGGGCACGCTCTTGCCGGCGCGGCGGGCGGCGCGCACGGCACCGAGGGCGAGCGGGTCGGATGCGCACAGGATGCCGGTCGCCCCGGCCTGGATGAGGCGGGTGGCGGCCGCCTGACCGGCTTCGAGCGTGTAGTGGGAGTGCGCGACGAGGGCGGGGTCCAGCTCGCTCCCTTCGGAGGCGGCGAGGCGCCGTGCGGATTCGAGTTTGCGCTGGGAGGGCACGTGATCCGGGGGGCCGAGCACGATGCCGATGCGTTCGTGGCCGAGTTGGCGCAGGTGATTCCAGCCGAGTTCGATGGCGACCTGGTCGTCGGTGGAGACCGTCGGGAAGGCCAGTTCGGGCACGCGCGCGTTGACGAGCACGGTGGGGATGCCGAGCTCGGTGAGCCGGTCGTACTGCTCGTGCGGGGCATCCGCCTGCGAGTACTGGCCGCCCACGAACACGACGCCGGAGACGCGCTGTTCGAGCAGCAGCTCGATATAGTCCGCTTCGCTGATGCCGCCGGCGGTCTGGGTGCAGAGCACGGGGGTGTAGCCCTGCTGCACGAGGCCACCGCCGACGAGCTCCCCGAAGGCGGGGAAGATCGGGTTGGTGAGCTCGGGGAGGAAGAGGCCGACGAGCCGGGCGCGTTCGCCGCGCAGTTTGCTGGGGCGTTCGTAGCCGAGCACGTCGAGGGCGGTGAGCACGGCCTGGCGGGTGGATTCGCTCACGCCGGGTTTGCCGTTGAGCACGCGGCTCACGGTGGCTTCGCTGACTCCGACCTTCTGAGCGACTTCGGCAAGACGGCTCGACATGCCGCAATTCTATGCAATCCACGCAAGAAGTTGCGAGATTCGTTCCTGGCGCCCGACCGCAGCCCCGCATCCGGCCCGCATCCGGCCCCGATTTGCCCCGCATCCGCTCGCATCCGTTACCGAATCGCGACCTTCCGGCCCCGAACCCGTTCGTCCTCCCACCCCAGAAATGCAGGAGCTTCGGCGGATCCCCCCTGCGCCGACAGGGTGGGGTGCGGCCCGGGCGTCGATTCTCCTGCATTTCTGGGGTGGGGACGGAGGGGGGACGGCGGGGCTAGCCTGGGCGCATGCCGGCCCGGATCCGCTCCTACGCGGGCGCGACGCACCCGGGACCGGCGCTCGCCGTCACCGCGATCACGGTGCTGCTGGGGGTCGCGGGCGCACTTGACGGCTGGCGCGTGGCGCTGCTCGGGTGCGCCATGCTCGCCGATCAGCTCTCGGTGGGGCTGTCCAACGACTGGATCGACGCCGACCGCGACCGCGCATCCGGCCGCGCCGACAAGCCGGTCGCGCGCGGGGACGTCCCGCCCCGGTCCGCGCGCAACCTCGCGTTCGCCCTCGCGGCACTCGCCCTGCTGCTCACGGTTCCGCTCGGCTGGGCTGCGCTCGCCCTGCACACGGGGCTGCTCGCGACGGCGTGGGCGTACAACGCGTGGCTCAAATCCACCGTGCTCTCGCCGCTGCCCTACGTGGTCTGCTTCGGGCTGCTGCCGGCGCTCGTCACCCTCGCCGCGGACGCGCCGCACTGGCCGTCGGGCTGGGTGGTCGCCGCCGGCGCGCTGCTCGGCCTCGCCGCGCACTTCGCCAACGTGCTGCCCGACCTCGATGCCGACCGTCGCACGGGCGTCGTCGGGCTCGGGCATCGGATGGGGATGCGAGCATCGGCGAGCATCGCCTTCCTCGCCCTCGCGTCCGCGAGCGCCGCCCTCGCCGCGGAGCTGGGCTTCGGTCCCCTCGCCCTCGCGGGGCTCACGGCCGGCGCCGCCATCGCCGGGCTCGGACTCGTGCTCGCCCTGCGCGGTCGCGGCACGCGCACCCTGTTCCGCCTCGTCATCCTCGGTGCCCTCGTCGACGGCGCCCTGCTCGTGCTCGCCGCCTGAGCGAGCCAACCACGGCCGCAACCCCGTTTCCGCAACCCCGTTTTCGCAACTCCGTTTCCGCAACCCAGTTTTCGCAACTCAGGAGATCCGCCCGCATCCGCCCATGACCGATCCGCGGCCACGCGATTCTCCTGAGTTGCGAAATCACGCGGAGGGGGGTGCGGTGGGGACCGGGCCGGACCGGACCACGGCTACGGGCGCCCGGCCTCCTCCACCACGAGCAGCGGCAGCCGGGCGTCGTGCAGGATGCGGAAGTGGCCGGTCACGTCGACCGTGAGATTGCGGGCGCCGTCGAGCGCCGAGCCTTCGGGGATGTGCGGGTCGAAGGCGGGCGCGATCGACACGATCCGCGCGTTCGCGGCCGCCTCCCGCTCGAGCTCGGCGATCACCGGCACCACGGGGCGGAACTCGCGCATCGCGGGCGGCACCGCGAGGTGCGCCATCCGGGAGCCGTGGAAGGGGGTGGCGATCGCCACCACCCGGGCGATGCGCCCCTCCACGTCGTCGCGCGCCAGCAGGTGCTTGCCGACGATGCCGCCCTTCGAGTGGGCGACGATCACGACATCCCGCAGCTCGAGTTCGCGGATGCGCGCCCACACCCGCGCGGCCGTCTCGGGGATGGGGCGGTGGTTGATGCCGAGGCCCGGCACGATGTGCACCGGATGCCCGGCCACGTTGAGCGCATCGGCCACCGGCCGGAGGTAATGCCAGGTCTCGTACACCCCCGGCACGAGCACCACGGGGGCGCGGCCGCCCTCCGCGTAGCGTGACGGCACCGGCCAGTCGCGCAGCGCCCGCGCCCGGAACCGCAACGCGTTGGGGAAGTCGCCGACGATGGCGGCCGCGTGGCGCAGGATGCTCATGCCGTCAGCCTCGCCGATGCGGGTGATGTCGAGGCGCGTCGCGGCGCTCCTCACTCACCGGCAGCCAGCAGCTCCCGCACCCGCGGCACCACGACCCCGCCGTAGAGCTCGATCGCGTGCATGAGGTTCTCGTGCGGCACGGTGCCGCTCGCGTACTTGAAGTCGAAGCGCTGCACCCCGAGGGTGCGCACCGTGTTCGCGATCTTCTGCGCCACGGTCTCCGGCGAGCCGACGTACTGCGAGCCGGTCTCGATCTCGCGGTCGAAGCTCTCCTGCGTGATGGGACCCCAGCCGCGTTCGCGCCCGATCCGCTCCGCCATCGCGCGGTAGTGCGGCCAGGCGATGCGGCGGGCCTCCTCGTCGGTGTCGGCGATGAATCCGGGCGAGTGCACGCCCACCGGCAGCGCATCCCGGCCCAGTTGGGCGAGGGCGCGGTGGTAGAGGTCCACGTAGGGCTGAAAGCGCGCCGGGTCGCCGCCGATGATGGCGAGAGAGAGCGGGAAGCCGTAGCGGGCGGCCCGCACGACCGATTCGGGCGATCCGCCGACGCCCACCCAGGTGCGGATGGGTCCGCCTTCGGTCTTCGGGTACACCTCCTGCTCGTTGAGCGGGGCGCGCGTGCTGCCCTGCCAGCTGACCGGGCCTTCGGCGAGCAGGCGGGCGAGCAGTTCGATCTTCTCCTCGAAGAGGATCTCGTAGTCGTGCAGGTCGTAGCCGAACAGCGGGAACGACTCGGTGAACGATCCGCGTCCGAGGGTGATCTCGGCACGCCCGTTCGAGATGGCGTGCAGGGTGGCAAAGCGCTCGTACACGCGCACCGGGTCGTCGGAGGAGAGCACGGTGACGGCGGTGGAGAGGTGGATGCGGGTGGTGCGGGCGGCGATCGCGGCGAGCAGCAGTTCGGGCGAGCTCACCGCGAAGTCGTCGCGGTGGTGCTCGCCGATGCCGAACACGTCGACGCCGAGCGTGTCGGCGAGCACGCCCTGCTCGACGGTGTTGCGGATCACCTGGGCGCCGCTGAGCCGGTTGCCGTCGGCGTCCACGGTGATGTCGCCGAAGGTGTCGAGTCCGAGTTCGAGGGTCACGGTCTCATGAAACCGCATGCAGTCGGGTGCTATTCCTGGGCATCCGGCGTCGCCTACACGGCGTGCGGGTAGCGGATGGCAGGGGTCGCCTCATCCTCGAGGGGGCGCAGTTCGCTCACGAGGCTCTTGGAGGCCACCTGCAGCTCGAACTCGTCGGTGACGAGTGCCGCGAGGTCGCTGAGGCTCGCGAGCTGGGCGTCCGTGAGGGTGCGTGATACGAAGTCGGCCACCGAGAGCACGCCGATGTTGTAGCCGTCGGGCGACTTGAGCGGCACGCCGGCGTAGAACCGCACCTGCAGTTCGCCCGTGACGAGCTGGTTGTCGGCGGAGCGTGGGTCGAGCAGCGCGTTCTCGATCACCCACGGCTCGTCGTGGAACACGATCGACGAGCACAGTCCGTCCTCCCGCGGCAGCTCGGTGAGCGCGGTGCCGGGGTGGGAGAGGAAGCGGATCACATCGTGCTCGACGATGCTCACGATCGACACCGGGGTGTCGCAGATGCGGCGCGCGAGGGCCGTGATCCGGTCGAATGCTTCGGGGCTGGGGTCGGCGAAGGCCTCGTAGCGGCGCACCGCGTTCATCCGGGCCGGCTCTTCGATCGGCACCGGCATGGGGCGGCTGCGGTGCCGGCCGGACTCTTCGACGATGATGTGCCGCAGCGCGAGCAGCACGTCGCGCGCGGCGGGCCGCTGGGCGGGGTCGCGCTGCAGCATCGCGCCCAGCAGGCTGCGCCAGGCGCTCGACAGCTCGACCGGGATCCGCGGGTCGCGCTTGAGGCGCGACACGGCCGAGGTGGAGGGGTCGCCCGGGTATTCGAGCTTGCGGGTGAAGCACTCCAGCAGCAGCAGGCCGAGCGAGTAGATGTCGGATGCCGGGCCGACGAGATCCCGCAGC
Organism: Protaetiibacter larvae; assembly: GCF_008365275.1. Taxonomy (GTDB): domain Bacteria; phylum Actinomycetota; class Actinomycetes; order Actinomycetales; family Microbacteriaceae; genus Homoserinibacter; species Homoserinibacter larvae. The sequence goes on along the minus strand of NZ_CP043504.1, from coordinate 1,482,269 downwards.
ACCTGTTCCGGGCTGAGGTAGGCGGCGGTGCCGGTGGTGTTGGTCTCTTCGGGGCCGAGCGCGGCGGCGGTGTCGAAGGCGATGCCGAAGTCGGTGAGCCGGGCGCGCGAGCGCGCGTCTCCGGTGCCGTAGTCCACGATCAGCACGTTGCTGGGCTTGATGTCGCGGTGCACGACGCCGCGCCCGTGCACGTAGCTGAGGGCCTCGGCGAGGTCGTAGCCGATCTCGGCGACCGCGCGCGGCGGCACCTGGCCCGCCTTGAGGGCGTACTCGAGGTCGTTGCCTTCGACGAACTCCATGATGAGGTACGGGTGCGGCTCGGTGGGCACGGAGTCGTCGATTCCGGCGTCGAGCAGGGTGACGATGCCGTGGTGGTTGAGTCCGGCGAGCACCCGCAGCTCGGCGGCGTGCACCGAGTAGTCGGTGCCGTGCGAGATGGCGGAGAACAGTTTCAGCGCGACGTCGCGGCCCAGTTGCTCATCGCGCGCGATGTACACCTTCGACATGCCCCCGCGACCGATGACGCCTCCCGGGCGGTATCGCTGCTTGAGCAGTACGTCGGCGTACGACCCATACGGACGGTCCATGGCACACCCCTTGACCACGGATGATAGCGGTTTCGAGCGGTTTTCGTACCGTTTCGTCTACCCCTTGTCGGGTGAGCCGTCACCCCGCGGGAACCCCGTAGGCGCGCAGCTCGTAGATCGAGTAGCCCCACGGGGTGGCCTTCGTGACCCCCTGCATCCTCAGGTAGCGCGTGGTGGCCGTGATCGGGATGTCGTCGGTGCCGCCGTTGCCCGCGGTCTCGGTGAAGACGTCCGTCCAGGTGGTGCCGTTGGGCGAGCGCTGCAGCTTGTAGCCGGTGGCGTAGGCCGCCTCCCACTCGATGGTCACCCGGTTGAGGGCGTAGTTCGCGCCCAGGTCGACCTGCAGCCAGTTGGTGGCGGACTCGCTCGCGCTCCAGCGGGTGCCGAGATCGCCGTCGACCGCGGCGGCCGCCGACTGCTGCGCGTTCGAACTGCTCGAGGCGGTCGCGGTCTTCCCCTGGGCGACGTTGGTGGATGCCGGGGGCGCGGTCGGCGCGTACACCGCCATCTCGTAGAGCGAGTACCCCCACTGCCCCGAGAGCGCGACCCCCTGCATCCGCACGTATCTGCCCTGGGTGCTCAGCGGGATCGTCTCGGTGCCCCCGTGGCCGTCGTTCTGCGTGTAGACGTCGTTCCAGTTGGCGCCGTCGTTCGACACCTGGATGCGGTACGCCTTCGCGTAGGACGCCTCCCAGTTGAGCTGCACCGAGCCGATCGCCGTGGTGGCGCCGAGGTCGACCTGCAGCCAGTTGGTGGCGCTCTGGCTGGCCGCCCACCGGGTGGACAGGTTGCCGTCGAAGGCGGCCGCCGCGGACTGGTCGGCGTTGGAGGACGACGACGCGGTGGCCGGCTTGCCGAGCGCGAGGTTGTTGCTCGTGCTCGCCGATCCGAGGGTGATCGCGAAGGTCGCGGTCTGCCCCGCCTTCAGCTTGAGCACGCGGCCGTTGCCGCCGATCGGGGAGCTGAGCACCGTGACGTTCGGGCTCGTGATCGACTGGATGCCCGAACGCTGGATGAGCGTGAGGTCCTGGTCGATGTCCGAGGTGATCGTCAGCTGGATGGTGCGGGCCGTGGTGTTCCAGCTGAGGTCGTCGATCGTGAACCGGCTCTTGCCGAGCATCCCCTTGATCGAACCCGTGGTGAAGTTCGCGGGCAGTGCCGGGAGCAGCTCGAGCGTGCCGGGGTCGGACGTGGCGAGCATCTCCATCATGACCGTCGGGACCGAGTTCACGACATCCGTCGCGAAGGTGCCGTGGTTGTTGTAGTGCGAGGTGGCGAGGCTCGAGTAGTAGTAGTCGTCTTTCGCGAACCGCAGCAGCTTGGCGTTGACGGAGGCGGCGTCGTTGAGATCGGCGGCGATGAGCGCTCCGTGCAGGAGGCCGTGGCCGGCGTTCTCGTAGCTGCCCTGGTCCTTCTTCTGCAGGAACACCTTCGCGGCGTCGTACAGCTGCTTGTTCTTCTCGGGGGTCACCTCGCGGTACGGCCACACCGGCATGAGTCCGCTCGAGTGGCGGTGCTGGTACTGGTTCTTGTTGGCGAGATCGGGCCAGGCCCACTCGGCGAGCGCCCCGTCGTTGTTGACGATGTAGGGCGGCAGGTGGTCGAGCAGCTCCTGCCAGACCGGGATCTTGTTCTGGTCGCGGCCGAGCGTCCTCGCGGTCTGGATGAGCGTGGTGAGCGCGAACCGGGCGCCCGAGATGTCGTACACCGAGTTGACCGACAGCGGCACCCCGCCCGCCGGGCGGTTCTCGGGCGAGATCGAGCCGGCGAAGATGTAGTTGCCGTTGGCGTCCTTCTTCTTGAGGAAGTCCTCGTAGAAGTCCCCCATGTCTCGGATGAGCGGGTAGTACTGGTCCGCGAGGAACTGGGTGTCGCCGGTCACCTCGTAGTGCTCCCAGAAGGGATACAGCAGCCAGGACTCCCCGCCTGTCACGTACTGGTAGGGGTAGTCGAAGTTGATGTTCGAGATGAGGCCTTCGCCGTTGGGCGTGTTGCCGCCCGTGAGCATCCCGCGGGTGCCGAGCAGCTTCTGCGCGTTGGTGCGGAAGTCGGCCTGCCATTGGCGGTTGAGGGCGAAGTAGCCCGCCATCACCTCGGGCATGTTGCCGATGTTGCCGCTCGAGATCTGCAGGTTGAGGTTGGCGTCGAGGTGGTAGTAGCCGTCCCAGCCGACGTTGCTGTCGCCGGTCCAGTTGCCGAGCAGGTCGGGAGCGTAGCTCTCGTTGCCGGAGCCGAGCAGCGTGTAGCGGCCCACGTAGAACATCCGCTCGGCGAGTGCCGGGCTCAGCGTGCCCGCGTTCTTCTGCTCGGCCAGCAGCGTCTCGTTCGACTTGGCGCGATCCGCGGCGCTCGCGCCGAAGTCGATCGACACGCGGTCGAAGATCTCGCGGTGCGTGGCGGCGTGCCGCGCGCGCAGGGTCGAGTAGTCGGCGGTGATCGCGCCGAGCCGCGCCTGCAGCTGCTGGCGGCTCCACTCCGTCTCGGCGGTGACGCCGCCCTGGTAGGTGCCGTCGTAGCGCTGGGTGAGGGTGAGCAGCATCACGTAGCTCGCGTTCGAGACGGTCACCTGGTTGCCGTTCTTGGTCTTGGTGCCGTCGGTGACGATCCGGGTGACGCCCTCGTAGCCGGCGTTGTAGCTGCCGTTCGGGTACTTCACGCGCAGGTCGAGGTAGTCGACGCTCGAGTTGTCGGTGGCGACGAGACCCTTGTTGAGCAGGTTCATGCCGGCATCGATCGACTGCCCGAGGGTCACGCTGAAGCGCTGCTGGCCGCTCGGGGCGGGAAGGTACTGCACGGTCACGCCGTCGGTGCGCGAGACGAACGACTCGCGGCGCCACTCGCCCGCGGCATCCGTCCACTTCACGCCCACCACGCCGTTCTCGTAGTCGGTGGAGCGCTGGTAGTTGCTGACGGCGCCGTTGGCGGGCAGCTGCAGGGTGATCTTGTAGCCGGGATGCTTGCTGCCCTCGCCGCCGCCCTGGTAGCCCTGCACGTCGGCCGCGAGCTGGTTGGCCTGCTGGTACTGGCCGGCGATGAGCAGGTCGCGGATGCGGTCGATGTTCGCCTGGCTCACCGTGTTGAAGGTGCGGTGGGGGCGGGCTTCGCTGCGCGCCATGAAGAAGTCGCGGTCGGTGACGACGACGGTCTCGTCGCGCGGGTTGCCGAACACGATGATGCCCTGCTTGCCGTTGCCCGCGAGGAGGCCGTTGGCCCAGTCGCCGTAGCTCTGCGGGTAGCTCGTGGACGCCGCGGTCTTGGCGGGGTTGCTCGGGAGCGGTGCGACGGGCCCCGAGGGGTTCGTCGGCGGATTGGTCGGAGGATTCGTCGGAGGATTCGGGTTGGTCGCGCCCGGTCCGTACACCTCGAACTCGTAGAGCGAGAGCCCCCACTGGGTGGCCGCGAGCTGGCCCTGCACCCGCACGAAGCGTCCGTTCGCGGGGGTCGTGAGCGCGATCTCGTCGACGTGATCGCCCGTCGGGGCAGCGTTGTTGTGGGTGTGCACCGTGCTCCAGCTGCTGCCGTTGTCGGACACCTGGATCAGGTACTGCGAGGCGTAGGCGGCCTCCCACTTGAGCACGACGCGGCCGATGCTCTGACTCGAGCCGAGGTCCACCTGCAGCCAGTTGGTGTTGCCGCCGTTCGACCCCCACCGGGTGCCGGTGTTGCCGTCGAAGGCGCGGAAGGCCGAGCGGTCGTTCTGCGGCTGGCTGTTGGTCTCGCCGCTGCCGTCGTTCGACTGCGAGGAGGCGGTGTAGGCCGAGCTCGGGCGGTTGAGGGCGAGGTTGGTGGCGACGACGGGTGCGATCGGGGTGCCGAACACCTGGAACTCGTAGAGCGAGTAGCCCCACGCGGTGGCGGGGGTGACCCCCTGCATCCGCACGTAGCGGGCGTCCTTGCGCACGCTCACCGTCTCGGTGCCGCCGGCGCCGGTGGTGGTGGAGTAGGCGTCCTGCCAGCTCTGGCCGTTGTCGGACACCTGGATCTTGTAGCCGCGACCGTAGGCGGCCTCCCACTGCAGGCCCACGTTCGTGATCGTGTAGCGGGCGCCGAGATCCACCTGCAGCCAGGCGTTGTTGTCGCCGCTGCCGTCGCTCGACCAGCGCGTGGAGCCGTTGCCGTCGATCGCGTTCTGGGGCGCGTAGCTGCCGCTCTGGTAGGAGGCAGTGGCCTGCACGCCCGCCTTGAGCGCCAGGTTCACCGGCACGTCGCTCGGCGGGGCGGGCGGGGTGGGGATGGTCTGCCCGGCCGGCGGCCACAGCACGTAGTGGTTGGCGCCGTTCTTCACGTCGGCGAACGGGCCGGCCTTGACCGCACCCGCGACCACGGGTCGGCCGAAGAAGTCGGTGTTCACATCCGCCGGGATGCTCTGGTTGGCGTTCGGGATGGTGCCGACGCGCGACTGGGTGACCGGGGTGAGGCCCGTGATGCCCGAGGCGTTGAGCGTGAAGTCGAGCGTCATGCTCGTGTTGGTGGAGGTGTAGCTGACGCCCGAGATGACGCCCGTGGCGTTGCCCTCCTTGATCTGGGTCTTGCCGGTGGCGTTGTTCGGCAGGGTGGATCCCTGCACGAGGTTGTTGAACCAGTGGAAGGTCTGCGGGCTCGTGAGCTTGGTGGTCTCGTTCATGGTGCCCGGCTGGAAGTAGTAGGCGTCGCGCCCGCCGCCGTCGACGTTGATGTTGCCGTTGTCGAGGAAGAGGTTCTGCGCGTAGACGATGCCCGTGGCATCCAGCATCCGGATGTCGCGGTTGCCGATGAAGATGTTGTTGTCGACGAGGATCGGCCCGTGCACCGCCTCGGCGTAGTAGCCCCAGGGGGTGTTGACCACGATGTTGCCGGTGACGCGGGTGTTCTGGTTGCCCCAGTCGGTCCAAATGCCGGCCGAGTTGCCGCCCTGCGAGTTCTTGATGTAGTTGCCCTTGATGAGGCCCTCGTTCATGTAGTGGACCTTGATGGGGGCGGTCTCGGCGCCGCTGAACTCGTTGCGGTAGTTGGTGTCCTCGATCATGTTGTAGAGGATCTGCGAGTGCCAGGAGAAGACGCCGGCGACGCCGGACTGGCCGCACTTGCCGAGGTAGTTGTTGCGCACGATGTGCGAGCCGTAGGCGCTCGTGTTGTGGAAGTTGGTGCGCACGTTGCCGGGACGGTTGCCGGCCCATTCGTCGCTGCCGAGACCGATGTCGATGCAGATGGTGCGCGCGTTGACGACGATGTTGTTCTCGATGATCCACTTGAGGCCGCCCGAGACGCTGATGGCGCCGGCCTGCTGGCGGGGCGGGTTGCTCGGGAAGTCGGAGTAGGTGCCGGCTGCGTGCTTCACGGTGAAGCCGTGGATGGTGATGTAGCCGAGCCCCCACACGTCCGGGGCGATCACCTGGCGGCGCACGTTGATCTCGGCGAGCTTGTCGTTGGGGTTGTTGCCGTCGAAGTTGGCGTAGATGGTGGTGTTGCCGCCCGCGACTTCGGAGTACCAGCTGCCCGCGGATGACTGCACGGCGGCGAGGGTGGCCTTCTCGTAGTAGGCCTGCTCGTTCAGGTAGACGTCGCCCGCGTTGTAGCCGGGGAAGGTGCCTCCGCCGCCGCCCTGCGGCTGGCCGGTGGCGTAGGGGTTGTAGCTGCCGAAGTAGCTATTGGGCAGCACGACCCGCCAGGTGTTGCCGTTGTACGGGGCCCAGGTGTTGATCTCGTCGGATCCCTTGATCACGACCTCGCCGTCGCCGGCGCTCGTGTAGGTGATGCGGTTGTTCTCGTCGGTGCCGCCGCGGGCGGGCTTGACGGTCTCGCGGTAGAGGCCCGCGTGCACGACCACGCGGTCGCCCGCCTGCGCCTCCTGCGCGGCCTTGTTGATGGTGCGGTACGGCTGGGAGGCGGTGCCGGGGTTGCTGTCGGCGCCCGTGGTGGCGACGTGCAGCTCGCGACCTGTTGCGGCGTTCGCCGCCGGCACGGATCCCGGGATCAGAAGCCCGAGAGCGAGGAGGAAGCTGAGCGTCATCGCCAATGCGAGACGCCCGCGCGCGGACGACGAGGATCGCGTGAGATTCATCAGGCCCCTTTGCTCGAAAGAATCGGAACTCACCCTGGCGGAGGGAAACATCCGATGTCAAGGGCTTTCTTCATTAATTTATGTATTGATGGGATGTCATACTCTCGGTATGCTCCGAGCATGCCCACGACCATCAAGGTCTCCACCGAGCTCCGCGATCGCCTCAAATCGCAGGCATCCGCGGCCAACCTCACGCTCGGCGAGCACCTCGCCCGCCTCGCCGAGCTCGACGACCGCCGCCGCCGTTTCGAGGCGCTCGGGTTCGCCATCCGCAGCACGCCGCCTGAGCTGATGCAGAGCTATCGCGACGAGTCCGCGGCGTGGGATGCGGTGGATGCCTGAGCTCTCCCCCGGCGACCTCGTGTGGGTGGCCCCCGATGCCGCCGTCGGCCGTGAGCAGGCGGGGCGCCGCCCGGCGCTCGTCGTCGCCGGCGCCGACTATCTGCAGCAGGTGGACGCGCTCGCGATCGTGGTGCCCCTGACGAGCGTCGACCGCGGCTGGCCGAACCACGTGCCGGTCGCCGGCGGCGGGTTGCCGTCGAGATCGTGGGCGATGACCGAGCAGGTGCGCACGGTCTCCCGCGACCGCATCGTCGGCCACGCGGGGCGAGCGGATGCCGAGACGCTGCTCGCGGCTCGGGCGTGGATCCGCGACTTCCTGGAGCTGTAGCCGCCGGGTTCGGGCTGCTCAGGTGGTCGAGGAGCGCCGCCCGCCTTCCCGCAGGTGGTCGAGGAGCGCCGCCCTGCAGGGGCGACGCGTCTCGAGACCACCGCCCACGCCGATGTCGCCCGCCCTCACTACGGTGGGTATCACGTTCACGAGTCGCGACTGTCGGTACCTGGCCGGTCGCGCGGCAACCCGAGTCCATCGACTCCCGGGTGCCCCAGGGGAAGAACGGGCGCCCGCCGACCGGCCGGCGCAAGGTCGATGGGGCGCAGCCCCGGAGAGGGGTGAGCCACATGGGCGCCTCGCACGAAGGATGGTGGACCCTGCTCGGGCTCTCGGCGGGGGCCTCGGGCACGAAAGTCTTCGATCGCCCCTACTGGGATGCTCGGCTCGGCCCGCTTCGCGAATACCCTCCGATCGCGTTCTGCAATCCCGAGACGGGGCACGCGGTCTCCCTCGAGGAGCTTGTCGGGATGATCGCCGCGCGGAGCGCCGAGCTCGAGCTGTCGCGCAGGCGGTTGTAGCCGCGCCGCGCTCGTGACCCACTCGCCCGCGAGCAGGGCCGCGCGAAGCTCGAGCGGATGCGGCGGCCGCGGGCGGCCAGTTCATCGTCCGGATCGGCGAAGCCGGCCCGGTGCTACCTCAGCGCCGGCCCGAACACGCCCGCGATCGTCGCAGCGGTCTCCGCGACGTCGCACACGGTATCCCCCGCGGCCCCCACTCGCTTCTGCAGCAGGCGAGGCCACAGCACCTCGACGCCGCGGATCACGAAATCGCCACCGAACAACGGCCAGTCCGCATCCACGAAGCACAGCACGCCGCGCACCGGCACCTCGCCCACGACATCCCGAACCCGTTCGACCTGCTTATACATGCTCTCGATGAGCGACGTCTTGTCGCGCCCGCCGACGACCAGCAGCTCGGTGCGCGGACGGAAGATGCCGCCGTCGACGCGCAGCGCGGGGCGCTGGTTCTTGTAGCGCTTCGCGTCGACCACCCACACCCCCTGCGGTGTGATCGCGATGTGGTCGATGTTCGCCTTGCTACGCGGGATGCGGCGGTCGTGGAGCACCTTGATGCTCTCGCCGGCGAGATAGTCGAGGGCGGCACCCACCTCCTTCTCCCCGTTTGCGCCGCCCCGCCACGCCGTCGTGCTCTGACGCTCCGGCGTGAGCGCGACGGCGATGCTCCCGATGCGCCCCTGGCCCCAGGTGTCGCGGATGCGGGCCTCATCCTTCGCACGCCGCCGCTCGTATTCGCGCTGCGCCGATCCACCCGCGGTGCCCGCGTTCGGGTCTTGTGCCACGTGTCCCCCTCGTTGCTCCACCGCATCCTGTCGCACATGGTCGCCCGGCTTCAGTCCCCCGATCGAGGCGCGGCGATGAATCAACGGCGCCCAGCGGGGCGAACCCACCGGCTCACACCCGAATGAGGGTCTGTCGACTCATCCAACGGGCAACCATGCTGCATACGTGCGCGAAGCGGGTTACGTCATCCGAGATCTCGCGGATCATGCACCGGGCCACGCTCTGATCGTCAAGCTGCTGACCGAGTGGGACGCGGGACGAATCCGTCTCGATGAGGAATCCGGTGAAGTCGTCATCGACGACGACTCGCGCGGCTGGTATTGGGGCGTGCTGGGCGAGCGGGCGGTCGCCGGAATCCTCAGCTACCTCGGGCCGGAATACACGGTGCTGCATTCCGTTCCCCTCGGCGCGCAGGGCGCCGACGTCGACCACCTCGTGATCGGGCCGAGTGGCGTGTTCACCATCAACACCAAGTACCACCCCGGCGCATCCATCTGGACGGCCGGGCACGGCTTGCACGTCAACGGCGTGGGGAAGCGATACCTCCACAGCTCAGCTGGCGAAGCCGGTCGGGTGGAGGCGAAGCTCTCCGCAGCTGCCGGATTCGCGGTACCGGTGCTGTCGGTGATCGCGTTCGTGGACGCTTCGACATTCCGGCAGACCGCGCCCAACGAGATCGACGGCGTGCCCATCGAGGTGGTTCCCGCAGAGCAACTGCTCACCGTCATCTGCGGCGAACGCCAGCTGAACGACGCACAGGTGACCCGAATAGCCGAGGTGGCGCGGAAATCGTCTACCTGGCAGAAGACACTTCGCCCGAGCGCTCCGGGAGCTCACCTTGTGCGCGAATTCGACGCACTAAATGAGGCGCTCGGCCCTTCGCTCAACCCTGACTACCCTGTGCGTGCGGCTACCCCCACCGCCCGTCGATCGCAGCGGCCGAGAACGCCCAAACCGGCAATACAGCCCGGCGCGAGCAGTCGCGTCGCCGCCGTGATCCTCAGCGGTTGCCTGGGCCTGCTCTTCCTGCCAATCGCGTTGACGCTTCTCGGATGGGCGGCCTCCGCCGTTCTTGGTGCGCTGCTGCCCCGCTGAGGGAGCGGGCGCGGCGGCGCCCGAGGCCTGCTCTCGGCGTAGGCAGGTACCGCAAGCGCGGAGATTTGAACCTGCGACCCCTTGACGCAACGTCTCAGCAGGCCGCGGATCCGCAACCCTTCGAAGCAGTCGCGCTACGGTGATCCCGTGACCGCCGAGCACACCCGCGACGCCCTCCGCACCTTCGTCGCCGAGCGCGACTGGGCGCAGTTCCACTCCCCCGAGAACCTCGCGAAGAGCATCTCGATCGAGGCGGGCGAGCTGCTCGAGTGCTTCCAATGGAGCGCTGACGCCGATCCGGAGCGGGTCAAGGACGAGCTCGCCGACGTGCTCACCTACTGCCTGCTGCTGGCCGACAAGCTGGGTGAGGATCCCGATGAGCTCGTGCTGCGCAAGCTCGAGAAGACCCGCGCCAAGTATCCCGTCGAGAAGGCGAAAGGCCGGAGCACGAAGTATGACGCCCTCTAGCCTCGAACGGTTCGCGTTCACCGCGCGAGCGGCGCGAGAGTGGGGCCGCCGAGACCCGCGCCACGCGAACTGGCCCGTCGTCTACGTGATCGACGGCGCCGGCGGCGCGCGCGGCCGGGTCTACGTCGGCGAGACCGTCAACGCCGCCAGCCGGATGAAGCAGCACCTCGGCGCGACCACCAAGCAGGGTCTCGCATCCGTGCGCGTCGTGCTCGACGACACCTTCAACAAGTCGGTGTGCCTCGACCTCGAGTCGCACCTCATCCGCTGGTTCGCCGGCGACGGGCGCTATCTCGTGCTCAACGGCAACGAGGGCATCGTGGACGCCGCCTACTACGACCGCGAGGTGTACCGGGAGTCGTTCCGCGACGTCTTCGAGCAGCTGCGCGCCGAGGGGCTGTTCGAGCGCAGCATCCCCGAGATCGAGAACAGCGAGCTGTTCAAGTACTCGCCCTTCAAGTCGCTCAGCCCGGACCAGGCGATCGCCGTCGAAGACATCCTCGACGGGCTGTTCGAGGATCTCGCCGCCACCGGCACCGCGAGCACGAGCGTCATCCAGGGTCGCCCCGGCACGGGCAAGACGATCATGGCGATCTTCCTCATGAAGCTGCTCGCCGACATCCGCGACTACCGCGACGACGACGGCATCGAGCGCGACTCGCGCTTCGCCGAATACTTCGTGCCCGAGCATCGCGAGCTGCTGCAGGGCTTTCGGATGGGGCTCGTCGTGCCGCAGCAGTCGTTGCGGCAGACCATCCAGCGGGTGTTCCGCAAGACGCCGAAGCTGTCGCCGTCGATGGTGCTCACCCCGTTCCAGGTGGGCAAAGCCGCCGAGCGCTTCGACCTGCTGCTCGTCGACGAGACGCACCGGCTCAACCAGCGGGCGAACCAGGCGTCCGGGGTGCTCAACAAGGACTTCCGCGACATCAACGTGAAGCTGTTCGGCGCCGACGACGCCACCCGCACCCAGCTCGACTGGATCACCGCGCAGAGCGACCACCGCATCCTGCTGCTCGACGCGGACCAGAGCGTGCGGCCGGCGGACCTGTCGGCGGAGGCCACGGCGCGCATCACGGATGCGGCGCGCTCCGCGCACCGGCTGTATCCGCTGAGGTCGCAGCTGCGGGTGCGCGCCGGCGAGGACTACGTGGAGTTCGTGCGGTCGGTGCTGCGTGGCGAGGCCGCCGCTCCCATCGAGCTCGGCGACTACGACCTCCGCTTCTTCGACGACCTCGGGGCGATGGAGGATGCGATCCGCGAGCGCGACGCCGAGCACGGGCTCGCGCGGCTGGTGGCCGGCTTCGCCTGGGACTGGCGCTCGAAGAAGCATCCGGACACCCACGACATCGAGCTCGACGGCCGACGCCTGCGCTGGAACAGCACCGCGAAGGACTGGATCAACTCCCCCGGCTCGCTCGACGAGGTCGGCTCGATCCACACCGTGCAGGGCTACGACCTCAACTACGCGGGCGTCATCATCGGACCCGACCTCCGGTGGGATGCCGCGGCGGGCCGCATCGTCGCGTCGCGGGACGACTACCGCGACGTGAAGGGCAAGGAGAACAACAAGACGCTCGGCAAGGTCTACAGCGACGACGACCTGCTGCGGTACATCGTCAACGTGTACACGGTGCTGCTGACCCGCGGCATCCGCGGCACGTACGTGTACGTCGTGGATGCGGGGCTCCGGGAGCGGTTGCGGGGGTTCTTCACCGCCTGAGCCGGGCCGGGTTCTCCACGGCTCGTCCGACGGCGAACCGACCGAGCGCAGGATGCGGCCAACCTGGGTGCATGACATCCCGATGCCAGCAAGTGCTACCTTGTAGCACATGGAGCAGATCGGCATCCGAGCGCTCAAGCAGAACGCATCGGCGGTGGTCGCACGAGTCGCCGCCGGGGAGTCGCTCGTGATCACGGATCGCGGCCGGGCCGTCGCGCAGCTCGTACCGCTGCCCGCCACCCCGATCGAGCGGATGCTCGCCGACGGCACAGCATCCGCTCCCGCGCGCGACATCCGCACGCTGTCGGCGCCCGCAGCGGGGCCCGACCTCAGCGCGAGCCTCCGCGAGCAGCGCGACGAGGAACGGTACTGAGTGTTCAGCTACCTCGACACCTCGGCGCTCGTCAAGCTGGTCGTTGCCGAAGCCGAGACGGATGCCCTCATCGCCTGGGTGGAACAGCGTCATGACCACCTCGCCACCAGCCTTCTCGCCCGCGCCGAGCTTCAACGAGCGGTCCGCCGGACGGCGCCCGACCTGCTGGAGCGCGCGCGCGAGGTTCTGGGCACTCTGCACCTGCTCGGGATGCCATCCGTCGGCTACGACGAAGCCGCCCGGCTCGAGCCTGCAGCGCTTCGCACTCTCGACGCCCTGCACCTCGCCAGCGCGCTGCGGCTGGAGGAGCAGCTCGAGGCGATCATCAGCTACGACGAGCGGCTGAACGACGCCGCACGCCTGCTCGGGATCACGGTGCTCTCGCCGGAGTAGCGGCGCACTGCGGCGCCTTCCGCGCGCCAGAGTGAGGCCCCCGAGCAGGCGACGACCCGGATCCGCCAACTGACAGCTCACGTCTGCGCCCCTGACCGCCCGTGGCGTCAGCTCACCCGAGCCCGGTGTGCCCCGCCCAGCGCACCGCTGCCCGGTCGGCCGCCGCCTCGATGAGCGCACGCAGCTCGGGGCGATCCGGCACGGCGAACGAGACGTAGCCGCCGCGACCGCCGGCCACCGGTCGGCCGTAGGCCTTCGCCGCGAGCGAGCCGTCGGGCAGCAGGCGCACGGTGATCGACTGCAGCACGAACTCCTCGCCGCGGCGGGTGTCGGTCCACTGGAGCTCGGCGGGCACGGCGACGTTCAGGGCGAGGGCGGCGACATCGACGGCTGGCATGAGTCCATTGTGCTGCGGGGGGCGGTCCGGCGGCGCTCCCCGACCACCTCGGCTGCGGCTCAGACCAGAAGCGCGCCGAGCCAGACGCCGAACGCCGCGAGCGCCGTCGCCGCCACCAACTGGATGAGACCGTTGAGCAGGGCCGCGATCCACTTGCGCTCCTGCAGCAGGTGCACGGTCTGGAAGCTCGCCGTCGAGAACGTCGTGTAGCCGCCCACGAACCCCGTGCCCAGCACGAGCATCCACTCGTGCGGCAGCGCACCCGCACCGAACCCGGCGAGCAGACCCAGCACGAGCGATCCGCTCAGGTTGATGGCGATCGTGCCGAGCGGCAGACTCCCGGCGAACCGCGAACTGATGAAACCGTCGAGCGCGAACCGCGCCACCGCGCCCACCCCGCCGGCGAGCGCGACCACCGCGAACACGAGCGGCGTCACAGCGCCACCCCCGCGTGGCGGCGCCGCACGAAGGAGCCCACCGTGATGCCGAAGGTGGTCGCCGCCACGCCGAACACCACCGTGCCCAGTCCGTACGCGATGCCGGTGCCGGGCGACTGCTCGCCGAACAGCAGCGCGGCATCCGTCGCGAGAGCACTGTAGGTGGTGAAGCCGCCCATGAACCCGGTGCCGAGCAGCAGCCGCAGCGTGCGCCGGACGCCGTGGTCGCCACCGCGACGGGCGAGCGCCTCCAGCAGCACGCCCAGCAGGAACGCGCCCAGCAGGTTCGCAAGGAAGATCGCCCACGGGATGCCTGCAACCGTCGGCACCACGAGCATGAGCCCCTCACGCGCGGCCGTGCCGAACACGCCGCCCACGAACACGATCCCGAGGAACGCGGGACGCAGGTGCACGGGGCGCGGGGTGCCCGCGGGGGTGGTGTCGACCTCGAGGTCGGGGTCGAGCGGCAGCTCGGGCTCGGGCAGGGCGGGCATCGTGTCGATTGTGGCAGACCTGACTGCGGTGGTGATCTCGGGACGCGTCCGCGTCGCGGGCGCTCCCCGATCAGCTACATGGACGGCGGGACGCGACGCGGGGCGAGGGCCTCGAAGGCGGCCGCGAAGCGCAGTAGCGCCGTGTCGGAGTAGGCGCGACCGGCGAAGGTGAGCCCTACCGGCATCCCGATGTCGGCCATGAGCCCCATCGGCACCGTCACGGTGGGGATGCCCAGGTGCCGGATGGCGAGATTCCCGTTCGCCACCCACACGCCATTGCGCCAGGCGAGGTCCGCGGACGCCGGGTTCACATCCGCGTCGGCCGGTCCGACATCCGCCACCGCCGGGAACACGACCACGTCGAGGCGGTGCGCGTCCATCCACTGCTCCAGGTCGACGCGGCGGGTGTGCTCGAGACCCCGCAGCCCCGCTTCGAGCTCGGGCATGTCGTCGAAACCGGCCCCCGGATGCCGCCGCACCCACTCGGGGTAGGCGGCGATGTCGTCGTCGGATCCGGTGGGCCGGTCGGGCAGCGCGCCCTCCGGGTGCGGGAAGATGCGCGCACCGTCGACCCCCGCGAGGCTCGGAAACGCCGGATCGCCGTTCGCGCGCAGGAAGTCGTCCCACGCCCAGGCGGAAAGATCGAGCAGCTCGCGCGCCAGATACTCGGGACTCACGAAGCCGCGGGTGGCGATCGTGGGGGCACCGGCGCGGTCGCCCTCGTAGTTCGACACCACCGGGAAGTCGACCTCGACGACGGTCGCGCCCGCCTCCTCCAGGTCGCGGCGCGCCTGCTCCCAGAGGGCGAGCACCGAGTCCCGCGGCTCGATGCGCTGCCCGAGCGGCCCGCCGAGCGACTCACCGGCGCCGGCATCCGGATCGGTGCCGAGAAACATGCGCGGCACGCCGATGCGCCGCCCGGCCAGCTCCAGCACGGCATCCGCGCGGTCATCGGGCAGCAGCGCCGGATACGACACCGGGCGCACCTCGGACGCCCGCGGGATGCTCACCCAGGGTTGCACGCGCCAGAAGTCGCCCCGGCTCTCGGCGTCGTCGGCGACGATCACGTCGAGCACCTCCAGCAGGTCGGCCACCGTGCGGGTGTGCGGCACCACGACATCCATGGTGGGAACGAGCGGCCAGTTGCCGCGCGTGGAGATCACCCCGCGCGACGGCGTGTAGGCGACGAGGCCCGAGTTGGATGCCGGGCCGCGGCCGCTCGACCAGGTCTCCTCGCCCAGGCCGAAGGCGGCGAAGCTCGCGGCGGTCGCGGTGCCGGAGCCGTTGGAGGAACCCGAGAGGAACGGCGCCGCGAGGAAGTCGCGGTTGTAGGGGCTCTCGGCACGCCCGTACAGACCGCGCTGCATGCCGCCGTTCGCCATCGGGGGCATGTTGGTGAGGCCCAGGCAGATCGCACCGGCAGCGCGCAACCGCTCGATCGTGAAGGCGTCCCGCTGCGCGACCAGCTCCGCGAACGCGGGGCTGCCGGCCGCGGCGGTGAGGCCGCGCACGAGGTAGCTGTCTTTCGCGGTGTACGGGATGCCGTCGAGCGGGCCGCGGCTCTCCCCCGCCGCCCGCCGCGCATCCGACTCCCGGGCCTCGCTCAACGCTGCAGCGTTGTGCACCACGACGGCGTTGAGCTCGCCGTCGTAAGCGGCGATACGAGCGAGGTAGGCCTGCACGAGCTCGACCGCGGTGGTCTCGCCGCTGTCCAGGGCCGCGCGCAGGCGCGCGATCGGAGCCTCCACCACGTCGAAGCTCATGCGGCTCGCCAGCTCTCCGCGCACACTCCGACGCAGGCTGGGCTTCGCCTGCACCGTGCAGGCGAAGCGCCTCCTGCGTCGGAGTTCGGATCAGGAACGGCAGGAGTCATGTCGCGCTCGGGGGTCTCGATACGCCGCCTTCGGCGGCTACTCGACCAGCGGGAGGAGCACCCTCGGCGGCTCCTCGACCAGCGGAGGGAGCACCCTCGGCGGCTACTCGACCAGCGGAGGGGGCCACCGCCGGCTGCTGCTGGGTGATGCAGTGGATGCCGCCGCCGCGCGCGAAGATCGGCCGCGCATCCACGGTCTCCACGCGGCGGCCCGGGTAGGCGTCGGCGAGGATCGCGCGGGCGTCGGCATCCGCCCGCTCCTCGCCGAAACCGCAGGCGATCACGCCGCCGTTCACCACGAGGTGGTTCACGTAGCTCCAGTCGACGAAACCCTCGTGGTCGCGGAGAGCGGCCGGCGCGGGCAGCTCGACGATCTCGAACGCGCGACCGGCGGCATCCGTCTCGCCCGCGAGCTGCGCGCGCAGCCCCGCGGTCACGGCGTGGTCGGGGTGCCCCGGATCGCGCTGGCTATGCAGCAGCAACCGCCCGGGCGAGGGGATGGTGGCGACGATGTCGACATGCCCGTTGGTGCCGAAATCGTCGTAGTCGCGGGTGAGACCGCGCGGCAGCCAGATGGCGCGCCTCGTGCCGAGGGTGCGGGCGAGCTCCGCCTCCACCTCGGCGCGGGTGAGGCCGGGGTTGCGGCGCTCGTCGAGTTGCACGGTCTCGGTGACGAGAACCGTGCCCTCACCGTCCACGTGGATGCCGCCGCCCTCGTTCACGAGCGCCGACTCCACGAACTCGGCGCCCGCCTCCGCCGCGATCAGGCGCCCATGCCGTGCCGACAGCCTCCACTCCGACCAGCCGCGGTCGCCCCAGCCGTTGAACACCCAGCCGACCGCGCCGAGCACGCCGGGACGCTCGGGGTCGCGCACGAAGGTGGGACCGTGGTCGCGCATCCAGAACTCGTCCACCTCCGCCTCCACGAGGGTGACGGATGCGCCCAGCCGCCCGTGCGCGTTCGCCGTCTCGCTCGGGTCGACGAGCATCGTCACCGGCTCGAACTCGGCCACCGCGCGCGCCACCGCCGACCAGGCCGCGTAGCACTCCTCACGCTCGGCCACGGTGTCGCCGAGCGTGGTTCCCGCGCGGGGAAACGCCATCCAGGTGCGCTCGTGCGGGGCGGTCTCGGCGGGCATCGTCCAGGCCATGATCCATCTTGGCGCATGGGGGGATCTCGATACGCCGCTTCGCGGCTACTCGATCACCGGGGCGGACGCCGCCACGCGGCAGCTCCGCCTCCGCCTCAATGCAAGCGCTCGGGATGGTGCTGCAGCGGCGGGCGGACCGCGTCCACCACGCGGCGGTATTCGCGATCCGCCTCGAACAACTGCTCGCGTGCGCGTTCGTGCACCTCGCGGGCATCGCGGAACTCGGAGCGGGCGGCGACCAGACGCAACTCGGCGATGCGCGCCGAGTCGTCATCGAGAGTGATTGTCATGCGGTGAGGCTAGGCGCCGACGCCTGCCGGGGGAACCGCTGTTGCGGAGTTGGTCGGGATGCGACAACGGATGACGCCGCGCGACGGCGACGCCCCCGCCCGTCAGCTGCTCGGCCGCGGGTTCCCGCAGCGCCGACGGCGGGCCGCGAGTAGCGTGTGATGCGATGAAATCCATCGGCTATCTCTCGTTCGGGCACTGGTCGAACGCCCCCTACTCGCAGGCGAAGACCGGCGCCGACACGCTCATCCAGGCGATCGAGCTCGCCGAGGCCGCCGAGGAGATCGGCGTCGACGGCGCCTACTTCCGCGTGCATCACTTCGCCCGCCAGCACGGCGCCCCGTACCCGCTGCTCGCCGCGATCGCCGCACGCACCTCGAGGATCGAGATCGGCACCGGCGTCATCGACTTCCGGTACGAGAACCCGCTGTACTCCGCCGAGGAGGCGGCCGTCGCGGATCTCATCAGCGGGGGACGCCTGCAGCTGGGCATCTCGCGCGGCTCACCCGAGCAAGTGATCGACGGCTTCCGCTACTTCGGCTACCAGCCGGCCGACGACGATCCGGATGGCGCGCAGCTGGCCCGCGACAACTTCGAGGTGTTCCTCAAGGTGATCCAGGGCGGCCGGTTCGCGGAACCGAACCCGCATCCCATGTTCCCCAACCCCTACCCGGGGCCGCTCGGCATCGAGCCGCAGTCGCCAGGGCTCATCGACCGCATCTGGTGGGGCGCCGGCAACCGGAAGACGGCCGAATGGGCGGCCGAGCTGGGCGTGAACCTGCAGTCGTCGACGCTCGTCATGCACGAATCGGACGAGCCGTTCCATGTGCAGCAGCGCAAGCAGATCGAGGCGTACCGGGCGAAATGGAAGGAGCTGGGGCACGCGCGCGAGCCGCGCGTCTCCGTCTCCCGGTCGATCTTCGCGCTCGTCGACGAGACCGACTGGAAGCTGTTCGGCCGCGATCGGGGCAGTGAGGACCAGATCGGCAAGATCCCCGGCACCGGCTCCGCCATCTTCGGCCGCTCCTACGCGGGCTCCCCCGACCAGCTGATCGAGGAGCTGAAGGAGGACGAGGCGATCCAGGCCGCCGACACCCTGCTGCTCACCATCCCGAGTCAGCTGGGGGTTGACTACAACGCCCACGCGCTCGAGGCGATCCTCACGCACGTCGCGCCGGGGCTCGGCTGGCGCTGACGACGTCGGCCTCGGTCGCGTCCACCGCGGCCGGGCGGTCGGTGGTGGCTCAGTGCGGCACGGGGACCATCGCGTCGAGCAGCTCATCGACGCGCACCGAGGCGACGCGGATGTGGTCGTCGCCGACGCCGTACGGGATCCACAGTGTGCCCTCCTGCAGCACGGCGCCGCAGGTGTAGACGACATTCGGCACATAGCCGTCGTGGCCCGAACCGGGGGGCTCGAGCAGCGGCGCGACGAGCCGGCCGATCACCTGGGACGGGTCGTCGAGGTCGAGCAGCAGCGCGCCGATGCTGTAGCGACGCACCGGTCCGACCCCGTGGATCAGGGTGAGCCAGCCGCGTCCGGTCTCGATCGGCGAACCGCAGTTGCCGCTCTGCACGATCTCCCACGGCTCGGAGGGCACGTGGACGAGCCCTTCGTCGTTCCAGTGCGTGCCGTCGTCGGAGGTCGCGAGCGACACCGATTCGCCGTCGCTCCGGGTGAGGGCGAGGAGCCTGCCGTCGACCCTCCGCGGGAAGAACGCCATCCCCTTCGTCCGCGCGGGCGCGCCGGTCAGGCGCCGGATCGAGAAGCGGACGAAGTCGAGGGTCGTGATCAGGCGGGAGGAGATCGCGTGCCCGTTGTAGGCGGTGTAGCTGGCGCGGTAGTCGACGGTGCCGTCATCGTCGACGAAGCGCACGAAACGCACGTCCTCCATCCCGTGGCGCTCGTCGGCGGACACCGGCAGCAGCACGCGCCGGCTGAGCGCGGTGTCGGCGGCGAAGACCGCGTCGTACACGGACCGCACCGCCCGGCGGATCGCCTCCACCCGCGAGGCGGAGTCGTAGTGCTGGAAGAACTCGCTCGCGAGTGCGGCGATCGCAGCCTCGACCTCGATGGCGTCGGGTCGCGGCGAGAGCTTCTGCAGCACCGACTGCGCGACCTCGGTCAACGGCCCGTCGTGTTCGAGAGCGCGCTGCAGTTCGTCGAGGCCCCAGGATGCGTCGCCGATCGATCGCAACGACCGCAGCACCCGGAGCCGCCCGGCACCGAGGCCCTGTTGATCCGGCGCCACCACGACGCTCGGGTTGCACACCGCCGCGCCCTCGACCGCGTACTCGGCCATGAAGGTCGCGCCCAGCACGAGCAGTTGCGCCGCGTCGAGGCTGGTCGGAAGCGGAAGAACCTTCTCGGCGTTCGCCCTCGCCCGTTCCGGAAGCCGTGCGATCCGCCGTCCGAAGCTCTGGCCGAGGCGCACCACCTCGGCGTCGAGCGCCTCGCGCGGCAGCGACAGCACGCGTGCGACCACCTGCTCGGTGCGCGAGGTCGCGCCCGGGGTGCTCTCGCCCGGCAGGAACAGATCCACCACGACCCGGGCCGGATCCGCCCGCAGCTCGACCTCGGCGTCGCGCACCTCGAGGCTCATCCGGCCCCCCCCGATCCCCACGCCCTGGGCCCGCTGCCAGGTTCCCAGCACGGCGAGGGTGGACTCCGCTCCCCGGTTCTCGTTGCGTCCCGTCGCCTCCAGGCCGTCGAATCCGGCACCCGTCGCCGGGTCGTACATGAGGATGCCCTGATCGTTCTCGCCGAGGAACCAGCCCCAGGCCTGCCGCACGCCGTCACGCCACCGCGGGTCTGCCGTGACCTCGTACGCTCGCGCGCAGGCGTCGGCGAGCGCGGCCGGCTCGATGGCCTGCTGATCCCAGAGGGGACCGGCCTCGCTCGGCGCCCGCCCCGCCGAACCGGTCACCGAGAGCACGCCTGATCCGGCGGTCTCGAGCTCCAGCAGGAAGGCCAGCAGTTCGAGCCCGCGCTGGGTGAGCTCGGGGCGGCGCAGGGCGTCCCCGCCCGCGATGAGCGCTTCGCAGAGTGTCGCGTTGGCGTATCGGAGCCGCGGCTCCGGCCAGTTCCATGGCCCCCATGGCGCCCGAGGGATCACCGCGAGGCAATCGACGAGCAGACGGCGTGCGCCGTCCGCATCCGGGTGGGACCGCAGCAGTTCGGCCGCGCCGATCGCCGCGAACGCCGACGCCCGCTCATCCGGCGAACGGCGAACCGCGGCACGGAGGAACGCGAAAGCGGCTCGTGTGCGGAGGAACGGTTCCCGCGCGTGGGTGGCCGTGTAGCCGAGCGCCATGACGGCGCGCCCCCACCAGTCCCCGATCGACGGCTCGTCGGTCCACCTGCCGGCACTGTCCATCCGGTTGTGCACCGCGCCGTCGGAGGCCACGGAGGACTCCACGAACGACAGGTAGGCGTCGGTGAGCGGGGCGAGCGGGGCAAGGTCGCGGGTCTCGCGCACCACGACGATGAGCGCCCGTGCGACGTCGTCGACGCAGTAGCCGTGTTCGATGCGCGGCACGTCGCGGTCGGCGTGCTCGAAGAGGCCCCGGCTCGTGGTGAGTCGCAGCAGATGCCGGTAGCCGGGCGCGTGCGGGGGTGCGATGACGCCGCTCATGCGGCTGCCGCCCGGAGCAGTTCGGTGCCGAGCGCCTGGTAGTCCTCGGCGACGGCATCCCAGCCGGTCGTCTGGGAGCTCTCGAGGGCTGCGGTGGTCATCCGTTCGGCGATGTTGCGGCGGCCCAGGATGGTGCGCACGGCGGCCGCGATCTCCTGAGGGTTCTCGTGCGCGACGAGCACGCCCGCGCCCCCGGAGAGCAGTTCGACGGCGTGCGGGAAGCGCGTCGAGATCACCGGTCGGCCCGCGGCGACCGCTTCCGCGAGCACGCCCGAGGTGCTCTGCTCTCGGGAGGTGTACGGCAGCAGCACGATCGCGGCGCCCGCGACGAGTTCCGCGAGCTCGTCGCGATCGCGGTAGCGTCCGTCGATCACGACATCGGCCTCCACGCCGAGCTGGCGGGCCAGCGCGCCGAGCGAGTCGCGGTACGCCTCGCCGGACTCCGCGAGCACCTTCGGGTGGGTCTGACCGCTCACGTCGTACACCGGTCGGATGCCGGGTTCGGTCAGTTCGGCGAGAGCGCGGATGCCCCATTCGATGCCCTTGCCGGGCCCGAGCAGCCCCCAGGTCAGTATCCGCGGGCGAGCGCCGGGCGCCGCCGAACTCGTGCGGACCATGTCGGCGACCCCGTGCGGGATCACGTGGACCTTCGCCCCGTCCACATCGTACGAACGAGACAGCACCCGTTCGGCCATCCGGGTCATGACGACGACCGCGGAGCTGTGCGCGGCGATCCGTTCGATGAGCCAGCGCTGATGCGCGGTCGGCACTTCCCGGACCGTGTGCAGCACCACGATCGTCGGAACCGCGATCCGCGCCAACAGGTCGAGCACCTCGTCGCCGTCACGGCCGCCGTAGATGCCGAACTCGTGCTGCAGGATCACGACGTCGCAGGCGTCGAGCGCTTCGGCGGCGGCGGCGCGCTCGTCGGGGCGGCCGGGTCGCAGGCCGCCGACGACGACGGTGCGCGGGCCAGGGGTCGCCGGTCCGGTCGGCACGAGGTCGTCGACCCGGATCACGCGGGAGTCCGGATCCCGCGGTCGCGGGATCGCCGACGCGAGCGCTTCGGTGAAGGTCGCGAGCCCGCAACGAGTGGGGGGATAGGTGCTGACGAACCCGTACCGCGTCATGCGGGCGTCCGATCCTGAGCCGACGCCGAGACGGCCGCCGATCTACCCGAGACGTCTGCCGGTCGGCACCTCTCGCGGGATCTCGTCAACGCGATCCGGTTGATCGCACGCCCTGCCCGATGGTGCCGACAGCGTGCGACCTTGGGGGCACTCTACGCTCCACGCCTGGGAACGGCCGGGGGATGTCGAGAACGGGCGGCGGCGAGGCGCAAGGTGCCGTGTCGCGTACGCTCGTGCCTGTCGAAGGGAGGCCGCGATGGCTGCTGCCGATGAGGACACGGTCAAGAAGGCGCTGAAGATCAACTCTTTCCGCGAGCTCTCGAAAGACAAGGTGCTCGAGTGGTTCTCGGGCTTCACCGAGCTGAGCGAGCAGGTTCAGCTGAAGGTGATCGAGCAGATCCCCGAGTTCAAGGCGCTCGCGACGAGCGCCATCGACGGCATGAAGTCGGTGTTCGAGTCCACCGTCGACTCCAACCAGAAGAGCCTGGACCGGGTCCATGCGGCGTACGAGCAGTGGCGCGCCTCGTTGATCGCCGAACTGGAGAAGCCCGATCTCAGCGCCGAGGCGCGGCTGCAGATCTTCGACCGCATCGCCGAGACCGTGCGGGAACAGGCGGGGCAGCACGCGGCGCACCGCGAGTTCCTCGACACCTGGTACGGCAAGACGCTCGCCGCGGTGGGTGCGGTCTCCCTCGGGGTCATCGCGATCTTCGCCACCTCGCGGAAGGGCGGCGGCTCGGTCTGAGCCGAACGACGTCGGCGGTCGGCGGGTCGGATCCCTGCGTCGTGGATGCTCGCCAGCGCGCGCCTCAGGCGGTCGGCTGACCCACGTTCTTCGGGAGTGCGATGGCCGCGATGAGACCGCCGATCGCGACGACCCCGAGGAACAGCATCGAGATCGCGTAGGCCTCGTCGCCCGGACGCACGATGGACACCAGGATGGTGCCCGCGAGCGCGGTGCCGAGTGCCGAGCCGAGGTTCGACACCGAGCGCGACAGCCCCGAGATCTCGGACTGCAGCTCGTCGGGGAAGCTCGACTGCACGACGTTCACCGACGGCGTCAGCATCGCACCGATGCCGAACCCGAGCAGGAACAGTCCCGGGATGAGCGCCCACACGTCGGCGAACTTCGCCACCAGCCCCACGACCAACACGATTCCCACGACCGTCGACGCGAAGCCGAAGATGATGAGGGTGCGCTGGCTGAACCAGCGCGCGAGCCGCTCCGCGGTGACCGAGGTCACGAGCATGCCGACCGTGGCGGCGGTGAACACGACGCCGGTCGCGATCGGACTGTATCCGCGGACCGTCTGCAGGTACACGGACACCACGAAGGATGCGCCGTTGAGCACGAGCCACTGCACGTTCTGGGTGATGAGCGCCAGATTCGCACCGCGCGAGCGGAACAGCCGGGTCGACAGCAGCGGCTCGCGTCCGCCGCGCTCGGAGGCGCGCACGTAGAGGAAGAACGCGATGATCCCGAGGACGCCGACGCCGACGAGGATGACGGCGAGCGTGTTGTTGTCGCCGAGGTTGAGCAGGCCGAACACGAGGGCTGACAGACCGATCGCCGACAGCAGGGCACCGAGGTAGTCGAAGGGCTTGCTGCGGTCGGTGGGCAGCGGATCCTTCAGGCGGATGGTCAGCAGCAGCACGACCCCGACGACGATCGCCTGGAACACGAACGCGAACCGCCAGCTGAGCGCCGAGGCGATCAAACCGCCGAGCAGCGGACCGGCCGCGGCCCCCACGCCGGCCGCGGCGCTGATGATGCCGAAGGCCCAGGCGCGCGTCGTGACGGTGCGGAACCACAGCGTGGCAAGGATGTAGACCGGTGGGATGAGCAACGCGGTTCCGACGCCCTCGAACACCGAGTTGCCGATGATGAGCACGAGCAGGTTGGGGGCCACCGCGCTCAACAGCGCACCGACCCCGTAGAGTACGAGGCCCGCCACGAGGCTGCGCTTGCGTCCCCAGCGATCGGTGAGCTTGCTGCCGGGGATCATGAGCACCGCCATGATGAGCAGGAACAGTGTGATGACGGTCTGCACGCCCTTCACCGTGGTGTCGAGGTCGTGCTGGATGTCGGTGATCATCACATTGAGGTTGGCGCCCGCGAAGCTGCAGATGAACTGCGCGAGGGCGAGGGGCGCGAGCAGCGCGATGGGGCTGGGCGCCGTCACCGGGGCCCGATCAGTGGCCGAACCGGACATCCGCAATCCTCACCGTGCTCGCGCTCTCGAAATCGACCGCCGAACGTCCGACGGCCACACCGTACTCACCGCCCGCGATGTGCCATGTTCCGGCGGCCGTGTCGTAGTCGGCCAGCAGGCGGGGGTCGGCGACCAACTCGATGGTCGCCGATGCTCCTGGCTCCAGCTCGACGCGCTCGTAGTCGAGCAGCCGCTGCCGCGTCTCGCCGTCGCGGCTCGTGGCATACAGTTGCGCCACCTCGGCTCCCGCACGATCCCCCGTGTTGGTGATCGTCACGGATGCCCGCACCTCGCCACCCTCGGCCGAGATCGCGATGTCGCCGTACGCGAAGCTCGTGTAGCTGAGCCCGTGCCCGAACGCGAAGGCCGGCACGTGGGCGTGCTTCGCGTGGTGGCGGTAGCCGACATCCGAACCCTCGAGGTACTCGATGGTGGCGGGCGTGCCCCAGGGGTCGCCGTAGTTGGGCACCGTGGGGAACACGAGCTGCTCGTCGGATGCCGGGAAGGTGACCGGCAACCGTCCGCCCGGATTGACTGCACCGGTGAGCACCTCGGCGATCGCCTCACCGCCGTTCTGGCCGCTGTACCACGCCTCGACGACGACCGGCACCGCATCCAGCCAGGGCATGAGCGGGGGGTTGCCGCTCTCGAGCACGACGATGGTGGCGGGGTTGGCGGCGGCGACCGCCGCGATCACCTCGTCCTGGCCGCGCGGCAGGCTGCGGTCGGCGTTGTCGAAACCCTCGCCCTCCCAGTTGACGCCGAAAACGATCGCGATGTCCGCCCGCTTCGCCGCCGCGACCGCCGCGGCCGTGGTGAGCCCGGGGTCGTAGACGAAGGTGGCACCCGGTAGCAGCCGGCGCAGGTGGTCGAGCGGTGCGGAGGGATGCAGCGCCTCGCGACGCAGTCGCCACAGCGGCCCTGCACCGCCGAGCGGGGTGTTGATGGGGAAACCGCCCGCGGGCAGCGTCAGGCTCGATCCGAAGCCGGCCGGGACGCCCAGGTGCGCGTGCCCGCCGATCACGGCGATCTTCTTTCCCTCGCCGGCGAGCGGAAGCAGCCCGCCCTCGTTCTTCAACAGCACGATGCCCTGGCGGGCCGCCTCACGAGCGATCAGCGCGTGGGCATCCCGGTCGACCGCCGGGCCCTTCTCGCCCGTCGCGCCCACCGCGATGATGCTGCGCAGGATGCGGCGCACCATGTCCGAGAGCCGCTCGCGTGAGAATTCGCCGGCGGCGAGCGCTTGCGCGAGCGGCTCGGCGAACCACTCCTTCTCGTCGAGCTGGGCACCGGAGTGCTGGTCGAGGCCGAAGTCGGCGAACCTCCACGAGTACACGGCGCGCCAGTCGGACATGATCCAGCCGCGATAGCCGAAGGCGCCCTTGATGACGTCGTTGAGGATCGTCGCGTTGCCGCCCGAGTACTCGCCGTTGACCTTGTTGTAGCCCGCCATGAGCGCGCCCGGCTCGGCGATCTCGATCGCGAGCTCGAACGCCAGCAGGTCGGACTCGCGATGCGCGGCCGGATCGATGATCGCGTCGAGCCAGAACTTGTTGGTCTCGGAGGCGTTGAGCGACACGTGCTTGAGCAGCGAGATGACGCCCTCCGACTGCGTTCCGAGCACCGTCTCGCCGGCGATCTCGCCGCTCAGCAGCGGATCCTCCGAGATGTACTCGAAGTTGCGGCCGTTGTGCAGGTGCCGGATGAGGTTCATGCTGCCGCCGCACAGCACGTTGAAGCCGTGCTCCTTCGCCTCCCGGCCGAGCACGGCGCCCGCCTGGCGGGCGAGTTCGCGGTTGAAGCTCGCGCCGAGCGCGATGCCGGCCGGCAGCGCCGTCGCGTTGTCGCCCTCGCGACCGCCGCCCGGGTTGGTGATGCCGAGAGCGGCATCCGTGATGAGCAAATCCGGGATGCCGAGGCGCGGCACGCCCTGCACCCACCCGGCGATCTGCGGCACGTGCGCCGGCACGCGCTCGTCGCGGATGTCGCCATCCGCGGTGAAGACCTTCACCATGAGGCTCGAGATGAGCCCGAAGCGCTCCTCGTCGGTGAGCTGCTCCTCGATGAGGCGCGCACGCTCGTCGGCATCCGTCGACAGTGATGCGTTTGACCCGGTCACCAGACCTCACCTTCCGTGGCCGAGAGAAACGACCCCATCCTGGTCGCGGGGCCACAGTGCCCAGCGCTTGGCAACGACTCTAGGGGGAACGCGATGCTCGGCGCAGCCTGGGATCGGCGATGCTGGCGGGAGCGGCGACGCGGATGCGAGACTGTGCTCGCCGCTGCCGTCCGGCCCCGCCGACGGCTCCGCGGCGTGCGCGCAAGCACGCCCAGAGGGGAGAAGCATGTCGGACACCGAGGTGTCGGCCGGCGACGTCGCGAGCGAGGTCGAGCCCTACCTGCTCGACGCGCAGGCCGTGGTCGCGAGCCTCGGCAGCGACGCGGCGGTCGGGCTCGACGACGAGGAGGCGGCCCGGCGCCTCGGCACCGCGGGCCCCAACCAGATCACAGGCGACCGCGCGCCCTCGGTCTGGGCGGTCGCGGCGAGCCAGCTGCGGGATCCGATGAACATCATGCTCGTGGTGGTATCCGTCGCGAGCTTCCTCATCGCGCAGCTGGCCACCGGGCTCCTGGTCGCGGTGCTGGTGGTCCTCAACGTCGTGCTCGGCACGGGGCAGGATCTGAAGGCCAGGGCGAGCGTCGACGCGCTCGCCAAGCTGCAGGTGCCGCGATCGCGCGTGCTGCGCGACGGACGCACCGACGTCATCGAGGCGAGCGGCATCGTCCCCGGCGACATCGTGCAGCTCGAGGCCGGCGAGCTGGTTCCGGCCGACGGCCGCGTCCTGCGATCGGCGACGCTCGAGGTGCAGGAGGCCGCGCTCACCGGCGAGAGCGCACCGGTCAGCAAGGACGCCGGCGTGCTGGAGGGTCCGGAGGTCGCACTCGGCGACCGCTCGAACATGCTGTTCCAGAACACCTCCGTCACGCGCGGCACGGCGACCATGGTGGTGACGGCGACCGGGATGCAGACCGAGATGGGTCGCATCGCCACGATGCTCGCCTCGGTGAACCGCACCCCGTCGCCGCTGCAACGCGAGCTCAACGGCCTGACCCGGGTCATCGGCATCTTCGCCTGGGCCGCGGTCGCGGTGATCGTGATCGTCGGATTCGCGCGCGGGATCTCGGTCGAGGATGTGCTGCTGCTGGGCGTCGCGATGGCGATCTCGGCCATCCCGACGGGACTGCCGACCTTCGTGCAGGCGCTCCTGTCGCGCGGAGCCAAGCAGCTCGCCGACGCCCGGGCGATCGTGAAGAACCTCGCCGACGTCGAGACCCTCGGCGCCACGAGCGCGATCAACAGCGACAAGACCGGCACGCTGACCCTCAACGAGATGATGGTCTCGGTCATCTACTCCGACGGCGCCTGGTTCGAGGTCGAGGGAACGGGCTACGCGAAGGCGGGAGCGATCCGATCCGCCGCCGGCGTCGCCGTGCCCGATTTCACGCGCCTCGCGTACGGGATGTCGCTGTGCAGCGACGCCCTCGTCGGCGACGACGGCACGGTCGTGGGCGACCCCACCGAGGCCGCGCTCGTGGTGCTGTCGGCCAAGCTCGGCGTGGATGCCGCGGAGACCCGGCGGGTGTACCCGCGGTTGGCGGAGATCCCGTTCGACTCCGACTACAAGTTCATGGCGACCTTCCACCGCATCCGGCTCGACGGCGAGGAGCGGCTCGTCGAGCTCGTCAAGGGCGGACCGGATGTGGTGCTCGCCCGATGCGCGACGGCACAGGCATCCGGCGCCCTCGTGCCGGTCGCCGAGGTGCGCGACGAGCTGCTCGCCGCCAACGAGCGCATGGGCGGCCGCGGGCTGCGGGTGCTCGCCTTCGCGGTGCGGGTCCTCGAGCCGGGCGACGAGGCGACCATCGCCTCCGACCCGATGGCGCTCGCCGACGGCCTCGCCTTCGCGGGGATGGTCGGCATCATCGACCCGCTGCGCCCGGAGGCGAAAGACGCGGTCGCGGTGGCGCTCGCCGCGGGCATCGACGTGCGCATGATCACCGGCGACCATGCGGTGACCGCGCGAGCGATCGGCGAGGATCTCGGGCTCGGGCCGGGGGCCGTCTCCGGCGCCGAACTGGCCCGGATGTCGGACGAGGAGCTCACCGCACGCCTTCCCGAGCTGCACGTCTTCGGCAGGGTGACCCCCGAGGACAAGCTGCGGCTCGCGCGGGTGATGCAGCGCAGCGGCCTCGTGGTGGCGATGACGGGCGACGCCGTGAACGACGCGGCGGGGCTCAAACAGGCCGACATCGGCGTCGCCATGGGCTCGGGCAGCGAGGTCACCAAGCAGGCCGCACGCATGATCCTCACCGACGACAACTTCGGCACCCTCGTGCACGCGGTCCAACTCGGCCGCGGCATCTACAGCACGATCGTCGCGTATGTGCGCTTCCAGATGACGCAGCTCATCTCGCTCGTGCTGCTGTTCCTCACGGCAACCATCTTCAACATCAACCAGGGCGTCGCGCTCACCCCGCTCATGGTGCTGTTCCTCAACTTCTTCGTCTGCATCCCGCCGGTCGCGGCCATCGCCTTCGACCCCGGGGATCCCGACATCATGCGGCGGCCGCCGCGCGATCCGAAGGTGACGATCACCAACCCCGGCGCCGTGCTGCGCTGGATCCTGTTCGGCGCGATCATGTTCGTCTCCGCGCTCATCCCGCTCGTCGCCGGCCCCGACCCGGTCGGCATCGGCACGCCGAGCGCGTCGATGACGATGTCGTTCGTGGTGCTCGGCTTCTCCACGATCCTCAGCGCGCTCGTCTTCCGACGCGACCCGGGGAGCGGGCTGGTCGCCCCCATCCTCTCCGCGCTGAAGCTGCTGTCGATCCCGGCGATCCTCGTGGTGCTCGCCACCGAGCTCGGCTTCCTGCAGCGCGCCCTGCTGACCCAGTCGCTCACCGGTATCGAGTGGCTGGAGAGCATCGGCCTCGCGCTGCTGCTGCCGATCGTGGTCGAGGCGGAGAAGTGGCTGCGTCGTCGCCGCGCGGCCCGTCACGGAGGGCGGGACGGATGACGCCCGAGTCGCCGGTCGTCGCACTCCTGCGGCGCGTCCTGGCAGACAACTCGGCGCGCGACGGCGGCGACGTCGCGCGCTACATCCCGGAGCTCGCCAAGGCCGATCCCTCGCTCTTCGGGATCTGCCTCGTGACGGCCGACGGCGCGGCGTACGAGGTGGGCGACACGCGCACCGAGTTCACGATCCAGTCGATCTCGAAGCCGTTCAGCTACGCGCTCGCCCTCGACGAGCTCGGCTCGGAGCAGGTGCTCGCGCGGGTGGGGGTCGAGCCGACCGGTGACGCGTTCAACGAGATCTCGCTCGATCCGGCGACCGGGATGCCGTACAACCCGATGATCAACGCCGGTGCGATCACGACGACCGGGCTCGTCATGGAGGGCCACGGCGACGAGACGGTCGCCGCGCTGCTCCGGCTGTACGGCCGTTTCGCGGGACGCGCCCTGCGCGTCGACGAGGCGGTGTACCGATCCGAGTGGGAGACCGCCCACCGCAACCGGGCCATCGCGCACCTGCTGCGCGGCTCGGGCGCCCTGCGGGGCGACCCGGAACGGGCCCTCTACGCCTACCTCCAACAGTGCTCGGTGCTCGTCGACACGCACGACCTGGGGGTGATGGCCGCGACCCTCGCCAACGACGGCGTGAACCCGCTCACGGGGGTCCGGGCCGCATCCCGGCGCACGGTGGGCGATGTGCTGAATGTCATGGACAGCTGCGGCATGTACGACTCGGCGGGCGACTGGCAGTTCACGGTCGGGCTGCCCGCCAAGAGCGGCGTCGCCGGCGGCGTGATCGCCGTGGTGCCCGGCAGCTTCGGCATCGCGGTGTTCTCGCCGGCGCTCGACCGGCACGGCAACAGCGTGCGCGGGGTCGCCGTGTTCCGGCAGCTCTCCGCCGAGCTGGGCCTGCATCCGCTGCGCTCCGGCTACCACGCGCCCTCGCCGCTGCGCTCGAGCTTCACCCTCGCCCGCGCCGGATCGACCGTCCGACGTCCCCCGGCTGACGCGGAGGTCATCGCGCGCCGCGGTGACGAGGTCGTGGTGGCCGAGCTGCAGGGCGAGCTCGACTTCGTGGCCGCCGAGCTCGTCGTGCGCCGCATCCTGGACGCGCAGCCCGAGCCGCGGTTCGCGGTGGTGGATCTGCGCCACGTGAGCGTCGTGCACCGCGAGCTCGTGCCCCTGGTGGCCGAGCTCGCCGCCGTCTTCGCCTCCCGCGGCGGGGGGCTGCTCGTGAGCGACGCACCGGATCCGGACGGCGACGATCCGCTCGACGGCTCGGTGACGAGATTCGCCGACCTCGACCTGGCACTGCAGTGGTGCGAGGACCAGCTGCTCGGCGGCGCGACGACGGCACCGGAGTCGGTGGCGCTGCGCGACCACCCGGTCGTGGCGGGGCTCACCGACGACGCCTTCGAGCGCCTCGGCGCCTATCTGGAACGGCGCGAGCTCGCCCCCGGCGCCTCGCTCATCCGTCGCGGCGAGCCCGTCGACGGGCTGTACGTGCTCACCTCGGGACGGCTCAGCGCCCTCGCGCACCTCGAGGGACGCCCCGCACGTCGCGCGGCGACGCTCGTGGCCGGCATGATCGTGGGCGAACGCTCGATCGCCGGCGCCTTCGACGCGATCGGCGACGTCGTCGCCGACACGGGGGCCGCGTGCTACGTGCTTCCCGCGGAGCGGATGGCGCGACTGCGTGCCGAGGAGCCCGGGATCGTGGTGGCCGTCGTGTCGAACATCCTGTCGATCGCCGCCGCCGGCATCGGACAGCTGTCGGAACGACCCACCCCGGCCCTCGACGGGTGAACGCGTCGCTCGACAGACGCGTCACCTCGGTGTCGCGGGTCGGGCTGTGGGTGGCGGGCTGCCGATCTCCGAGACGGGGCGATCGTGGGAGGTCTGGCGGGTGAGACGGGCGACGAGGATGCGGTCGAGCCTGAACCAGCGCATGGCCTGCCGGTCGAGACAGTACGCGATCAGGTACCAGTAGCCGCCGGTGGAGGCGAGCAGCTGCGGTTCGACGCGGCGCCGTGTCTCGGCACCCGCCTGGTCCCTGTAGTTCATCGAGAGCACCAGGCCGGTAGCGAGGGCCTCCTCGACGGCCCGGCGCAGGCCGGCGTCGACGGGTGGTTGCGGATCCTGATGGTCGATCCACACCCGGCTTGCGAGGCGTTCGGCGCGCTCGCGCACGTTCGGAGGCGTCACGGCGAGCACCTTGGTGAGTGCTGCCCGGGCGTGGGCGGCGAACGGATGCCCGTCGTGGGTGGCGAGCAGAACCGCCAGGCCCGAGACCTCGGAGGGGGTGAGGTTCACCGGCGGCAGGGTCGCCTCGGCATCGACCACGTACCCACCGGCCCTGCCGGTGCGCGCCCAGGCGGGGAACCCACCGGCTTGCAGGGCGCTGATGTCGCGCTTGATCGTGCGGATGCTGACCTCGAAGGTCGCGGCCAGCTGTTCTGCGGTGCGCCCCCGCGATCCCGCGCGACGCAGCTCTTCACGGATCGCGTACAGCCGGTCCGTTCGATTCACGCGTAAATGGTGACATAAGAGTGACATTCAGGGCATGCAGGCTCGAACCATGACGACGATCCAGCCCCAGCCCACCCGCCATCCGATCCTGCTTCTCCCCGGCCACTGGCTCGGCGGGTGGGTGTGGGGCGAGGTGGCCGCACGGCTCACCGAACTCGGACACGAGGTCGAGCCCCTGACCCTCCCCGGCCTGGAATCGGCGGATGCCGCGCGCGAGGCCGTGACGTTCGCCGACCACGTCGACTACGTCGCCACCCGGATCGGCAGCCTCGGTGGCCGGGTGGTGCTCGTGGCGCACAGCGGGGCCGGCGCGGTGGCGACGGCGGTGGCCGACCGGATGCCGGGCGCGCTGGCCCGGATCGTGTACGTGGACTCCGGTCCGGTCGGCGACGGCACCGTGCCGCGGCCCGAGCTGACCGCCGAGGATGCCGAGTTGCCGTTCCCCGGCCTCGACGCCCTCGCCGCTCACGGGGTCAGCGTCGAGGGGCTGGGCGATGACCACCGGGCCGAGCTGACCGCGCGGGCGGTGCCGCATCCCGCCGGCGCCTGCCGGCAGCCGGTCACGCTCACCGATCCGCACCGCCACGAGGTGCCGACGACGGTGGTGTGCTGCTCCATCCCGGGTTCTGTGATGCAGGAGCTGGTCGCCTCCGGTGAGCCCATGTTCGCACCGCTGCGCGAGCTGACCGACCTCACCGTGAGGGAGCTGCCCACCGGGCACTGGCCGATGCTCTCCCGGCCCGCCGAGCTGGCTGAGCTGATCGGGGCGGAGGCGGACCGCGACGATGAGCGCGATGCCCGGCCCCTATCCGTGCACGTTCCGTGAGGATGTCGTGCGGATCGCGCGGAGCCTGCGGAATCCGTCCGGCGCCACCGGCAGCTCGGGCAGGCC
Source organism: Protaetiibacter larvae (assembly GCF_008365275.1). GTDB lineage: Bacteria > Actinomycetota > Actinomycetes > Actinomycetales > Microbacteriaceae > Homoserinibacter > Homoserinibacter larvae. The sequence continues at coordinate 1,449,506 of NZ_CP043504.1, read as the reverse complement.
CACGATCAGGCGGTGCACGAAGTCGAGCTTGCGCGCGACGGTCTCGCCGATCGTGAACGGGTAGAGGTCATCCTTGCCCATCGAGCGGTTGACGCGGTTGAAGAACAGCGACAGCGCCCGCCAGTCCTCCAGCATCGCCGGGAAGTCGTCGGCACCGTACTGCCGCCGAACCTGCAGGTTCCACACCGCCTGCGGATGCGCCTCACGGCCGGGACGCAGCTCGAGGCCCGCCGACCACGACGTCTCGAGCGTGTCGGTGATGTGCAGGTAGTGGGCGAAGCTCTCCGCGAAGTCCTCCCAGGGATGCATCGTCGCGTACTCCGAGATGAACGACTCCTGCCATCCCTCCGGGGCGCCGTACCGGTAGTGTCGATCGATCGCGTCGGCGTAGGAGGTGCGCTGATCGCCGAAGATCTCGCGGCACTCGTCGATCCAGGCCGACGACTCGGGCCGCTCGACGAGGATCCACTCGTAGTAGTGACCCACCTCGTGGCGGAAGTGCCCGAGCATCGTGCGGTAGGGCTCGCCGAGCGCGACCCGGAGCCGCTCCCGGTGGGCGTCGAGGCTCTCGGCGAGATCGATCGTGACGATGCCGTTCGCGTGACCGATCGACACCCGCTCGTTGCGCGAGTACGACGACAGCAGGTCGAATCCGAGACCCCCGTCCGCCTCATGCCACGGATCGACCGGCAGGCCCAGCTGGTCGAGCTGGATGAGCAGGCGGCGCTCGCCGAGCATCGTCTCGGCTAGCCGTTCCAGGGCGATGGTGTCGTCGGATGCGGGTCGGGCGCGGATCAGACCGCAGCTGAAGCAGCGTCCGGCCTCCGCGCCGTCGGGTGCCACCCAATTGCACTTCCACCCGCGCCGCGAACAGGGATACCAGGTGCGGCCCTCGATCTCGACCGACGGCTCGGTCAGGTCGAGCATCGTGCGGGACGGCGGATGGTATCCGACCGCGACGCCGCAGGAGCGGCAGCTGAGCTCATCCATGAACACCGCCTCGGCACAGCGCGGGCAGGCCAGCATCCTCATGAGCCCACGGTAGCGATGCCGCACCGCGTGCGGTCAAGGTCGCGCCGTTGTCGAACGTCGCCCGGCGTGAATATGCTCGCGTCAACTCCCTCGCCGAGGGTTCGAAGGAGAGCGGATGACGCAGACATCGACGAAGGCGCGCATCGAGGCCGGGCGCGCGACGCGGGAGGCGCGGCCCCGCGAGGCGCTCGCGCAGTTGTCCGTCGACGACCGGGATCCGATCGGGATCCTCGTCGAGCAGAACCGCACCCGGGTGCCCGAACTGCTCCCCCTGCGCACCCAGCGGATGTCGGCGAGCCCGTTCGCCTTCTACCGCGGGACGGCGGCGATCATGGCCGCCGACCTGGCCCGCGACCCGCACTCCGGCATCGTCGTGGCCTCGTGCGGTGACGCGCACCTGTCGAACTTCGGCTTCTACGCCTCGCAGGAGCGCACGCTGATGTTCGATCTGAACGACTTCGACGAGGCCGCCTGGGCGCCGTGGGAGTGGGATCTCAAGCGTCTCGTGACCAGCGTCGTGGTTGCGGGCCAGGCCGGAAGCCGCGACGACGCGGTCATCCGGGGTGCGGCGCGCGGTGCCGTGATCGCCTACGCGCGCGTCATCGAGGCGGCGATCCGGATGAGCCCGACCCAGCGGTACTTCTCGCACTTCGCCGCGTCGGGCGACACGTCCACCCTGGATCCGGAGTCCGGCGAGGTCCTGCGGGCCGCTATCAAGGATGCGCAGAAGCGCACCGCCGAGCGCGCCGCGCGCAAGCTCACCGAGCACTCGCCCGACGGGATCCGGCGCTTCGTCGACGCCCCGCCCACCTTTGTGCGCGCCGGATCGCAGCAGCAGTCGTCGCTGAGGTCGCTGCTGGACTCGTACACGGCATCCGCCGACATCGACATCCAACTGCTCCTGCGCAACTACCGGGTCACCGATGTGGCCCGCCGGGTGGTCGGCGTCGGCAGCGTGGGCACGCGCGGCTACCTCGTGCTGTTCGTCGACGGCGACGACAACACGCTGCTGCTGCAGGCGAAGGAGGCCGGGCAGAGCGTGCTCGCCGAGTACGGGCACGCCGAACAACCGCCCGAGTTCGCCGACCATGTCGCACGTCTCGGCCAGGGTGGACGCGTCGTCGCCCTGCAACGCATCCTGCAGGCCTCATCCGATCCCTTCCTCGGATACCTGCAGGACGACGGCGTGGACTACTACGTGCGACAGTTCCACGACATGAAGGGCTCGATCGACGTCGAGGCACTCAGCGACACCGCCTTCACGACCTACGCCGAGGCCTGCTCGGTCGTGCTCGCCCGCGCGCACGCCCAGTCCCCCCGCACCGCCGAGATCGCCGGCTACGCGGGAGGCGGCAAGAAGCTCGCCGAGATCATCCTCCCCTGGGCGTACGCCTACGCCGCCCTGTCCCGGCAGGACTACGACGCATTCCTGCAGAGCGTGGATGCCGACACCCGCGCGTCATGAGCGGGCGGACGAGGTGACCGATTGGTGAATCTGAGGGTGTCCGGATTCACGACATGGGCGACAGGTGATGCGCGACACATGAGTCGCGTCATGGGCGACAGCCTCGATGGATGTCGAACAAGCATCAGGTCGCGGTCCTGCAGATCACCGCCGGACAGCTCACGGTGTCGGAAGCCGCCCGCCGCTACGGCATCAGCCGGCAGCACCTGCACCGGCTCCTGACCCGGTTCCGGAATGGGGGCCTGGAGGCGATCGAGCCCCGCTCCCGAGCCCCGCTATCGAACCCGAACCAGACCAGCGACGAGGTTCGGCAGCGCATCATCGAACTGCGCCGTCAGCTCGCTGCCACCGGGATGGATGCCGGCCCGATCACGATCGCCTGGCATCTCGAGCAGTCAGGACATGCAGTCCCGTCGACTGCGACGATTCGTCGGATCATCACCCGCGCCGGCCTGGTCACCCCGGAACCGAGAAAGCGCCCGAAGAACTCGTTCGTCCGTTTCGAGGCCGCACAACCCAACGGCACCTGGCAGTCCGACTTCACTCACTGGCACCTGGCCGACGGCACCGACATCGAAATCCTGAACTGGCTCGACGACCACTCCCGCTACCTGCTGGGCTGCACCGCGATCGGCCGCGTCACCGGCGACGACGTGATCGTCGACTTCCTGCGCCTGATCGACACCTACGGCCCGCCGGCGACCACACTCACCGACAACGGCAGCGTCTACACCGCCCGCTTCGTCGGCGGGAAGAACGCGTTCGAGCTCACCTTGCCGCTGCTGGGCATCCAGCAGAAGAACGGCCACCCAGGCCACCCGCAGACCCAGGGCAAGATCGAACGCTTCCACCAGACCCTGAAACGCTTCCTCGCAGCTCAGCCCGTCCCGCGCACGCCGGCTGAGCTGCAGCACCAACTCGATGCCTTCCGGCAGCACTACAACGAACACCGCCCCCACCGCGCAAGAGACCGCATGACCCCCGGCGACGCCTACCGCGACACCCCGAAAGCCCTCCCCGCCCGACGCATCGAATCCGGCCACTACCGACTGCGCTACGACCACGTCGACGACCGCGGCAAAGTCTCCTTCCGCCTCGCCGGACGCATGCACCACCTCGGCATCGGCATCGAGCACCACCGCAAACGCATCATCGCGATCGCCGACCACGAAACCGTGACCGTCATCCACCTCGACACCGGCGAAGTCATCGCCACCAACCAGATCGAACCGACCCACAGCTACTGGCGCAACACGAAGAAAGCCCCAGGCCGATGGCCCAGGGCTTCCACGTGAACGTCACACATGTCGCGACTCACCTGTCGCACATGTCCCGACTCATCACATTGGTGAATCTGAGGGGACTCGAACCCCTGACCCCCTGCATGCCATGCAGGTGCGCTACCAGCTGCGCCACGGGCCCGGAAACCTCGCGGCTTCTCGGCAGAACTCCTGATGAATCGGGCGATCGCCTGACTCATGCGGACGTTGCCCGTCGAGTATAGCCGACCTTCTCGGGGCGCCTCGACCGGGCTCGGAGCGCCTGAAGTGTCGAATAAGTGTCGACCGATCGAGTCTCGCCCGGCCTACAGCAGTCGGCCGTCGAACTCCGCCGAGTCCTGCCGGTGGTGCAGCACGGCGATGATCTCGACCTCCTGCGCCTCCTCGTGAACCCGGTACCAGAGCTGGTACGGGAAGACGTGCAGATTCGCCCGCCGCGCTCCCCCGCGCAGCTCCGGCGACGAGCGCGGGAAGTCTTCGAGCCGCCGCGCGGTCGCGTAGAACTCGTCGACGAACCGCCCGCTCTGATCCGGTGCCTCGGCGTCGTACCACGCGAGGACGCGGTCACGATCCCGCTGGGCGTTCCGCGTCAGGCGGACACGGTAGGTCACGCGATGCGGCGGCGCGCGCGGACCTCGCGCTCGTCCTCGTCGAGCGTCACGAAGTCATTCGGGTTCGCGTCGGCCTCGGCGATGCGCTGGTCGATGATCGCGGCGATCTCAGGCGACACATAGCCGTCATCGAGCGAGTGGTCGATGGCGTCGCGCAGCTCACGGCGCACGGACTCGTCGAGCCGCATCACCTGCTCCAGCAGCGCCTGGTCGACCATGCGGCCATGCTACCCGCGACACCCGACGTCCGGCAGGCGCGATACACAGGTCGCGCGAGTCTTCAACTCGACCGGATTCTCGACTACGAGGGGGTGGCAGCACTTCCGCGCCGTGGTACCGGAACCCAAACTCGGCGCCACCGCTTCACGAGCCTCGCACGCCCGCCGATCCAATTCAGAGGATCGCGGACGCGCGCTGCAACCTGTGTTCGGTCCTCGGCGCTCGCGTTGGCAGGGGTGAGGACGACGAGCAGTGCGGCCATGCGGAGCAGCACCGCCGCTTCATGATCGACAAGGTAGTGCCGATGACCGTGTGCCAGGACGTTCCGTAGCCCGGCCACAGGGTTGCGCAGACACCGCAACCAGTCGATATCGAAGTCGTGGGCCTCGAGCTTTGTCGCATAGGTCTCAAGCGCCGGAAAGCGACCTTCCGCGTCGCCGGTCTGGACTCTGTAGAGCGGGTCGCCGAGAGCAAGCAAGAGTCCCCGCGCGCCGGCCTCGACGAGCGGGTAGCCCGCCCGTCCAGCGTCGCTGTATCGTCCGTCCCAATAGGCGGCGAAAGCCTCACCGAGTGCCTCGGCGAGCTCGGCGTCGCAGGCGAAGCGGTCGACAAGATGGGCCGCGATGTCTGCCGCGGCTAGCGCACCGTACTCCGTCTGGATTGCGTCCAGCTCCCGGGCGAGGAGGGTGCCATACATCCCCGCGTTCAGCGTCTCGGAGCGCTCAAGTTCCTCCCACTCGGCAGCCTCGGGGCCAGTGGATGTCTTCACAGGGAGGCCTTCCTCGTTGAAGACAGTTCTGGTGACGAGCTGCAGGATTCCGCCGCGGCTCAACTCCTTAGCCTGCTGGAGATTCCTGTCGTGCCGACCCGTGGGTGAGGGGCTGGTGAGCCAGATATCCAGGGCGGTGCGAGTATCCCGAGAGCGGCGGTACCAATTGAGCCGCCCGTCGTGGGCATGGCGCGGCAGCACAATCTCAGTCGTCAGGACTTGCATGCCCAGGTCATCGACCGAACCCTCTTGTAGTGCCTGCACAGCGCGATCGCGAAGGTCGATGAGTCCGTACTGCTGCGCCTTCTCGGCAGCTGTTTGCAGCCAATGCACCTTGATGAAGCCGTCGGTTTGGTCAGCAAGCGTCAGGTATCCGCTGACGAGCCCGCGACGGGCCGCTTCACGCTCTGAATCGTCGGTCGCGAGACGCTCTCTCAGTTCAGCGACCGCCTCCATGTTGGTAGCGCCTGCCTCCGGTCGAGCGAGTGCGTCGTCAAGGAGCGCTTGCACTTCCTGGCGACTAGGTTCCACGAACTGACCAGTTCGCGGAGCGACAGAGAGCGGCTCAAGTGGATTGAAGAGGATTCCTGCTGGCGTTTCGGCGATACCCTCGAAGCTCTGCGCCATCACCCAGAGTGCCTTTCGGACATCAATTTCAAGTGCCAGTCCGAACTGCCGGGCGATGCTCCACGCTCGCCTCAAACACGAGCCTCGGTAGTAGGGGTCGAGGCTGGCTCTCCTGCCGAGTTCAAGGTAAAGGTGCGCGATCTCCGCGCCGAGGTCTCGGCCGTTTCGAACGCCGGCAGAGAGGCTGAGGTCCAGCAAGTGAGCTCGCGGAAGAGCGTCAGTCACAGCACCGGCGACTGCGGACCAGGCATTCTTCTCGACCTCGCCGACCGCGTCAAAGGCTGGTGGCCAGTCGCCGTTCGGCGACGAAAATCGGACACCTAGTACGAGTCCGCCAGGATGCTCGGTGTCGTCCTGGAGTCCATGTGCGAGAGCTCGCTCCAGCATGACGCCCAGCGGCGGCCGCTCGAATCGTGTGCCTTCCGTCCGAAACGTTGCCGTGAACCGCTGGAGCAAGTCCCACGGCTCGTTGGACTCACCGGCGAGGCGGTCAAGAGTCACGGCGAGTTCAGCGACGTCGTCCTCGGAGTAGAGCGGCGAGTCCTCTGTACTGTCACTCGGTGCTGCCTCGTCGTTCATGGGGCGATCACGGGGCATCGCCATTGATCGAGAGCATGCCGTCGATCTCAGCCAGGCGACCAAGCTGTACAGCCCTGTCGATCGCCTGGTTGAGGCGCTGATCGACTATGGCGCCCGTTCGCCCCCAGCCGAACAGCCGTGCCAGTGCGACGACCACTTCCGCGCGCGAGGCACCACCCACGTCCCGGACGAGCATCTCGGCGGCAAGTGCAAACTCGTCCAAGTGCACGTGTTCGGGTTTGCGGGAATGATCGAGCGATCGAACCTTCGAAACCGGCCGGTCGGCCACGTCGATGAAGTCGCCGTCCCTGTTCAGTCCAGCCCGCCGGATTGCTAGGTCGAGGTTGTCCCGAAGGCGCGAAGAAACTCTGCCGACTGCCCACCATTCGCGGATGCGCTCACTGAGCGTCTCCATATGCACTGGGCCCTCGGCGAGTGCGATTGCCTTGATCGGCTCAACGAGGTGGAGATGATTCCCCGGCTCAGCCGGCTCGACCCAGTGCGGAAGCTTGACGAGCGCAGCCTTGGAGTAGGCGACGGCCCAGGAGAACTCTTCGTCGCCTTCGGATGGCACTGTCTCGACGACCGGACGCTGAATGCCAGAGGCCCGGCTTCGGGCTGCGGTTCCCGACACCGCCGCCTCAATCGCAGCGCGCAGGCGGGCCTCCTCTGGCGCCCGGTCGCGGTACCAGGCGGTGCCCCAAATGCGATGAAGCGTCCAGCCCAGCCCTTCGAGGACCTGGTCGCGAAGGCGGTCTCGGTCACGCGCTGCCGGGGCTGAGTGGTACTGATAGCCGTCGCACTCCACTCCGATGGCGAATACCCCTGGCTTGGCAGGGTGGCGCACTGCCATGTCGATGCGGAATCCTGCTGCGCCCACTTGAGGCTCCACCGAGTAGCCCCACGACTCGATGGTCCGAATGACCGACTCTTCAAACGGCGACTCGGGCATGAGTCCCGTCGCCGAGGCCTGTGTGCCGAGAGTGCTGATGCCACGGCGGGCGAAGTCCAAGTACGCGCGGAGGGCCTCGACGTTCTCGTTCGTCGACGGCGGGATGTCACCAGCCTCCATCGAGGCGACGACCTCCACACGTTGGCGAGCACGAGTCACGCCAACGTTCAGCCGCCTCCAACCCTTGTCCTTGTTCAGCACGCCGAAGTTGGCGGAAATCTTCCCCGCCTCATCCGGCCCGTATCCGACAGAGAAGATGACCACGTCGCGCTCATCGCCCTGTACTGATTCAAGCGAACGAACGAAGAACCCATTGAGGCGGTCGCTCTTGTCGAAGTAGCCATCAAGCTCGCGGTGTTGGGCGCGAAGTTCATCAACGGCAGCCACGACCGCGTCTGCCTGGGCAACTGAGAAGGTCACCACCCCGAGTGACAGCTCAGAGCGAGTCCGGTAGTGATGGATCACCCGCTCGGCGACGACCTTGGCTTCCTTGGGGTTGTCTGCGCCCCCGCCGCGTCGATACATCCCATCAGCGAGGAAGAACTCCACTCCGACATCAGTGCCCTCCTCCTGAGCTGAGGGATAGGTGACTAGGTGCCCTTCGTAGAACCGGTAGTTGGAGAAGGCGATGAGCGCTTCATGCCGCGAGCGGTAGTGCCATCGAAGCCCAAGGTTGCGGAAGGCTCCCGACGACTTCGCGAGCTCAAGAATCGACTGGAAGTCCTTGACGTCCGACTCGAGTTCGTCGATGTCCTCGGACTCGGTGAGTCGCTCGAAGAACTGCGTCGGTGGAAGCTGCTTGTCGTCACCGGCGAGGATGAAGGATCGCCCGCGGTAGATGCAGTTGATCGAGTCTCCTGGCGTCACCTGGGATGCCTCGTCGAAGATGACGACATCGAACTTGATGTCGGGCGGTAGGTACTGCGAGACAGCGAGCGGCGACATCATGAATACAGGCTTGATCGCCTGGGCCGCCGATCGTGCCTGAGCGATCAGGCTGCGAACGGCGATGTGCCGTCGTTGCTTCATGCCCTCCCTACGGATGAGCGCGGGCTCGCCCAGCGAGGTGTTCGACGGACGGCGGGCGTTGGCGGCACGAACGATGTCGCTCGTCGCAGCGGCCACCAACTCACGATCGAGCTTCCTGAACTCCTCGACGAGGGCTTCCCGGTCCCCGGCGAGCAACGGGTGCAGACGCTCATCGCCCTTGATCTGAGCGTCCACCCAGGCGCGAAGGAGTGCTCGCTCGACCACCTTCGGCACATCCGCGGCGGCCACGCGTTGCTCGATGCAGAAGTCCACCGTGCTGTCGAGGTCGAGCTCTCGCAGTTCTGATCTGATAGCCATGTAGTCGAACCACTCCTGCTGGCCGACGGTGTCCGTCGCGAGGTCACGTAGCAGGTCGAAGGCGCTGCTGAACTCGCCGAACTCGCCGAGCAGTTCGTCGGCTCGGCTCGAGTCAAAGGCACCGATGACCTCATCTCGGGCGCGTTCCCACTTCTCGACGACTGCAGGGAGCACATCAACCGGTGTCGATGACGAGAGCGCCTGAAGCTGATCGAGGCTCAGAAGACCAGAGGCAAAGTCCCGGGTCCGGGAAGTCCAGCCAAGTGCCTCGTCAACAACCTCGAGGTCGGTAGCCGGCCCCTGGAAAAGCTCACCGAACTGTCCTGCGAGGTGTGTTGCGGCTGCGTCGAGCGCGGAAGCAGCTCCACGAGCAACCTCTGCCGCCGCAAGGATCGCCTCGGCTTCCTTCAAGGCGTGGTCTCTGCCCGTCGCAGCCGAAACCGATTCGACGCGGGCGGCAGCTTCGCGCATGGGCGCCACATGGGCTGCCAGCCAGTCGATCGATACCTCGATCGGCTCCACGAGCAGCTCGGGGCGACCGGCGACCGCTGGAACCGGGGCCACACTGGCACGCCAGGATTCGAGCTCGGCGCGCGCAGAAATGCCGATCTGCTCGTGGGAGATGTCGAGCGGTGCTGCCGTGAAGTAGGCGACGGTCACGGGCGTCACCGAGCCGCCGCAAAGCGTAAGTACCTCCTCGACTACCGTCAGTGCGCGATCGATCGCGTCCCAATCCGTTGACCGCGCGTTCCACTGTTTGCCGAATGCCGATGAGTGCACCGCACTCACCGTCTCGAACTCGCTCGCGGCATCCGACCAGGCGATTGCATCCGACAGGCGCGCGATACCGGACTTGACCTGGCTCGCATCGGCCAGAAGCAAGGAAATCGAGCGCTTGTCGGCCCGATATGCACCCGAAAGCTTGCGGAGACCCTTATGGAGATTGGCGAAACGATCCTGAAGCTCGCGAAGCGGCGCGGCGAGAGCTTCAGTCCTATAGATTCCCGAAGCCTGCCCTTCGGCGCGATCGAGAGCAAGTGCCTTGAGGCGCGTCGCCGAGAGGGCATCACGTGCTGCCTGCAGCCCGCTCGCGGAAAGCCACGAGGGCTCGATGCTGGCGTCGTGCGCGCGGAGCTCAGCAATACGGATGAGACGGTCGGCATCGGGGTAAGACACTGGAACCGCCGTGCCGACAACCTGCGCGAGGCCTCTCAGGGCGGCCAAGGTGGCGGTGAGCGACGCCTGCCGCTCTTCGAATGCGACCGATGCCTCGCGGAGCGCGGTTGACGTAAGCACTGCAAGATCGATGGCCCCCGTCAATGCGGGCCGCTCCGGGAGCGGCGGAGGGACGAGGGGGAGATCTGTATAGGCCACTCCAGCGAGGTCGGTGACGCGACGAGCAGCTTCACGGTGGGCCGTTACCAAGTCACCTAGCGATCTGCGGTCGGCGTCGATAGAGATCCAGTCAGCCGAAGTGAGCCAGTCGTCGCGGATCACCGGAGGGCGATGGGCATGCTGGTGCTCAAGGAGTGCGATGAGGTCGTGGCCACGACTTGGGCGATCGAAGCCGAACGAGCGAACGAGATCTCCGTTGAGATTCATCGTTCCTTGCAACTCCTCAAGGGCGCTCTTCGCAAGCCAGAGTCTGGATTCCAGCGAGGTCTCGTCTTTGACTTCCCGCCACAGGAAGGTCTGCCCCTGGGCTGCTGGCCGCCAAGTTCGCTCCAGTCGCAGCAGAGCTTCTTTGACAGCGGCAAGACCAGCCTCGTCGAGCTTCAGCGGCGGGCGCTTCGGTACCGGAGCCGCAGGGACGTGCACGAGGTCAGCAAGTAGCCCGATCACGTCATGAAGGGAGGCTTGGAGGGGCGAGCGCGTCTCGTTCATCGCGATCGCGTAGACGTTGAGCTTCCGGCGACGGTCCTCCAAGGCAGAGCGTGACGGCGCAGTCATGCCCCGCGGTGGCTGTGCGACGTTGTCGAGCGTCTTCATCAACTCGACCGCAACGTCCTTGCGGTTGGCCTTGTGCGAGTGCAGCTCCAGCAGGTAGCTTCCGAGCCCCCCTTCACTAAGGCGGTTCCTCACCACATCAAGAGCGGCGATCTTCTCCGAAACGAAAAGCACCGACTTACCGGCGTGCATCAGTGCACCGATCATGTTGGCGATCGTCTGCGACTTGCCTGTTCCCGGAGGGCCGTCCATTACGAAGCTGTGCCCTGCAAGCGCCGCCGCTACGGCGGCCCGTTGCGACGAATCCGCGTCGAGAACCAGCGGCGTCTTCTCGGGTGGCGCTGCCTCGTCGATATCGGCCGGGTCGATCGGGTCGAACTGGAAGCTCTCCGACTGTTTCGTCGGATCGATGTTGGCAAGCGCCTGTACTACCGGGTGATCCGCAATGACCGACTCGTTGTCGAGTAGATCCTTGTACATCGCTTCCTTGGTGAAGGAGAAGGTAGCCAGGTGGACCTCCGGCTCCAGACTCCATTCTTTGAAGTCCTTCGCCTTCCCGAGCGCACCACGGAACCGGTCGAGGATCTCGGTGACGCTGAGACCATCCACGTCCTCGAGCGTGGGCCACACAATGCCGAAGTCGGCCAGGCGAAGCGGGAGAGCCGGGTTGAGGACCGGGTCGTCCTCGCCTCCCCGTAGCCGTGGAGTCGCCTTCGGTCCCTCCGGTACCAACTCAACCGGAACTAGGTATATCGGGCTCGCCATGTCGGAGCCGTCGACGTCATTCCAGCGAAGCATCCCAAATGCGACGTATAGGACGGAAAGCCCGCGATCGAGGAACTCCTCGTTGGCTCTGCGCATGAGGTTCCGGGCGACGGGTCCAAGCTCTGCGTCCGGACGGGGAACGTGGAGCAAGTTCCCGCGTCGCGCCGGCGAGGTTTCCCCGGACTCAGAGTCGGTCACATCACCGACGAACGATTGCAGCTTCCCCGACTGGATCCAGACGAGCACCTCGTCGGGCCCCGGGTTGTCGATGGTCAGCGATGAAGTCCTCGGTGGCTTGAAACGGATTAGTCGAGAACGGCGATCGAGACCGACAAGGCTTTCACGCCACAGCTTCAACGCCGCAAGGGTGTCCTTCATCGTCGTCACGTCGCGTCACCTCCTCGTTCCCCCGCGCCAAGCTACGTTGCTCGTGCCCAGAGGTCCGGGGATGACGCGATTCGCCCCCAATGCTAGCGACGGCATGGGACATTCGATCCCCCGCATATGCGGCGCAAGCGTAGCTTCGGTAGTCGACGAGCCCGATAGACGGGCTGCTTTCACTCCGCAGCGCGAACGAACGCCTCGTGCAGGAATTCGACGCTGCCGTAGAGATCCCAGAAGGCGTCGTCCTCGGGGTCGATGCGTCGGGTGCCGACCCGGCGGGACATTTCGCGCAGCAGGCGCCAGGTGACCTGGGTGTCGTCGAGAACGTTGTCGATGCAGGTCTGCATCGGGTGGTCGCTCCGGATCATGCGCTCGTGGGTCTCCACGACCACGCGATCGACGAGTTGCACCCGCACGGCGCCGTCGCGGTGCGCGCGGCGGTCCTCGTAAGCGGCCTTGCGACAAGTCGCGGAGCAGTAGAGGCGCGGACGGCCTTTGCTGCTGCCGGCTGGAAGCGCGTTGCCGCAACGAACGCACTCGCGGATCGGCGCGTTGCGGCGCCCGATCAGCCTCTGCCTGACGTGCGGCCCTCGGGAGCGCGGGCCGAGTTCTCCCCATACCTCCCGCAGCCGTGCACGCAGTTCAGGGTCGTCCTTCTCCGGGTCGAAATGGTCTTCATAGCTCATGGGAGCACCGCGCTTCTGGCGCCTGTTTCGTCACCGACGAAACAGGCGCCGTCCTCGATTGCAAGAGGTGTGCCGCATCTGGGAGGGGTCTGGTGTCTTGGAAGACAGATGGGCTGCCGGACGGCGAGGCGGTAGGGGGTCGGATGACGGGGGCGGCGTTGAGAGATGCGGGGATGCAGCGCGGGCGAATCGGGGTGGGGCAAAGCGTCGTGCTGGTGAATGACCGGATGCTCCCCCACCCCGGATAGCTGCTCACCGCGGGGTCGGGGTGTCGGGCGCAATGCCCTTGCGGTTGGCGCCCGGCGCATCGATCCCGCATGATCGAGGGTCCGGTTGGGGCAACTTGCCCGCACCGGTGCACGGTGCGGGTGATTCACCTGGACCGTCATGCCGCCTGCCACCCCTCGTCATCGCCTTCCTCGTCGTCGAACTGCGCGAGCGCCACATCCTCCGCACGGGTCGCGGGGAGCGCGAGCAGGAAGCCGTCCGCATCGACCGGGCGCAGGGTGCGCTCCAGCAGCGCTGCCGGGCCGAGGTCCACGCTGCGGTCGGGCTCGATGTAGTGCCCCTCGGTGATCGCCGTGGAGCCGTGGCCGAGGAATGCAGCCGCCGCATCGGTGCCCGCGCCGCGGGCGATGACGGTCGCGCCGGTGCGCCGGTACCAGCGCAGCGTGATCCCCGACTCGGCCAGACCGGCCAGCTCGAGGAACGCCCGGAACGTGCGGCGCACGTTGTAGGGGCTGAGCGGGCCGGCCTTCCGGTTGTGGAAGATGGTGCGCTCCGCGTCCTCCGGGCCGAGCGGCGCAAGCCGGGCGCGGATCACCGCGGCGGCGAACTGCGGGACGGCGATCCGCCGAACCGAGTGCTCCGTCTTCGGGTGGTCCTGTCGAACAGCGCCGGAGCCGGTGCGCAACACGACGGTGCCGCGGACGGCCAGGATCATGCCGTGCGACCCGTCCTCGATGTCGCAGGGCCGCAGGGCTAGGCACTCGCCGATGCGCAGGGCCGTGCCGAGCAGCACTTCGATGATGTCGCGCACCTGGCCGTCCGGCTTCGGCCCCTTGGCGCCTGCGCCGGTGCGCCAGGTCGCGGCCGCGCGCCGGATGGCGGCGATCTGTGCCAGGGTGAGCGCCTGCGGCTCGCCCTTCGGCTTCCTGAGCGGGCTAGTGCCCTCGACGGGGTTGCGCGGGATCGCGTCGTGGCGCAGGGCGAAGCCGAACAGCAGGTTCAGCATCGTGCGCGAGTGCTTGGCCCGCGAGTACGACACCTGCGCCTCGGACTTCAGGAACCCCTCGACCCTGCCCGTGGTGATCTCCCCGAGCGCGAAGTGCTCGAAGGCGGGAATGACGTGCAGGCGCAGGTCGTCCCGGTAGTTGTCCTTCGTGCCGTCCACGAGATCTTGCATGGCGAGGTCCGCCAGCCACAGTTCGGCAAGCTCAGGGAAGGGGCTCGTCGCGTCGAGCACCCCGGCCGGGCCGTGGCCCGGCCGGTGCAGCATCCGGTCCTTCAGCCGGGCACGAGCGGCCGACTCGGATCGACCGGTCGCCGTCACGGGGCGGAGGCGGCCGTCCCGGTCGCGGTAGCGGGCGGTGGCGATGTAGCCGCGACCCTTCGGCCGGACCCCGATCTCGCCGTAGGCGCCGATCGGGGTCCGGGGGCGCCCGGCGCTCACCGTGCCCCCCCGGCGTCGTGGCGGCGGGCATCGTCATCCTCCAGGCGGGCCAGCCAGGCGTCCACCTCGCTGACGCGGAACCGCAGCTGCCTCCCGACCCGGAAGCCGCGGGGGCCGCGCCCCTGGGTTCTCAGGTCGTAGATGGTCTGCGGCGTGACGCCGAGCCGGGCGGCCAGCTCGGACAAGGACAGGATCGGCTCGAAGCCGTCCGGGGGCATGGAATCGTCTCTCATGCCAGAGAGGTGCGTTCGCGTTCCCAAAGTTCCGCGAAGGACTCCGAGAACGCCCCCGGTCAGGCCGAGGATGGGCGGCGAAGTGTCGAATATCTGTCGAACAGCCATTCCGATTCTCCAGGTGGAGAGCCAGGAATCAGCTTCTGATCAGTAGTTTGGTGGATCTGAGGGGACTCGAACCCCTGACCCCCTGCATGCCATGCAGGTGCGCTACCAGCTGCGCCACAGACCCGTGGGCTGCACTCCGGATGCCGGAGACAACTCGACAAGCTTACAACAGATTCCGGAGCGGGTTGAGCGGGGTGATCTCGACACGCCCGCTCCGCGGGCTACTCGATCAGCGAAGGGTCGAGCCCCAGCGGCAGCGTCGGGCAGTCCTTCCAGAGCCGCTCGAGCGAGTAGAACATGCGGTCCTCCTCGTGGAAGACGTGCACCACGAGGTCGCCGAAATCGAGCAGCACCCAGCGCCCCTCAGTGCGGCCCTCGCGACGGATGGGCTTCGCGCCCGCGTCGATGAGCGCCTCCTCCACGCCGCCGGCGATGGCGAGCACGTTGCGCTCGTTGTCGCCGGAGACGAGCAGGAAGGCGTCGGTCAGCGGAAGCGGACCGGACACATCGAGGGCGACGATGTCCTGGCCCTTCTTCGCGTCGGCGGCACGAGCGGCGATGCGCACGAGTTCGCGCGCACGATCGGTTGCAGTCACAGAGGGAGGCTCTTCTTCCGGGTCACTAGCCGAGCACGCCCGAGGTGATGGCGACCACGAGCAGGGCGACGACGACGACAGCCATTCCGGCGGCCGAGACGATGAGGACGGTGAGTGCGCGGTTGCCGCGCTTCGGCGTGATGGAGCCGATGATCTCGCGCGACGAGGTGTGCGTGCTGACGGCACGCACGGCACGGACGGGCTGCGAATCGGCCGAGGCGACCTGGTTGTCGCCCGGGTCGAGCAGGTGGTCGAGGTCGGACTCGTCGAGCTGCGTCGGCAGCGCGCCCGTGGAGGCGAGGCTCGACGGCAGCGAGATCGAGCCGGTGACGAGCACATCCCCCGTGCTGGTCAGCGGACTCACGATGATGTCGGGGGTCGGGATCTCGGGCAGCACGAGCACGTTCGCGGTGGCCGGGCCGCCGCCCACATCCCGCGAAAGGGCACCTGTGTCGGGTTGCACCTCGTCGTCGAGCTCCGCCTGCCGCGACCAGTGGTTGCGCGGGCGCTCGCCGACCACGGGCGGCTGCGAATCGCCCGTGGACTCGGAGGAGGCCTCCTCGACCGCGTCGACGGTCGCGGGCTCCGCGGCGGTGGTCGCGGCGGGCACCGTCCACGGGGTGAGCGGCGGCGCGACGGTGGCCTGATCGAAGGGCGAGGGCGGCTGCAGCCCCGAGCTGTACTCCGCGAAGCTCGGCGCCGGCGGGAATGCGAGGGACGAGGTGATCGGCGGAAGCACTCCCGCCTCGGGCTCGGAGACCGGCGGCACCGAGGCCGCCGGAGGTGCCGAGGCCACGGGGGGCACCGAGGCCACGGGGGGAACGGAGATCACGGGGGGAACGGACGCGACGGGCGGTTCCGAGGTCACCGGCGACGCCGCGGGCGGAACGGGCGCGGGTGCGACGGGGGGCGCGACGTTCCATTGCACGGGCGTCGGTGAGATCGGCGCCGAGGACCACGGGGCCGGCTCGACCGGCTGCGCCGGGATGACCCCCGTGTTCGCACGGAAGAGCGCTTCGAGGCTCGCGACGGCGTCGGTGTGCGGCTCCTCGGGCTCGATGAGCGGCGGCGGCACCTCCCGCGCTGCCTCGGTCGAGGCGGCCGGTGGCGCGAAGGCGGCGAGCCACGACGGGATGTCGTCCCGCTCAGGCGTCGCGGCCGGCTCAGGCGTCGCGGCCTGCTCCCCGGCGGCCTGCTCCGCGGCGGCCTGCTCCGCGGCGGCCTGCTCCCCGGTCCGCTCCTGGGCTTCACGCAGCGCCCGGAGCTCGCGTCGGGTGAGCGTGCCCTCCGGCTGAGCGGGCGGGGCGACGACGGGGGCGGATGCGGTTGCCGGCGGCTCGGCGGTCGGCTCGGCGGTCGGCTCGGCGGAACCGCGCACGACCCGGTTCTCGGTGCGGTACTCCAGGTCGGCGCTCTCGACCGGCGTGGACCCCCAGGCGAGCCGTGCAGCACGACGCCCCTCGGGGCTGAAGTCCCGGGCCCGGAAGCCCGACTCCGCCGCGGCATCGCTCTCTGCGGCCGGAGCGACCACCTGCGGCTGCGACTGCTGCTGCCATCCGGGCTCGGCGGGCTGCACGATCGGCGAATCGTAGGAGGGGATCGGCGTGCGGCCCTGCGTGAGGTAGCTGAGCGGCTCGGCGCTCGGCGCAGGCGCCTCCGGGGACGTCGACGACCCGGCGGCTGCGGCAGCCGTCGCCTCAGCGGCGCGGGCGGCCTCCGCCTCGCGCTCACGGATCGCGCGCCGCGACAACGGCTGATCCTGATAGGTCGTCATGTCGAACTCCGATACAGGTGGTGCTTGGAGATGTACTGCACAACACCGTCGGGGACCAAGTACCACACCGGGTAGCCCCGGGCGACTCGCTCGCGGCACTCCGTCGAGGAGATGGCCAGAGCGGGCACTTCCAGCGAGCTTACGCCAGCCTCCGGCAATCCGCGAATGTCGAGGGCATGCCCGGGGCGGGACACGGCCACGAAATGCGCCAGTTCCCAGAGCTCGTCGACGTCCTTCCACTGCAGGATCTGCGCCACCGCATCCGCGCCCGTGATGAAGAACAGTTCGGCGTCGGGGCGCTCGGCACGCAGTTCGCGCAGCGTGTCGATCGTGTAGGTGGGACCGTCGCGGTCGATGTCGACACGGCTCACCGTGAACCGCGGATTGGACGCCGTGGCCACGACCGTCATCAGGTAGCGGTCTTCCGCGGGCGAGACGCTCGACTTCATCCACGGCTGCCCGGTGGGCACGAAGACGACCTCGTCGAGGTCGAAGGTCTGCTGCACCTCGCTCGCCGCGACCAGGTGGCCGTGGTGGATGGGGTCGAAGGTGCCGCCCATGACGCCGACCCGGGGTCGACGCGCGGCTCCTTCGCTCACGGGGCGAGCCTAGTGGTGCCCGTGCCCCGCCGCGTCCTGGCCTGCGGTCTTGTCGCTGTGGCGGTTCGCCACGTCACGGTAGCTCCAGGTGACGAACCCGAGCACGATGAAGATGGCGGCGGCGACCGCCGCGAACACGATCGGCGGGGCGATGAGCGGGGCGAGCTCTTCCTCGGCGGCCAGAAGCGTGCTGAGCATGCGATCCTCTTTCGGGTGGGTTCGTGTCGAGTCTAGCCGCGACGGCGCGGGAACGACGCGCGGCTCAACCGCGCACCTGACCCTCGCCGCGCACGATCCATTTGGTGCTCGTGAGCTCCGGCAGCCCCATCGGGCCGCGCGCGTGCAGCTTCTGGGTGGAGATGCCGACCTCGGCGCCGAACCCGAACTCGCCTCCGTCGGTGAAGCGTGTGGAGGCGTTCACCATGACGACCGCGGAGTCCACCTCGGCGAGGAAGCGGTTGGCGCGCGCCATGTCGTTGGTGACGATCGACTCGGTGTGGTGGGTCGAGTAGCTGCGGATGTGCTCGAGCGCCTCATCGAGGTCGTCGACCACCTTGACCGAGAGGTCGAGACTCATGTGCTCGGTCGCGTAGTCCTCGTCGGTGACGGGCACGGCATCCGGGAACAGCGCGCGGGTGCGCTCGTCGGCGTGCAGGGTCACCCCGTTCTCGCGCAGGGCGCTCAGCACGGGCGGCAGCAGGCGCTCGGCGGACGAGGCGTCGACAAGCAGGGTCTCGAGGGCGTTGCACACGCTCGGGCGCTGCACCTTCGAGTTGACGGCGATCTCGGTCGCCATCTCGACGTCCGCGCTCGCGTCGAGGTAGAGGTGCACGACCCCGGCGCCCGTCTCGATGACGGGCACCTTCGACTCGCGCACCACGGTGTCGATGAGCTGCGCGGAGCCGCGCGGGATGAGCACGTCCACGAGGCCGCGGGCCTGCATGAGCTGCGTGGCGCCCTCGCGGCCGAACTCGTCGATGGTCTGCACGGCGTCGGCGGGCAGGCCGACGCTCGCGAGGGCGTCCTGGATGAGGGCGACGAGCTCGCGGTTGGTGTTCTCGGCGGCGGACCCGCCGCGCAGCACGACGGCGTTGCCCGACTTGAGGGCGAGGGCCGCGATGTCGATCGTGACGTTGGGGCGGGCCTCGTAGATGGCGCCGACCACGCCGAACGGCACGCGCACCTGGGTGAGCTGCAGGCCGTTGGGAAGCGTGGACCCGCGCACGACCCCGCCCACCGGGTCCGGCAGCGCGATGATGTCGCGGGTGGCGGCGGCGAGGCCGGCGAGGCGCGCCTCGTCGAGGCGGAGGCGATCCTGCAGTCCGGTCGACAGCCCGTTCTCGCGGCCGTTGGCGAGGTCGAGCTCGTTGGCCGGCAGGATGCGCTCGGCGCCCGTCTCGACCGCCTGCGCGATCGCCTCGAGCCCGGCGTTCTTCTGCGCGGTGGAGGCCTGGGCGAGCGCGAGGGATGCCGTGCGGGCGGCCCGCAGCTTGTCGTCGAGGCTCAGTGCGGTGACGGTGTCAGCCATGCGGGCGAGTCTACCCACCAGCTCAACCCCGGCACCCGGCTCGCCCCCTCGGGCTCCTTCTGCCTCACGCTGTAGCGATGGGTTTCGGGCTGCGATGATCTCTGCCGCGTCGGGCCTGCCGCTGCAGCGTTATGCAGAGGGGATGGGAGTCGAGGGGGGCTCGGGGGTGAGGCGGTAGGGGCCGGCGACGAAGGGGAGCGCCGGCTCGCGGTGGGCGAGGCCGGTGAGGAGGGTGGCCACGAATTCGCGGAGGGCGACGCGATAGTCGTGCCGCAGCGAGTGCAGCTCCGGATGCGCGTCGTAGGCGGCCGCCATCCCCGGCGAGGGCTGCGTCGCGGCCCAGATGCCGCCGATGGCCAGGTTGGTGGCGCCGACGAAGGAGATCGCGGCCGCCTCGGTGAGCGGTGCCACGTGTCGGGCCTCGAGCTCGGCGAGCCGGACGGCGTTCGCGATCGCCGCACGCTTGTAGGCCGCCGCGACCTCGCCCGAGACGTTGCGCTCGAGCACGCCGGCCGCGCTCGCGGAGAGCTCGCTGAGCATCGGACGCTCGGCGACGGTCGCGGCGAGGAGCTCGGAGAAGGCCTCGATCCCCCGGATCCCGCCCTCGACGAGCCGCGCGTCGAACACCTCGAGCCAGGCGCGGTACTCGCGGTCGTACACCTGCAGCAGCACGTCCTCGCGGGACTCGAAGTAGCGCAGCACGTTCGACTTCGCGAGCCCCACCCGCCGCGCGAGCTCGTTGAGGCTCAGCTCGGCGACGCTGCGCTCGCGCAGCAGCTCGACGGCCGCGGCGAGGATCGCCTCGCGCCGTTCGAGGCGCTGGGCCTCACTGCGCGCGCGCTGGAACGCGGTCGTCGACATCCGTCCTCCTTGCTTAAAGACTAGCGGTCTGTTACCTTCTCGATAAGAGACCAACGGTCCTTTATAGACTACCCCGAGGAGACCCCATGTACCAGGTGCCCGACCAGACCGGTCGGCGGATCATCGTCACCGGCGCGAACAGCGGAACCGGCAAGGAGACCACGCGTCGCCTCGCGGCCGCGGGCGCCGAGATCGTCATGGCGGTCCGCTCCCTCGAACGCGGAGCCGCGGCACGCGACGAACTGCTCGCCGAGAACCCTGCAGCGCGACTCGAACTGCGCCGCATCGACCTCGGCGAGCTCGCGACCGTGCGCGCCTTCGCGGACGACGAGCTCGCCGACGACCGCCCGCTGCACGTGCTCGTCAACAACGCGGGCGTCATGACGCCGCCCAAGCGCCTCGAGACGGCCGACGGCTTCGAGCTGCAGTTCGGCAGCAACTTCCTCGGGCCGTTCCTGCTGACGACGCTGCTGCTCCCCAAACTGCTCGAGGCGGATGCGCCGCGCGTCGCGACCATGAGCAGCGGAACGGCCAACTTCGGCGGCATCCGCTTCGACGACCTGCAGTGGACGCGCCGCTACGTGCCGTTCCGGGCGTACGCGCAGTCGAAGCTCGCCGACACGCTGCTCGGCATCCGCCTGGCAGAGATCGCCCGGCAGAACGGCTGGGCTCTGCGCAGCACGATCGCGCACCCCGGCTACACGCGCACCAACCTGCAGACCGCGGGACGCAACCTCGCCTACGCGCCCGAGCAGGCGAAGCCGCCGATCCAGCGCACGATCCTGCCCTCGCAGACCGTCGCGCAGGGCGCGGAGCCGCTGCTGTTCGCGACCGCGGATCCCGCGGCCGAGTTGGGCGCGTACTACGGGCCGAGCGGATGGGGCGGGCTCGTCGGGCCGACGCATCGGGCGAGGCTCCCGCGGAGTGCGCGGGTGGGCAGCGATCTCGCCGAGCGGCTGTGGGCGGTGGCGGAGGAGCTCGTCGAGCCCTGGCGCGGGTGATCTCGAGACGCGTCCCGCTCCGCGGGGCGCTCCTCGACCACCGGGTCAGCGAGAGGTCGCGGCAGGCTCGAACCAGGTGCCGACGGGCTCTCCGGCGAGCGCCTCGGCCACCTGGGCCGTCGAGGTGAGCAGCACCGCGGTTCCGGAGGCGGCGGCGAGCTTCGCGGCCGCGATCTTGGTGCCCGCCCCCCCGGTGCCGACCCCCGCCGCGCCGATGTCGCCGAGCTCGACGCCCGCGAGGTCGTCGTCGAACGGCACGTGCTCGATCCGCCGCGCGCCCGGCAGCTGCGGGGGACGCGTGTAGAGCGCGTCGACATCCGACAACAGCACGAGCAGCTCGGCGTCGATGAGCTCCGACACGAGGGCGGCCAGCCGGTCGTTGTCGCCGAAGCGGATCTCGTGGGTCGCCACGGTGTCGTTCTCGTTGACGATCGGCAGGATGCGCAGGCCGAGCAGCCGCTCCATCGCCCGCTGCGCGTTCGAGCGCGGCGTCGCGTTCTCGAGGTCGCCCGCCGTCAGCAGCACCTGGCCGGCTACGACCCCGTAGCGGCGCAGCGACTCCTGGTAGCGGTAGATCAGGATGTTCTGGCCGACCGCCGCCGCCGCCTGCTGCGTGGCGAGGTCGCTGGGCCGGGCGTCGAGCTGCAGGTACGGCATGCCGGTCGCGATGGCGCCGGACGACACGAGCACGACCTCCGCACCGCGAGCGTGGGCGGCCGCGAGGGCGTCGACGAGCGGCTCGATCTGTCCGGCGTTGGCACCGCTGATCGAGCTGGACCCGACCTTCACCACGATGCGCTTCGCCTCGGTCACGGCAGCCCGCAGGCTCATTCCTCGTCCTCTCCGTCCTCGTCGGCCCAGAGACCGGCCTCGCGCTCGGCTTCCAGCTCCGCGCGGGCAGCCGCCTTGGCATCCATCCGCTCGAAGTACTGCTCGCGGCGCTCGGCGCGCGTCGCACGCTTGTTGTCGTCGAGGCGGGCGTCGGTGCCGCGCGGGGAGGTGATGAGCTCGGCCGCCGAGGTGAGGGTGGGCTCCCAGTCGAACACCATCTCGCCGATGACGACCGTCGAACCGGGCACCGCGCCCTTCGCGAACAGCTCCTCCTCGACGCCGAGCTTGGCGAGCCGGTCGGCGAGGAAGCCGACCGCCTCGTCGTTGGTGAAGTCGGTCTGCTGCACCCAGCGCTCCGGCTTCACGCCCAGCACCCGGTACGTCGTCTCGGTGCCGCCCTCGACCCGCACCTCGAAGTCGACCGCGTCGACCGCGCGCGGGCGGATGACGATGCGGGCGGGCGGAGGCGTCGCCGCCTTCGCCCGGCGGTCGGCCTCGACGAGCTCGGCGAGCGCGTACGACAGCTGCCGCAGCCCCACGTGGCTCACCGCGGAGATCTCGAAAACCCGGTAGCCGCGCTCCTCGAGCACGAGACGCACGAGCTCGGCGAGGTCCTGGGCATCCGGAACGTCGACCTTGTTGAGCGCAACGAGCTGCGGGCGCTCGAGCAGCGGGGTCTGCCCCTCGGGCACCGGGTAGGCGGCCAGCTCGGCGAGGATCACGTCGAGATCGCTGATCGGATCGCGCCCCGGCTCGAGCGTGGCGCAGTCGAGCACGTGCAGCAGCGCCGAGCAGCGCTCGACGTGACGTAGGAACTCGAGGCCGAGGCCCTTGCCCTCGCTGGCCCCCTCGATGAGGCCGGGCACGTCGGCGATCGTGTAGCGGACCTCGCCCGCCTCCACGACGCCGAGGTTGGGGTGCAGGGTCGTGAACGGGTAGTCGGCGATCTTCGGCTTCGCGGCCGAGAGCGCCGCGACGAGACTCGACTTGCCGGCGCTCGGGTAGCCGACGAGCGCGACATCCGCGACGGTCTTGAGCTCGAGCAGCACATCGCCCTCGAAGCCCGTGGTGCCGAGCAGGGCGAAGCCGGGAGCCTTGCGCTTGGTGGTCGCGAGGGCCGCGTTGCCGAGCCCGCCCTGACCGCCCTCGGCCACCACGAAGCGCATGCCGGGCTCGACGAGGTCGACGAGCTGTTCGCCGTCCACGGTCGACACGACCGTGCCGACCGGCACCGGCAGCACGAGCTCCTCGCCCTGGTAGCCGGCACGATGGTCGCCCATGCCGGGGCCGCCGTTGCCGCTCGAACGGTGCGGGGCCCGGTGGTAGTTGAGGAGGGTGGTGACCTGCGGGTCGGCGACGAGCACGATGTCGCCGCCGTGGCCGCCGTTGCCGCCGTCCGGGCCGGCGAGCGGCTTGAACTTCTCGCGGCGCACCGAGACGCAGCCGTTGCCGCCGTGGCCCGCGCGCAAGTGCAGCGTCACCTGATCGACGAAGCTCGCCATCCGCTGCCCCTTTCCGTCGCGGTCTCGTGTCTACCCGTACATGCAGCGAAGGGCGAGCCTCAGCCCGCCCTTCGCAGAAAACTGTGTCGCGCGGCGACTACGCCGGGACGACGATGTTGACGACGCGACGGCCGCCCTTGTTGCCGAACTCGACCGAGCCCGCCGCGAGGGCGAACAGGGTGTCGTCGTTGCCACGGCCGACGTTCACGCCGGGGTGGAAGTGGGTGCCGCGCTGGCGGACGATGATCTCGCCGGCCTTCACGACCTGGCCGCCGAAGCGCTTCACGCCGAGGCGCTGCGCGTTCGAGTCACGACCGTTGCGGGTGGACGATGCGCCCTTCTTGTGTGCCATTGCTCAGCCCCTGCTTACTTGATGCCGGTGATCTTGACGCGGGTGAGGTCGGCGCGGTAGCCCTGACGCTTCTTGTACCCGGTCTTGTTCTTGAACTTCTGGATGACGATCTTCGGGCCGCGCTCGTGACCGATGACCTCGGCGGTCACCTTGATCTTGGCCAGCGCCTTCACGTCGTGCGTGATCGTGTCACCGTCGACGAAGAGAACGGGGGTGAGCTCGACCTTGCCGCCCTGCTCGGCCTGAAGGCGATCGAGCACGACGACCGTGCCGACCTCGACCTTCTCCTGCCGACCACCGGCGCGCACAACTGCGTAAACCACGGGATGTCCTTACGTATGGATGGAAGTCTGTGCTTCGCCCGGCCGGAACCTGGCGAGCATGGGCGTCAGAATGCGGGCGAAGCCCTGCAGACACCAAGGGTCAAGAATAGCCGATCCCCGGGCATCCGGCAAACGCGAACCGGGCTCTCAGCCTGGGAGTTCGTCGGTGACGATCGGGGCGGGCGGGGCGACGACATCCGGTCGCGTGCGACGCAGGCGCGCCCAGACGAGGAGTCCCGCGAGCGGCACCAGGTAGAGGCCGCCGAAGAACAGCCGTGCGGTCGTCCCGGCGATGTCCCTGGCCGCCTCGCGCGCCGTGCCGAGGGGCGTGTACGGCGAGTTCAGCAGCTCGCCGCCGAGCAGGACGGCGATCCCCGCGGCGAGCACGGCGCCGGTGACCAGCCCGAGAAGGGCGCGGCCCACGACCGCCCACGCGCCGTGGCGCTCACGGATCGGGAGGATCACCCCGAACCACAGTCCGATCCAGGCGGCGAGCGCGACGAAGGCGACGGCGTCCTCGCGCAACTGGGTGCCGACGATGAGCGCGAAGTAGTCGAACGGCGCCTGCCCGTAGGCGCGGTCGAGGATCACGTAGGGCAGGGTCGGCGCGACGGCGCCCACCAGGAGACCGGCGAGCACGCCGAACGCCGCGAGGACGACGGTTCCGGCAGGGGGACGGGATGCCATCCGGTGCTCCGCTCTAGGATCGCGACAGGGATTCGTGCGACGAGCCTAGAGTGCAGCGGAGGGAAACTCGATGATCCTCCTCGACGAGGCCATCTGGCCCAACCACGGCACCGTGTGGGGCCACCTGGTGTCGGATTCCTCGCTGGCCGAGCTGCACGCCTTCGCGCGCCGCGCCGGCATCCCGGAACGCGGTTTCGACCACGACCACTACGACTACCCGATCGAACGCCGCGAGGAGCTCATCGCGCTCGGCGCGGTGCCCGTCACCGGGCGCGAACTGCTGCGACGCCTGCAGTCCGCGGGGCTGCGGGTGCGGCAGAAGGACAAGCGCGCGTCTCCGCGGCACTGAGCCGCGCATCCGCGGCCCGCATTCCGCGTCCTCGACGGCGCTTCCCAAATCAAGGAGTCGAGCAACCCGAATCACGGAGTCCGTGTGACTGGAGTTGCTGGAGTGGCGGATGTAGCCCCGCTGCACCGCGGGCTCCTTGATTCGGGTTGCTCGACTCCTTGATTTGGGAGAGCAGTCGTGTCGAGCGCAGTCGTGTCGAGGGCGGGCGCCGGGCGACTACTCCCCCGCGGGCGTTCCGGCGGCCGACGACGCGCGGCGCGAGCGGCGCCCGCGACCCTGGCCCGGCTGCTTCGGCTCCGGCAGGGCGTCGAGCACCGAACCCAGCACGGCGTCCGGATCCGCAACCGCGCGCTGCGGCTCGCGCACCGGCTCGATCGGGATGTCGAGGATCTCGACCGGCGCGCTCGCCGCGGCGGGCTGCTCGTCGTGGTGCACCGTCGACGACGCGATCTTGGCGAGCGCGTTGCGCACATCGTCGGTGATCTCGTGCGTGCCGCCGCCGGGAGCCTTGGCAGGGGCGGATGCCGCGGCCTGGCCGCCGCCGTTCCCCCCGTTGCCGCCGCGCCCGCGCCGGCTGCGCGAGGAGCTCTGCGGCTCGGGCTGGGCGCTGCGGTGCTTGAACACGGGGTCGTGGTGCACGATGATGCCGCGCCCGGCGCACACCTCGCAGGTCTCGCTGAACGACTCGACGAGCCCGAGACCCAGCTTCTTGCGGGTCATCTGCACGAGCCCGAGCGAGGTGACCTCGGCCACCTGGTGCTTGGTGCGATCCCGCGACAGGCACTCCACGAGGCGCCGCAGCACGAGGTCGCGGTTCGACTCGAGCACCATGTCGATGAAGTCGATCACGATGATGCCGCCGATGTCGCGCAGCCGCAGCTGGCGCACGATCTCCTCCGCAGCCTCGAGGTTGTTCTTGGTGACGGTCTCCTCCAGGTTGCCGCCGGATCCGACGAACTTGCCCGTGTTGACGTCGACCACCGTCATGGCCTCGGTGCGGTCGATGATGAGCGAGCCGCCGGACGGCAGCCACACCTTGCGCTCGAGCGCCTTCTCGATCTGCTCGGTGATGCGGTACTGGTCGAACGAGTCGACCTCGCCCGTGTAGCGCTCGATGCGATCCACGAGGTCGGGGGCGACCGCGGCGAGGTACTTCTCGATGGTCGAGAGCGCGTCGTCGCCCGCGATGATGAGCTTCTGGAAGTCCTCGTTGAAGACGTCGCGCACGATCTTGACGAGCAGATCGGGCTCGGAGTGCAGCAGCGCGGGAGCCTGCTGGGTTTCGACGGCGCGCTCGATCTCGGCCCACTGCGAGGTGAGGCGCTGCACGTCGAGGGTGAGCTGCTCCTCGGTGGCGCCCTCAGCGGCGGTGCGCACGATGACGCCCGCGTCATCCGGCAGCACCTCCTTGAGGATCTTCTTGAGGCGCGCGCGCTCCGTGTCGGGCAGCTTGCGGCTGATGCCGTTCAT
Organism: Protaetiibacter larvae; assembly: GCF_008365275.1. Lineage (GTDB taxonomy): Bacteria > Actinomycetota > Actinomycetes > Actinomycetales > Microbacteriaceae > Homoserinibacter > Homoserinibacter larvae. Next base: position 1,422,957 of record NZ_CP043504.1, on the reverse strand, counting down.
GGATCCGCCGGGCACGTACACGAGGTAGCGTCCGGGAAGGCTCACCTGGCTGGTGAGGCGCGCGCCCTTGTGACCGACCGGGTCCTTGGTGACCTGCACGAGCACGCGATCGCCGGGCTTGAGGGCGAGTTCGATCTTGCGAGCCTGGTTCTTGTCCCGACCGGCCTCTTCCGCGGCAGCGGCGGCTGCCTCCCAGTCGACCTCACCCGAGTACAGCACCGCGTTGCGGCCGCGGCCGATGTCGACGAAGGCGGCCTCCATGCTCGGCAGCACGTTCTGCACGCGGCCCAGGTACACGTTGCCGATGAGGCTCGCGTCCGCGGCGCGGGCGACGTAGTGCTCGACGAGCACGCCGTCCTCGAGCACGCCGATCTGGATGCGGTTGAACTTCGAGCGCACCACCATGACGCGGTCGACGCTCTCCCGGCGGGCGAGGAACTCGGCCTCCGTGATGACGGGGCGGCGGCGCCCCGCATCCCGCCCGTCGCGGCGGCGCTGCTTCTTCGCCTCGAGCCGCGTGGAGCCCTTGACCCGCTGCGGCTCGGTGATGGGCGCGGGCGCCTGACGCGGCTGGCGCACCCGCACGACCGTGCCGGGGGTGTCCTCGCCGTCGCGGGGCGCCTCGCCGCTGCGGCGACGGGTGCGGCGGCGCGAGGCCGGGGATGCCGAGCCGTCGTCGTCACCCGCGGGCGCGATCGGAGCCGGCGATGCGGCGGGGGGTGCGGGAGGCGCCTGGAACACCAAGGCGAAGGGCGACGCGGGGGCGGCCTCGGCGACCGCCTCCGGCTCGTCCACCGGCGCGGGTTCCTCCACCGGCGCAGGCTCCTCACCGGGCGCAGGCTCCTCGACGGGCGCGGGCTCCTCGACCGCGAGCTCGGCGGCAGGCTCCGCCGGCGCATCCACCGCGGACTCGACAGCCTTCTTCTTCAGGAGGCGCCGACCGCGCTTGGGCTTCTCGGACTTCGACTGCTCGGGGGCAGCGGTCTCGGGTGCGTCGGGCTGGGGTACGTCGTTCTCCACCATCGCTGGTGCACTCCTCGCCCGGGGCGACCGCGCCGGCCACCGGGTACTCTCCTGCGGCTGCGCCGAAGCGGGCCGCTAATTCTGATGTGGTCCGCGATCCGCACCTCGCTCCTGGCGGCGGTGGGTCGCTCGCGCCCTGTCACGGCACTCACGGAGCTGGCTATCCGTCTGGGTGCGCATTCCCGACGCGGCGGGAGGAGCACCTCTAGGCCCGGTGATACCCGGTCAAGCTTGTTGTGGGTCGCCCGCTCGGGCGACTGTCACGATTATCGCACGAGGATGCCGTTCGCGGCATTTCCTCACCCTCGGCGTGGGAGGATCGCGCCATGACCGACGCCGCTGCCGCCACCGAAGTCGACGACGACCTCGAGTTCGAGGCATCCGACGACCACTCGCGCGCTGGGAACCGCACCCCGTGGGTGTTCGCCATCTGGCTCATCGTCGCCGGCATCGTCGGTGAGATCGCCGCGTTCGCCCTCACGGTCGAGAAGTTCCACGCGCTCGCCCATCCGGGCGTCGCCGCCACCTGCGACCTCAGCGTCTTCGTGCAGTGCACCAAGAACCTCGATTCCTGGCAGGGCTCGCTGTTCGGGTTCCCGAACCCGATCATCGGGCTCGTGTGCTGGATGGCGCCGATCGTCGTGGGCGCGGCGCTCCTCGCGGGTGCTCGCTTCGCCCGCTGGTTCTGGGTGCTGTTCAACCTCGGCGTGCTGGGGGCCGTGGTCTTCGTGATCTGGCTCGCCGGACAGTCGATCTTCGCGCCCAACCTGCACACCCTGTGCCCCTACTGCGTGCTCACCTGGACCGTCACCTATCCGGCGTTCTTCGCGGTGACCTTCCGCAACCTCGCGGAGGGCGTCTTCGGCGACCGCGCACGCGGTGCGGGGCGCGCACTCCTGCCGTGGGTCGCACCCATCAGCATCGTCGTGCTGCTCGTCATCTTCGTCATCGCCCAGACCCAGATGCCCGTCATCCAGAGCCTGTTCTGACGGCCCCGTAGACTCGTCCGGACTCTCTCAGCGTCCTCCGATCCCGCATGAACAAGGATTCACCCGTGACCGACACGCCCCGCACAACCAAGAACCAGCGCCGCGACGACGCCCGCGAGGCGGCGCGCATCGCCCGCGAGAAAGCCGCCAAGCGCAAGAAGCTGCTCAAGTGGCTCATCCCCACGATCGCCTCCGTCGTGATCGTGGCGGTCGTCGCCGGCGTCGTGTGGGCGGTCATCGCACTGCAGCCCGCCCCCAAGAAGGAGGCCGGACCGCTCAACATGATCAGCGACGGCATCGTGTTCGAGTCGGACGGCGCGGGTGGCGTGCAGCACGTCGCGACGAAGGCGATCGCCAAGGGGGCGGACCCCGTGCCGACCACGCCGCGCGAGGGACTGCTCAACATCCAGACGCTCGTCGACTTCTCCTGCCCCGCCTGCAAGCAGTTCGAGGAGAACTTCTCCACGCAGATCCAGCAGCTCGTCGCCGAAGGCACGGCGACGCTCGAGGTGCGCCCGGTCGCGATCCTCGACTACCGCGGCTACACCACCGACTACTCGACGCGCGCCAACAACGTCGCGGCCTGTGTCGCCAACTACGCGCCCGAGAGCTTCCTCGACGTGATGGCGGCGATGTACTCCAACCAGCCCTCGGAGGGCGGCCCGGGTCTGTCGAACTCCGAGCTCGTGAAGATCGTGACGGGGACGGGGCTCGACAACGAGGACGTCAACCGGTGCGTGAGCGACGAGAGCTTCACCCCGTGGGTGACGGCGGCGACGGCGCGCTCAGGCGTGCGCGGCACCCCGACCGTGATCATCAACGGCACCCAATGGGACTCGCAGGCGGTTCCGCAGTTCGGCGACTTCGTCGCCTCCGAGCTGCTGAAGCTGCAGGCGGAGTAGCCGGAGGCGGTGGTCTCGGGACGCGTCGCCCTGCGGGGCGCCGCTCCTCGAGATCACCCCGAGCGCGAACCCGCGGTCAGTCGACCGGGAACCAGAGGGCGAGCTCGCGCGCGGCCGACTCGGGCGAGTCGGAACCGTGCACGAGGTTCTGCTGCACCTTGAGGCCCCAGTCGCGTCCGAGGTCGCCGCGGATGGTGCCCGGGGCGGCGCTCGTGGGGTCGGTCGTGCCGGCGAGCGAGCGGAAGCCCTCGATCACCCGGTTGCCCGCCACGCGGATCGCGACGACCGGACCGGACTGCATGAACTCGACGAGGGGCTCGTAGAACGGCTTGCCCTCGTGCTCCGCGTAGTGGGCGGCGAGCAGCTCGCGGTCGGCCTGCAGCAGGCGGATGTCGACGAGCTGATACCCCTTCGCCTCGATGCGACGCAGGATCTCGCCCGTCAGGTTGCGGGCCACGCCATCCGGCTTCACGATCACGAGGGTCTCTTCGACGGTGGTCACGCGGTCTCTCCTTCGTTGGGGGCGGGGGTGTCGGTCTCCGTCTCAGTCTGCCGGTGCGCGGCGAGCCAGGCGGCCTTCTGGGTGTCGATCTGACGTCCGCGCAGGTAGCAGTAGACCCACATGGCGGCGAAGCCGGCGCCGACGAGGAACATGAGCGGTTCGATGAGCCCGGCCGCGATGAGCGGCAGCTGCAGGGCCGCGCCAAGCCAGACGCCCCACGTCCAGCGCTGCACACCGGACACGGCCGCGTACACGACGATCCCGATGCCGCCATAGACGAAGGCGAGCCAGTTGGGGTCGAAGCGAGCCAGCCCGAAGAACACCAGAGCGGCGAACACGAGCATCACGGCCTCGAGCCCGAGCACGATCGACAGCAGGGTCTCCACGAGGCTGCGCTCGCGGCGGACGCGCGCGCGGCGCGCGGGGCGTCCGGCGGCGGGGGCGGGGGCGGGGTCGCTCATCGCTTCCAGCCCCCCGCCTCGGCGAGCGCGATGACGTCACCGACCAGGGTGATGGATCCCGTCACGATCACCGCACGGCGCGGCGACTCGGATGCCCACACGCGCGCGGCCTCCACGGCGTCGGCGACGTCCGGATGCACGGCCACCAGCCCGGGCTCCACCTCGGCGCGCACGAGCTCGGCGAGCTCCTCGGCGGGCACGGCCCGCTCGGAGCTCGACTGGGTGACGTCGACGCGCGCGGCGATCGCCGCGAGCTCGGAGACGATCCCGTGGGCGTCCTTGTCGGCGAGCACGCCGATCACGAGCGCCCACTCGTCGAAGTCGAAGTACTCCCCGAGCGCGGCGGCCAGCGCGGCGGCGCCGTGCGGGTTGTGCGCGGCATCCACGAGCACCGTCGGCTCGACGCCGACCAGCTGCAGCCGCCCCGGCGAGGTGGCGGTGCCGAGCCCCTCCGCCACGACGTCGGGGTCGAGGGCGAGGCGACCGTCGCCGAGGAACGACTCGACGGCCGCCACCGCGACTGCGGCGTTCTGCGCCTGATGGTCGCCGTACAACGGCAGGAAGACGCCGCTGTAGCGACCCGCCCGGCCGCGGATGTCGACGAGCTGCCCGCCGACCGCGACGGTCGTCGACTCGAGCGCGAAGTCGACCCGTTCGATCGTGAGCGCCGCCTCGTCGAGCTGGGCGGCGGACCGCAGCTCGTCGAGCGCCTCGATCGGCTGGATGGCGGTGACCACGGTCGCCGCGGGCTTGATGATGCCGGCCTTCGTCCGTGCGATCTCGGTGACGGTGTTGCCGAGGCGGGACGTGTGGTCGAGGGCGATGGGCGTAAACACCGCCACCTGCCCGTCGGCGACGTTCGTGGAGTCCCACTCGCCGCCCATCCCCACCTCGAGCACGACCGCGTCGACGGGCGCGTCGGCGAAACAGGCGAAGGCGAGCACCGTGAGCGCCTCGAAGAAGGTGAGCGCCTCCTCACCGTTGGCGGCCAGCTCGGCATCCACCATGAGCAGGTAGGGCCGGATGTCGTCCCAGTTGCGCGCGAACGCCTCGTCGGAGATCGGCTCGCCGTCGATGACGATCCGCTCGGTGACCCGGGTGAGGTGCGGACTCGTGAGGAGCCCCGTGCGCAGGCCGGTGGCCCGCAGCAGGGACTCGATCATGCGGCTCGTCGAGGTCTTGCCGTTGGTGCCCGTGATGTGGATGACGGGGGCCGCCCGGTGCACGTCGCCGAGCAGCTCGACCGCCCGCCGGGTGGGTTCGAGCCGCGGCTGGGGGGCTGCCTCCCCGATGCGGTCGAGCAGCTCGCGGTACGCGGCATCCGCCGCCGCGCGGAACTCGGCGGCCTCGTAGTCGGCCTCGGCGTCCTCGGTCATGCGCGCCCTCCCCTCATCCGATGTTCTCCCGTCTCAAGGAGTGCAGCATCCCATCTCAAGGAGTCGGTGTGACGGGTGTCCGATTGTGAGGCGGATGAGGCAAACCCGGCAGCTCGACTCCTTGACATGGGTTCCTCGAGTCCTTGATTTGGGAAGACGGCGGGGCGGATGCGGGTCACGCGCGCGCCAGATCGATCGAGACGGACGAGGCGTCGCCCACGGAGACCGTCCCGCCCTCAGCCTCGCGGGCCAGGAGGCTCGTCGCAAGGGTCTCGGATGCGATGAGCTCGGCGTGCGCCTGGATCGCGGCGACCGCGGCGGCATCCCCCGACAGGGTCAGCGCGATCCGGTCGGTCACCTCCAGGTCGGCGTCCTTGCGGGCCTGCTGCACGGCGCGCACCACGTCGCGGGCGAGCCCCTCGGCCGCCAGCTCGGGCGTGACCGCGGTGTCGAGCACGACGAAGCCGCCCGACGGCAGGAACGCGATCGCGCTGTCGGGGTCGGCAGCCTCGAGCGCGAGCTCGAACTCGCCGGGCAGCAACGCGACGCCCCCCGCGACCACCGTGCCGCCATCCGCCGACCAATCCCCCGACTTGGAGGCCTGGATCACGCGCTGCACATCCTTGCCGAGCCGCGGCCCGAGGGTGCGCGCGTTGACGGTCAGTCGCCGGGTGATGCCGAAGTCGGCGAGACTCGACTCGGCGAGCGGCGCGAGCCGCGCCGCCTTCACGTTGAGCTCATCGCGCAGGATGTCCGCGTAGCCCTCGAGCGCCGACGCGTCGGGGGCGACCACCGTGAGCCCCGCGAGCGGCAGCCGAACCCGCAGTCCGCGCGCCTTGCGCAGGGCGAGGCCGGCGGATGCCACCTCGCGCACGCGGTCCATCGAGCGCACCAGCTCCGTGTCGACGGGGAACTCGGCCGCATCCGGCCAGTCGGTCAGGTGCACGCTTCGCCCGCCGGTGAGACCGCGCCAGACCTCCTCGGTGACGAGCGGCAGCAGCGGTGCGGCGAGCCGCGTGAGGGTCTCGAGCACCGTGAACAGGGTGTCGAAGGCGTCCCGATCGGTGCCGTCCCAGAAGCGGTCGCGACTGCGTCGCACATACCAGTTGGTGAGCACCTCGGCGAAGTCGCGCAGCGCCTCGGCGGCGAGCGGCGAGTCGAAGGCGTCGAAATGCGTCGTGACCTCGCCGATCAGCTCGTGGGTCTTCGCGAGCAGGTACCGGTCGAGCGGATGCGGGGAGTCGGTGCGCCGCGTCGCAGTGTAGCCGGCGCTGTTCGCGTAGAGGGTGAAGAAGTAGTAGCTCGACCACAGCGGCAGCAGGAACTCCCGCACCCCCTGCCGGATGCCCTCCTCGGTGACGATGAGGTTGCCGCCGCGGATGACCGAGCCCGACAGCAGGAACCAGCGCATGGCATCCGCGCCGTCCCGGTCGAACACCTCCGAGACGTCCGGGTAGTTGCGCAGCGACTTCGACATCTTCTGCCCGTCGGAGCCGAGCACGATGCCGTGGCTCAGCACGTTCTTGTACGCCGGACGGTCGAAGAGCGCCGTGGCGAGCACGTGCATCACGTAGAACCAGCCGCGGGTCTGGCCGATGTACTCGACGATGAAGTCGGCCGGGTTGTGCCCCGCCTCCCCGGCGGTGCCGTCGAACCACTCGCGGTTCTCGAACGGATAGTGCACCTGCGCGAACGGCATCGAGCCGGAGTCGAACCACACGTCGAGCACGTCCTCGATGCGCCGCATCACCGACCTTCCGGTCGGGTCGTCGGGGTTCGCGCGCGTCAGCTCGTCGATGTACGGACGGTGCAGGTTCGGCTCGCCGTTCTCATCCAGCGGCAGGCGGCCGAAGTCGCGCTCCAGCTCCTCGAGCGAGCCGTACACGTCGACGCGCGGGTAGGCGGGGTCGTCCGACTTCCACACCGGGATGGGGCTGCCCCAGTAGCGGTTGCGGCTGATCGACCAGTCGCGGGCGTTCGCCACCCACTTGCCGAACTGGCCGTCCTTGACGTTCTCGGGCACCCAGTTGATCTGCTGGTTGAGCTCGCCCATCCGCTCCTTGACGTCCGGCACCCGCACGAACCAGCTCGACACCGCCTTGTAGATGAGCGGGTTGCGGCAGCGCCAGCAGTGCGGATAGCTGTGCTCGTAGCTCTTGAGCTGGAACAGGCGGCCCTCGGCGCGCAGCTTCTGCACGAGCGGCTTGTTCGCCTCGTCCCAGCGCAGCCCCGCGACATCCGCCACCTGCGGCAGGAAGCGTCCGCCGTCGCTCAGCGACAGCACCACCGGGATGCCGGCGGCGGCCGTCGTCAGCTGGTCGTCCTCGCCGTAGGCGGGCGCCTGGTGCACGATGCCGGTGCCCTCGCCGGTGGCCACGTAGTCGGCCACCAGGATCGTGAAGGCGTTGGGACCGTACTCCTCGGCGTAGTAGTCCCACAGCCGGTCGTACTGCACGCCGTCGAGCTCGGCGCCGGTCAGGGTGCGGACGAGCTCGTACTCGCCGAGCTCCTTCGCGTAGCCGCCGATGGTGTCCTCGGCGAGCAGGTACGAGGTGCCGTCCTCGGTGCGCACGACCGCGTAGGAGATCGCCGGACCCACCGCGAGCGCGGCGTTCGTGGGCAGCGTCCACGGGGTCGTCGTCCAGGCGAGCGCATTCACGGCGGTCAGTCCCAAAGCCTCCGCCTTCTCGCCGACGAGCGGGAAGGTGACGGTGACCGACTGGTCCTGCCGCATCCGGTAGACGTCGTCGTCCATCCGCAGCTCGTGGTTCGACAGCGGGGTCTCGTCGTTCCAGCAGTAGGGCAGCACGCGGAAGCCCTCATAGGCGAGGCCCTTCGCGTACAGCTGCGAGAAGGCCCAGATGACCGACTCCATGAAGCTCGCATCGAGCGTCTTGTAGTCGTTCTCGAAGTCCACCCAGCGCGCCTGGCGGGTGACGTAGTCCTCCCACTCCTGCGTGTAGTGCAGCACCGACTCGCGCGCCTTCGCATTGAAGGCGCCGATGCCCATCGCCTCGATCTCGTCCTTCGTGGTGATGCCGAGCTGGCGCATCGCCTCGAGCTCGGCGGGCAGACCGTGGGTGTCCCAGCCGAAGCGGCGGTGCACCTGCTTGCCGCGCATCGTCTGGTAGCGCGGGAAGGCGTCCTTCGCGTAGCCGGTGAGCAGGTGACCGTAGTGCGGCAGGCCGTTCGCGAACGGCGGGCCGTCGTAGAACACCCACTCGGGGGCGCCGGCGCGCTGGTCGATGGATGCCTGGAAGGTGCCGTCGCCCTTCCAGAACGCGAGGATGCCCTGCTCGATGTCGGGGAACCGCGGGGATGCCGGGACGCCGTCCGCGTCGCTCGAATGCCGGGGGTAGCTCATCTGGTCCGTCCGTTGTGCGTCTCGTGCTGCTGGGTGCTTCGCACGAGGACGACGGATGCCGCGGTACCACCTCGCTTGCCGGCGTTCGCCGACCGCTCGTTGCACGCGATGACGGGCGCACCCGCTCGGTTCTACTGCCTCGCCCGTGGCCTCGATACGCCGCTACGCGGCTACTCGACCAGCGGAGGAGGGTTCTTCCGAGGACTCCCCGGTGATGGCCGGATCGCAGTCTGTGCCCCCACTCTACCGCGAGCGCTGCCCGATCTGCCCAGCGCCGGCGGTCTACCGGTGGCGCTCGCCGGATCCGGCGGCCGTCGCGGTGTAGGCGGCGAGCAGCGCGGCACCGGTCGCGGCGTCGTCGACGGTCACGGTGAAGCGCCGGCCGTCGCGGCGCTGCACCTCGATCGCCTCGCCCCGGCGGGTGACGACCCCGAAGCTGCGCCCGGGCGCCCAGCGCCAACCCCATCCCCCGAAGTCGGCGAGCGGCTCGACGTGACGCGTCTCGACGCGCGAGATGTCGGAGACCGCGATGCGGGTGCGGGGAACGCCGAAGGGTCGCGAGCCGACCGTGATCCCGGTCGAGTCGACGCGCACCCGCCAGACCGTGCCGATCGCGCACATCACGAGCAGCAGCAGCGGGATGAGGGCGAGCGGCCAGACGAGCCCGTCCGAGACGACGATGGCGAAGAGGGATGCCGCGAGCGCGAACCCGACCGCGGAGAGGATCGCCACGATGGCGCCCCCCTGCACCCGCGTCGTCGCGATCCAGACGGTGCGCTCGCCCGGCACGAGGGGCATGGGGGCCGCCGGCGTCGCATCCTCGGTGGGCGAGACCGCCTTCGGCAGCAGGAACCAGGCGACCGCACCGAGCGCCAGCGCGATGACCGCGGCGACGAGGAGCCATCCGCCGAGCCCCGGGGCGTCGCGGGCGTCGTCGAGTCCGCGCTGCACCCCGAGCGAGGCCGTGACCGTGACGCCGAGGAACACCGCGACGCTGAGCGACAGCACCGCGAGCAGCTTGTGCGTGGCGGTGGGGGCGGCACCGCGTGCGGTCCCGAGCGACAGCGCGAACATCCCGGCGAGGCCGAGCACGACACCCCCGGTCAGCACGGGTGAGGCCCACGGCGGCGCAAAGCCGTTCGGCCCCTCGGTGCCCCAGTGGGTGGCGACCGGGTCGGGCAGCTCGGGCAGCCAGGCGAGCTGGACGGCCACCGCGGTCGCCGCTGCGATGAGCGGCAGCACGACCGCGACGATCCAGATCGACAGGGGCATGCGGCTGCGCGCCGGGCGGACGGGGGTGGTCATGCGGTGTACTCCTCGCGGATCAGGGAGATGAGGGTCGGGGAGGCGACGCCTGCGCGGCGGGCGTCGGCGACGAGCGCACGCACGCCGTCGAGCAGCGCGCCGGCTCGGCCGGCCGCGTCGGTCGCGACGGCGCCGCGGCCCCGACGGAGGTCGATGAGCCCCTCGTCGCGGAGGTCCTGGTAGGCGCGCAGCACGGTGTGGATGTTCACCTCGAGCGCCTCGGCGAGCTCGCGCGCCGCGGGCAGCCGGTCGCCCGGCCGCAGCCGGCCGCGGATCGCGTCGGCGCGCACGGATGTCGCGATCTGGTCGTAGATCGCGACCCCGGATCCCGGGTCGATACGGATGAGCACGGTCACATCCTATTCTTCTATTTCAACTATCACAATGCGCATCCACGGGATCCCGGACGACGCGGGTAGAATCGGGCGACAACCCACACTCAGGCACCCCCGACGCGGTGCCGCCCATAGCGATCGGAGCCCCGATGAGTCACGCGATCCCCGAGAAGCCCGCCCTCGAAGGACTCGAGAGCACCTGGCGGGAGGTCTGGGAGCGCGAAGGCACCTACCGCTTCGATCGGGATGCCGCACTCGCCGCCGGCAAGGACGCCGTGTTCAGCGTCGACACCCCGCCGCCCACCGCATCCGGCAGCCTCCACATCGGCCACGTCTTCAGCTACACCCACATGGACCTCGCCGCCCGCTTCCAGCGGATGAACGGCAAGCACCTCTTCTACCCGATGGGCTGGGACGACAACGGCCTGCCCACCGAGCGCCGCGTCCAGAACTACTACGGCGTGCGCTGCGACCCCTCCCTGCCCTACGTGCACGACTTCGTGCCCCCGCAGGAGGGCGGCGAAGGCACCTCCGGCAAGGCCGCCGAACAGCAGCCGATCTCCCGCCGCAACTTCGTGGAGCTGTGCGAGCGCCTCACCGCCGAAGACGAGAAGCAGTTCGAGGAGCTGTGGCGCACCCTCGGGCTCTCGGTCGACTGGTCGCTCACGTACCGCACCATCGGCGACGAGGCCCAGCGCGCCGCCCAGCGGGCCTTCCTGCGCAACCTGGCGCGCGGCGAGGCCTACCAGGCGGACGCCCCCACGCTCTGGGACATCACCTTCCGCACCGCCGTCGCCCAGGCCGAACTCGAGGACAAGGAGCAGCCCGCCGCCTACCACCGGGTCTCGTTCCACCGCCCGGACGGCGGAACGATCGAGATCGAGACCACCCGCCCCGAGCTGCTGCCCGCGTGCGTCGCCCTCGTCGCGCATCCCGACGACGAGCGCTACCAGGGGCTCTTCGGCACCACCGTGACCACGCCGCTGTTCGGCGTCGAGGTGCCCGTGCTCGCCCACCACCTCGCCCAGAAGGACAAGGGATCCGGCATCGCCATGATCTGCACCTTCGGCGACGTGACCGACGTGGTGTGGTGGCGCGAGCTCGACCTGCCCAACCGCGCCATCATCGGCTTCGACGGCCGCATCCTCGCCGAGTCGCCCGCCCAGGAGCTGTTCACGGATGCCGGCCGCGCCGCCTACGCCGAGCTCGCCGGCAAGACCGTGTTCAGCGCGAAGGCGCGCATCGTGGAGCTGCTCGCCGAATCGGGCGACCTGATCGGGGAGCCCCGCAAGATCACCCACCCGGTGAAGTTCTTCGAGAAGGGCGACAAGCCTCTCGAGATCGTCTCCACCCGCCAGTGGTACATCAGCAACGGCGCCCGCGACGAGGCCCTCCGCGAGCGCCTGCTCGCCGCGGGCCGTGCGATCGACTTCCACCCCGACTTCATGCGGGTGCGCTACGAGAACTGGGTGGGCGGGCTCACGGGCGACTGGCTCATCTCGCGCCAGCGCTTCTTCGGCGTGCCGATCCCGGTCTGGTACCCGCTCGACGAGAACGGCGAGGTGCTGCGCGAGCGGCCGATCGTGCCGTCCGAGGAGCAGCTGCCCGTCGACCCGTCCTCGGATCCCGCGCCCGGATTCGAGGAGTCGCAGCGCGGCGTGCCCGGCGGATTCGTGGGCGAGCTCGACATCATGGACACCTGGGCCACCTCGAGCCTCACCCCGCAGATCGCGGGCGGCTGGGGCACCGACCCGGAGCTGTTCGAGCTGGTGTTCCCGTACGCGCTGCGCTCGCAGGGCCAGGACATCATCCGCACCTGGCTGTTCTCCACCGTGCTGCGCGCCCAGCTCGAGCACGGCGAGACCCCGTGGAGGCACGCCGGCATCTCGGGCTTCATCGTCGACCCCGACCGCAAGAAGATGTCGAAGTCGAAGGGCAACGTCGTCACCCCGCAGGGACTGCTCGACGAGCACGGCTCGGATGCGGTGCGCTACTGGGCGGCCTCGTCGAAGCTCGGCACGGATGCGGCCTTCGACCCGCAGAACCCGAAGCAGATCAAGATCGGGCGACGGCTCGCGATCAAGGTGCTCAACGCGGCGAAGTTCGTGTACTCGTTCCCGACGAACGAGGTGGTCGAGGAGCGCCGCGAAGCGACGCGTCTCGAGGCCACCGGTGATCTCGAGACGCGTCCGGCTGCACCGGGCGCTCCTCGATCGCCTCGGGTGACGGAACCGCTCGATGCCGAACTGCTCGCCGAGCTCGGCGTGGTCATCGAACAGGCGACGCGCGCCTACCGCGAGTTCGACCACGCCCGCGCGCTGGAGGTGACCGAGCAGTTCTTCTGGACCTTCTGCGACGACTACCTCGAACTCGTGAAGGAGCGCGCCTACACGGGCGAAGGCGCCGCGCAGGCGTCCGCGGTGGCCGCCCTGCGCACCGCGATCGACGTGCTGCTGCGGCTGCTCGCGCCGGTGCTGCCGTTCGCCACCGAGGAGGTGTGGCGCTGGACCCACGAGGGATCGGTGCACACCGCCGCCTGGCCGACCGCGCTCGAACTCGGCGTGACCGCCGAGCCGCGCGGCCTGCTGCCGGCCGTGAGCGCCGCGCTCATCGGCATCCGCCGCGCCAAGACCGAGGCGAAGGCCTCGCAGAAGACCGAGGTGCTCTCGGCCACCCTCGCCGGTCCCGCGATCCTCGCGCAGGCGGCGGATGACCTGCGCGCCGTCGGACGGATCGCCCGCTTGGACCTCGTGGTCGCCGACGAGGTGGCCGTGACGGATGTCGTGCTCGCCGAGACCGCGGAGGCCTGAGATGGCCGAGACGAGCGTGCGGCCGATCGCCGGGAGCGACGCGGCGCGCTGGCGCGAACTGTTCCGCGCCTACGGGGCCTTCTACGAGACCGATTTCAGCGACGAGGTGCTCGACCGGGTCTGGGCGCTGCTGCTCGCCGACGGCTCCGGCATCGACGCCCTCGTCGCCGAACGCGACGGCGGGGTGATCGGCATCGCGCACTGGCGTTCGCATCCCGACACCTTCTCGGGCGGCCGCGACTGGTACCTCGACGACCTGTACGTCGACCCCGCCGTGCGCGGCACCGGGGCGGGGCGCGCCCTCATCGAGGCGCTCGCGTCGATGGCGGCCGGCAGCGGCGGGTCGCTGCGCTGGATCACCGCCGACACCAACACCGTCGCGCAGGCGCTCTACGACAAGGTCGCCACCCGCGGGCACTGGATCACCTACGAGATCCGCCGCTGATGCAGCTCGGAACGCGGTGGCCGGTCGGCGGCGAGGTGCCGGCGAGGGTGTCGGAGGAGCTCGTGGCGCGCATCCGCGAGGTGGAGGCGGAGCTCGAGGACGTCGACACGACGCAGTGGCGCTGGACGCTCACCTGGCTCGAGGGACGGCCCGTCGTGGAACTCGACGACGGGACCGTGCTGCGGGGCTGACCTCGGCACACCGCCTTCGGCGGCACTCGATCCGGCGGATCTCGATCAGCGGGTGGCGAGGATCTCGCCGTGCGGGAACGCCATCCAACCGTCCGGATCCTCGGCCCACTGCGCCCAGGCGACACTGATCGCCTCGAGATCGCCCTGCACGGCGAAACCCTTGCCGAGCGCGTCGCCCGCGAACGCGGAGGCCAGCACGCGGTCCCGCCACATGCCGCCCCACCAGGCGCGCTCGTCGTCGGTCGCGAAGCACCACACCGAAGCGGAGGCCTCGACCGCACCGAACCCGGCGGCGCGCGCCCATGCCTTCAGGCGCCGACCCGCATCCGGCTCTCCCCCGTTGGAGCGATGCACTCGCTGGTAGAGCGCCGCCCACGAGACGAGGCCAGGGGTCTGCGGATAGGTGATCGCGCCCGCGTAGTCGCCGTCGCGCGCCGCGACGAGCCCGCCGTCCGCCACCACGCGGCGCCATTCGGCGAGCGCCTCCACGGGCCGGGCCAGATGCTGCAGCACCTGGTGGGCGTGCACGACGTCGAAGGAGCCGTCGGCGAAGTCGAGCGCGTAGGCGTCCCCCACCCGGAACTCCACGTTGGTGACCCCGCGCTCGGCCGCGTGCGCTGTCGCCTGTGCCACCACCTCGGCGGAGGCGTCGACACCGATCACGAGGCCGGGCGCCACGAGCTCGGCGAGGTCCACCGTGATGGTGCCGGGGCCGGCACCCACGTCGAGGAGCTTCATGCCCGGCCGCAGGTGCGGAAGCAGGTACGCCGCCGAGTTGAGCGCGGTGCGCCAGATGTGCGAGCGCAGCACGCTCTCGTGGTGGCCGTGGGTGTAGTGCTCGCTGCTCATGCCGTCCAATCTATCGACCGCGCGAACTCCGACCTGGAGGGGGCCACGCCTGCACCGTGCAGGCGAGGCCCCGCCCCCGTCGGAGTTTCGCCGACAGATCATAGGCTGGCCGGATGGAGACCCCCTTCGACGCCGAGAGCACCCTCCCCTACCTGCTGCCCGACTTCGCCGCGATCCGTCATGAGCACTTCCTGCCCGCGTTCGAGAAAGGGATGCGCGAACAGCTCGACGAGCTCGCCGCGATCACCGCGCAGAGCGAGTCGCCCAGCTTCGCGAACACCATCGTTCCGCTCGAGCGATCCGGCGCGATCCTGGATCGGGTGGCGACGGTCTTCTACACGCTCGCCTCGGCCGACACGACCGACGCCATCCAGGAGCTCGAGGAGCAGCTCGCACCGCGCCTCGCCGCGCACCACGACGCCATCGCGCTCGATCCCGCCCTCTATGCGCGCATCGATGCCATCCGCAACGCCCACCTCGACGGCACGGCGCCGCTCGACGCGGAACAGGCCTACCTCGTCGAGCGCCGACACATCGAGCTCACCCTCGCCGGCGCCGGGCTCGCCGAGGCAGACAAGGAGCGGCTGCGCGCGCTCAACCAGACCATCTCGACCCTCACGACGCGCTTCGAGAAGAACCTGCTCGCCGACACCAACGAGCTCGCGGTGCACGTGACGGACGAGGCGGAGCTCGCCGGGCTCGCGTCCGGCGAGCTGTCGGCGGCGCGCGAAGCAGCCGCCGCGCGCGGGCTCGACGGCTGGCTCGTGACGCTCGTGCTCTTCACGGGTCACCCGTGGCTCGCGGCGATCGAGGTGCCCGAGACCCGCGTGCGGATCATGGCGGCATCCCGCGCCCGCGGCACCCGCGGCGGCGACCACGACAACCGCGAGCTCGTGCTCGAGCTCGTGCGCGCCCGCGCCGAGCGGGCCCGGCTGCTGGGCTTCCGCGACCACGCCTCCGTCGTCACCGCGGATGAGACCTCCGGCTCCCCCGCGGCGGTCGCCGAGTTGCTCGGCCGGCTCGCCCCCGCCGCGGCCCGCAATGCCACCGCCGAGCAGGCGCAGCTGACGGAGGTGACGGGTGCCGCGATCACGGCATCCGACTGGGCCTTCGCGGCCGAAGCCGTGCGGCGCGAGCGCTACGCGCTCGACACCGCGGCGCTGCGCCCCTGGTTCGAGGCGGAGCGGGTGCTGCAGGATGGCGTGTTCTTCGCCGCCGAACGCCTCTACGGCCTGCACTTCACCGAGCGCAGCGACCTCGCCGGCTACAACGCCGAGGTGCGCGTGTTCGAGGTGAGCGACGACGACGGCCCCTTCGGGCTGTTCCTGCTCGACCTGTACACGCGCGACAGCAAGCGCGGCGGCGCCTGGATGAACTCCCTCGTCTCGCGCTCCGCACTGCTGGGGCATCCCCCGGTCGTCACCAACAACCTCAACGTGCCGCGCCCCGCCGAAGGCCAGCCCACCCTGCTCACGCTCGACGAGGTGGAGACACTTTTCCACGAGTTCGGGCACGCCCTGCACGGGCTGTTCGCCCACGCGGGCTACCCGAGCCTCGCCGGCACCCGCGTGTTCCGCGACTTCGTCGAGTACCCGAGCCAGGTGAACGAGATGTGGGCCATGTGGCCCGAGGTGCTGGAGAACTACGCGCGACACGTCGACACGGGCGAACCGCTCGACCCCGCGATCGCCCAGCGCCTGCGGGATGCGGAGCGCTTCGGTCAGGGCTTCGCGACGAGCGAATACCTGCAGGCGGCGCTGCTCGACCAGGCCTGGCACACCCTCGACGTCGAGCAGGCCGCCGCGGTGACGGATGTCGCCGCGTTCGAGGCGGCGGCCCTCGCCGCGGCGGGTCTCGCCGACGATGCCATCCCGCCGCGCTACGCGACCGGCTACTTCGCCCACGTGTTCTCGGGCGGCTACGACGCCGGCTACTACTCGTACATCTGGAGCGAGGTGCTCGACGCCGACACCGTCGAATGGTTCCGCGAGAACGGCGGACTCACCCGGGAGAACGGGGAGCGCTTCCGCCGCCGGCTGCTGCAGGTGGCGGGCACGCGCGATCCGCTCGCCGCGTTCCGCGACTTCCGCGGGCGCGACCCGGAGCTCACCCCGCTGCTGGAGCGCCGCGGCCTCAGCTGATCGCCGCCGGACGGCGGGTCGCCGTGGATGCCGCGAAGGCGATCGCGGTGACGCCGACGGCGGAGGCGAGGAAGAGCCCGCCGAGCACGAGCCAGCCGGCCAGACCGTGGTCGAGCGCCGTCACCGTGATGACGAGCGGTGCGACGAGCGACGCCACCGAGAAGCCCATCGAATACACCCCCTGGTAGGCGCCGGCGCGGTCCGGGTCCGCGAGCTCGAAGCTCAGCCCCCACGCCCCCGCCTGGGAGAGGATCTCGGCGAAGGCGTGCGCGACGGCCGCCGCCAGCAGCAGCACGACGGCGGCGGCGAGCGCCGCACCCCCCGAGGCGCCGTACAGCACGCAGGCGACCGCCATGAGCACCCCCGACACCGCGGTCACGGCACCCGCCCGACGGAAGTCGTGCGTCCCCCGCGACAGCGGCACCTGCAGCACGATCACGAGGACGGTGTTCGTGATGAGCATGACCGACAGCAGGAACTCCGGCGCGACCGTGTCATGCGCGAGCCACAGCGGCACCCCGACCTCGGCGAGACCGAACTGGATCGCGAACACCGAGGCGAGCGCCGTGAACGCCAGATAGCGCGGATCCCGCCACGGCGAGCGGCCGGGCACCGTGCCGTCCGCCGAACGCTCCACGACCCGAGCGGCGTCGACCGTGCTCGGCAGCCGCGTCAGCAGCAGCGCGCACGCCGCGTAGGCGACTCCGCCCACCGCGAGCACCACCCGGTAGGCGAGCGGCGAGCCGACCGCGAGGGCGACCGCCGCGAGCCCCGCGCCGAGCGAGATCCCGATGTTGGTGACCATCCGCAGCACCGCGCGACTCGTCACCCGGGCGGGACCGGAGAAGGCGCGCGCGATGATCGCGGCGCGCACGGATCCGCTCCAGGCGATCCCCGCCCCGACGACGACCGTCACCGCGAGCGCCGACCAGAACCCGGTCACGAGCACGTAGCACAGCAGCGCGACGCCCGTCACGACCATGCTCGCGACCAGCATCCGGCGGGCCGACCAGCGATCGGCGAGCCGGCCGCCGAGGTACGAGGCCCCGACCGCGACGGCGGCGCCGATCGTGAACAGCAGCGCCACCTGGGCGGGGGGCAGACCCACGACGAGCGTCAGATAGAGCACCACGAGGGTCAGGCTGATGCCGCGCCCGGTGGTGGCGACGAGGGTCGCGACCGTCAGCGCCCGCAGGACCGGGTCGGAGAAGGTCGTAGCGAGTCGCACTCCTGCAACGCTACCTTCGAGACCGACCGGGTCCATTCCGAGGGGGAGTCCACCATGACCGCCGAGACCACCGTCGACCTGCCCGCTCGCCGCGCGGGCCTCATCCGACTGATCGGCCTCGCCGGGATCCTGGGCGGCATCCTGCTGATCGTCGCCGCCGTCGCGGTGTGGGTGGCCGTGTCGACCCAGCTCCGGGCCGAGAACATCGTCATCCCGGACGGTGCCATCGCCTTCTCCGGCAAGGTGGTCGACGGCCCGATCGACGCCTACATCCAGGCCGACATCATCCAGCAGCACGCCCTCGAACTCGCCGACGGCAAGACCTACGCCCAGCTCGACCAGGACGACCCGCGGCGCGCCACCGTCGCGAACGCCTCGTTCCTGCGCGCCTCGCTGTTCACCTCGGTCGTGTCGTTCGGCATCGCGGCACTCGCCGCCGGGCTCGGCGTGCTGTTCATCCTCTTCGGACTCGCGCTGCGCGGCCTGGTGCCGTCAGCCACAGCATGAGGACGCCGCCCACCACGAGACCCCAGAACGCGGAACCGATCCCCGCGATCGTGACACCCGACGCCACCACGAGGAAGGTGACGACGGCGACGATGCGGCTGGACGGCTCCTCGAGCGCCGCCGTCGCCGCGGTCGCGAAGGCGCCGAACAGCGCGAGGCCGGCGACCGCCGTGATGAGGATCGGCGGGCTCACCGCCACGAGCACCGTCGCGGCGCCCGCGCCGAGCCCCAGCACGAGGTAGACCACGCCTGCGGTGACCGAGGCCGCCCAGCGCCGGTCGCGGTCCGGATGCGCGTCGGGTCCCGCCATGAGCGCGGCCGTGATCGCCGCGAGGTTCACCGTGTAGCCCCCGAACACGGCGCCCGCCGCGGTGACCGCGCCGGTGCTCGCGAGAATCGCCCGAGCCGGCGGATGCGGGTAGCCGAAGGTCGTGAGCACCGCGAAGCCGGGCACGTTCTGCCCCGCCATCGTCACGACGTACAGCGGGATGCCGAGACTCACGAGCACGGCCGGATCCAGCGTCGGCCAGGTGACGGTGATGGTGGGCCACAGCTCCGCCGCGGCGAGATCCGCCCCCTCGCCCGAGACGATGACCACGACGACCGTGGCCACCACGGCACCCGGCACCGCCCAGCGCGGCGCGAGCCGGGCGAGCAGGAGCCACACCACGACCACGGGCACCGCGAGCGCCGGCAGCTGCACCGCGGCGAGCACCGGCGCGATGCAGATCGGGAACAGGATGCCCGCGAGCATCGCGCTCGCGATCGGCCGCGGGATGCGCGTCATCGCACGGGCGAGCCACGGCCAGAGCCCGGTCAGCAGCACGAGCACACCGCACAGCAGGAAGGCGCCGACCGCCGCCCGGTAGTCGTGGATGGTGCCCTCGGCGGCCACGAGCAGCGCCGCGCCCGGGGTCGACCAGGCGAAGCTCAACGGCATCCGATAGCGCAGCCCGAGCACGATCGCGAGCACCGCCTGCATGAGGCACAACGCCAGCAGCCCGGATGCCGCGTCCGTCGGGCTCGCCCCGACCGCCCCCAGGCCGGCCACGACGAGCGCGAAGGAGCTCGCGAAGCCGGTCACGGCCCCCACGACGCCCGCGCCGATCGGTTGGGCGAAGTCGCGGGCGCTCATGGGGAACGAGCCTAGGGGCGGGCGCCGTCGATGACGACGGCCACCGGCGCACGGGTGGCGCCGAAGGATGGCGAGCTACGCGGACTTCTCCGCACGACGCGCCGGGCGCGGCACGATCGTCGGCGCCGCGTTGTCGATCACGGCCTCCTTGGTGACCACCACGCGCGCCACCTCGTCACTCGACGGCACCTCGAACATGATCGGCCCGAGCACCTCCTCGAGGATCGCGCGCAGCCCACGGGCACCCGTCTGGCGCAGCACCGCGAGATCGGCGATCGCCTCCAGGGCGGCCTCGTCGAACTCCAGCTCCACACCGTCGAGCTGGAACATGCGCTGGTACTGGCGCACGAGCGCGTTCTTCGGCTCGGTGAGGATCTGCATGAGCGCCGACTGGTCCAGCGGCGTCACCGTCGTCACGACCGGCAGGCGGCCGATGAACTCGGGGATGAGGCCGAACTTGTGCAGGTCCTCCGGGAGCACCTCGCTGAACAGCATCGACTCGTCGCGCTTGGAGTGCAGCGGAGCACCGAAGCCGATGCCGCGGCGTCCCACGCGCGCCGAGATGATGTCCTCGAGCCCCGAGAAAGCACCCGCCACGATGAACAGCACATTCGTGGTGTCGATCTGGATGAACTCCTGATGCGGGTGCTTGCGGCCGCCCTGCGGCGGCACCGAGGCGACCGTGCCCTCGAGGATCTTCAGCAGCGCCTGCTGCACGCCCTCGCCCGAGACGTCGCGCGTGATCGAGGGGTTCTCGGCCTTGCGGGCGATCTTGTCGACCTCGTCGATGTAGATGATGCCCGTCTCGGCGCGCTTCACGTCGTAGTCGGCCGCCTGGATGAGCTTCAGCAGGATGTTCTCGACATCCTCCCCGACGTAGCCGGCCTCGGTGAGGGCCGTGGCATCCGCGACCGCGAACGGCACGTTGAGGCGCTTCGCGAGGGTCTGGGCGAGGTAGGTCTTGCCGCAGCCCGTCGGGCCGATCAGCAGGATGTTCGACTTGGCGATCTCGACGTCGTCGAGCACGGCATCCGCCGGGGCGAGGGTCTGACGTGCGCGGATGCGCTTGTAGTGGTTGTAGACGGCCACCGAGAGGGCGCGCTTGGCGGCCTCCTGGCCGATCACGTACTCCTCGAGGAAGGAGAAGATCTCCTTCGGCTTCGGGAGGTCGAACTCGCTCGAGACCTCTTCGCCCGCCTCGGCGAGGCGCTCCTCGATGATCTCGTTGCAGAGCTCCACGCACTCGTCGCAGATGTACACGCCGGGGCCCGCGATGAGCTGCTGCACCTGCTTCTGGCTCTTGCCGCAGAAGGAGCACTTCAGCAGGTCGGCGCTCTCACCGATGCGTGCCATGCCGGTCTCCCTCCGAAGCAGTATCGGAAGCCTAACCCGTCCCGGTGACGTCCATCCGCGTTCCCGCGATATTGCGTCACGGCGCGCCGGATCCGCCCGACTAGCCTGGATGCATGAACCCCCGCGCCGCCCGCCTCGCGCGCGGCACGCTGCTGGGCACCGTCGCGACGCTCGTCGCGGCGCTCTCGCACAGCGGGGCGGGGGGAACGGTGCCCGCCCCGATCGCGCTGCTCGTCGGCGGGATGTTCGCGAGCCTCGTCGGCACGATCGCGGTGGGCCGCACCTCGGCTCGGCGGACACCGCTGATGCGCACCGCCCTCGGGGTCGCGGTGGGGCAACTCGCCTTCCACCTCGGCTTCTCGCTGCTGGGCGGCGCCGGGACGGTCGTCGGGCACGGCGGCCACCACCACGACACGATCGTCGCGATCGTCGCCGACCCCGACGACGCCCTCGCGCACGGCGGCGGCGCCATGTGGCTCGCGCACCTCGCGGCCGGCGTGCTCACCGTGCTGTATCTGCGCCACCTCGAGCGGAGGGTGTGGCTGCTGCTCGAGCACGCCGCCGTGCGTGCCCTCCGCGCGCTCGCCCTGCGACTGCCGACCCCCGCCTCCGCCGCGACGCCGTTCGCCGCCTCCCCGACCGTCCGCCTGCTCCCCGCCCCCCTGCGCGGAGCGGTCGCGCGCCGCGGTCCCCCGGCCGCCCTGGCCTGACGCGATCGGTTCGCCGGTCGCCCCAGGCACGCGACCGACCGAATCGAACCCCACCGTCAGGAGACGCATCACCATGTCCACCATCCGTCGCGGCCCCGCCGCCCTCGCCGCCCTCGCCGGGGCCGCCGCCCTCGCCCTCGCGGCGCCGCTCTCGGCGAGCGCCCACGTCACCCTCGAGACGAACACCGCCGCACCCGGCAGCTACGCGCTGCTCACCTTCACGGTGCCCACCGAGTCCGCCGACGCCTCGACGACGACGCTCACCCTCACTCTGCCCGCCGACACCCCGTTCGCGAGCGTGCGCACCGTCCCCGTGCCCGGCTGGACGGCGGAACTCGTGCGCACCACCCTTCCCGCGCCCGTCACGGTGGGCGAGACCGAGCTCACCGAGGCGGTCACGAGCATCGTCTGGACGGCGGATGCCGGAGGCGGCATCCGCGACGGCGAGCTGGGGCTCTTCCCCGTGTCGCTCGGGCCGGTGCCCGATGTCGGCCATCTCGCGCTGCCCGTCGACCAGGGCTACAGCGACGGCTCCGTCGTCTCGTGGAGCGGAACGGCCGAGGGCGCAGAACGCCCGGCCCCCGTGCTCTACGTGAACGATGCCCCCGAGACCGACCACCACGGGGGCGGCTCGGATGACGAACCCGCCGCCCCGGAGGTGTCGGCGGAGCCGGACGCCGCCGGGCCGGCACCGGTCGACGTGCTCGCCCGCGTGCTCGGGGTCGCCGGGCTCGCGGTAGGTGCCGTGGGGGTGACGCTCGCGATCGGGTGGCGCCGCCGCGCGAACGCCGCGAGCGGATCATGACGCGACGGCTGCGGACGGCAGCGCTCGTGGCGGCGGTCGCCGCCGCGAGCCTCGCGGCCGCCCTCGTCGCCGCGCCCCCCGCCTTCGCGCACAGTGTGCTCGTCGACTCCACGCCGGCGGACGGCGAGACGCTCGCCGAACTGCCCGCCGAGTTCTCGGTCACGATGAATGAGCCGCTGCTCGCCGGCGCGGGCGACGCGGCGTTCGCGCTGCGCATCCGCGGCACCGACGGACGCTACTACGGCGACGGCTGCGTCACGATCGTGGATGCCACGATGTCGACCCCCGCGGCGATCGGCGCGGCCGGCGACTACGTGCTCGAATGGCAGGTGGTCTCGGAGGACGGGCACCCGGTGGGCGGCGAGGTGCCGTTCCGCTGGACGGGTGCCGCCACCGGCACGGGGACGAGCACACCGCCCGGCTGCGGTGCGCCGCCCGCGGAGGCCGAGTCGCCGACAGAGCCCGAGTTCGCGTTCCCGCTCACCGACATCCTGTGGCTCGTGGGCGCGCTCGCCCTCGCCGCCGTGTCCGTCGGGATCGCGGTGCTCGCGACGCGTCGTCGCCCACGCGCGTGAGTGCGGGCCCCCGCTCCGCTGGTCGAGTGCCGCCGAAGGCGGTGTATCGAGACCGAGGAGCCGGGGCCCGCACCCCCGGAGGTTCAGGCCTTCGTGAGCGCCGGCAGGCTCTTGCGGCTCGACAGCACCTGGTCGATGAGGCCGTACTCGAGCGCCTCATCCGCCGAGAGGATGCGGTCGCGCTCGATGTCGTTGTTCACCTGCTCCTGGCTGCGGTTGGAGTGACGCGAGAGCGTCTCCTCGAGCCAGGTGCGCAGGCGCAGGATCTCCTTCGCCTGGATCTCGATGTCCGACGCCTGCCCGCGTCCGGCCTCGCCGACGGCGGGCTGGTGGATGAGCACACGGGCGTTCGGCAGCGCGAGGCGCTTGCCGGGCGTGCCGGCGGCGAGGATCACGGCGGCGGCCGAGGCGGCCTGGCCGAGCACGACCGTCTGGATCTGCGGACGGATGTATTGCATCGTGTCGTAGATCGCCGTCATGGCCGTGAACGAGCCGCCGGGCGAGTTGATGTACATGACGATGTCGCGATCCGGGTCCTGGCTCTCGAGCACGAGGAGCTGGGCCATGACGTCGTCCGCGGAGGCGTCGTCGACCTGCACGCCGAGGAAGATGATGCGGTCCTCGAAGAGCTTCGCGTACGGGTCCTGGCGCTTGAAGCCGTAGGCGGTGCGCTCCTCGAAGCTCGGCAGGATGTATCGGGCTTCGGGCGAACCAAACGGCAGAGCGCGCGACTGCGGCATGCGGTCGGCCAGGTCGCCGCCCGACATGAAGGTGGGGGTGTCCATCTGGGTGTCCTTCTTCTCTCTCGCGCTTACTTCTTGTCGCCGGTTCCGGCGCCGCCCACGACATCCGCCGCCGAGGCGCGGATGTGGTCGACGAAGCCGTAGGCGAGTGCCTCTTCGGCGGTGAACCAGCGGTCGCGGTCGCCGTCGGCGTTGACCTGCTCGACCGTCTTGCCGGTCTGCTCGGCGGTGATGGCGGCGAGGCGGTTCTTCATGTCGATGATGAGCGCCGCCTGCGTCTGGATGTCGGAGCTGGTGCCGCCGAATCCGCCGTGCGGCTGGTGCAGCAGCACGCGCGCGTTGGGCGTGATGTAGCGCTTGCCCTTGGTGCCGGCGGTCAGCAGGAGCTGGCCCATCGAGGCCGCCATGCCGATCCCGACGGTGACGACGTCGTTGGGGATGAACTGCATCGTGTCGTAGATCGCCATGCCCGCGGTGATGGAGCCGCCGGGGCTGTTGATGTAGAGGTAGATGTCCTTCTCGGGATCCTCGGCGGCGAGCAGCAGCAGCTTCGCCGCGATCTCGTTGGCGTTGTCGTCGCGCACCTCCGAGCCGAGCCAGATGATGCGGTCCTTCAGGAGGCGGTCGAAGACGCTCGGCGGGAATGCCGGTTCAGCCATGGGAGGAACTCCTTGATCCGTGACATCGGCACGGTGTCGATGTCGCTCACGAATCTACCGGCGGGCCATGAGCCGCTCTGCCGTGTTCGCCCTGGGCAGAGTGCGCGTCGTCCCGCGCGCGTTCGGGCGCCCTCCCACCCCAGAAATGCAGGAGTTCCCGCACCCGGTCGGCGGCATCCGGCGCATCCGCTGCTCCCGGGGGGCGGATCTCCTGCATTTCTGAGATGCGCGCACGGCGCATAGCCTCGAGGGATGGAGTGGCGTGTGCGTATGGCGGCGGTGTGGGCCGAGGCGGATCGGCTGGAGGATGCCGAGCTCGTGCGGCGGATCGACGAGGTCGCCGCCGAGCGGCCCGAGGACCCGCTCGCCCTGTTCGAGCGCGGCGGCGCCCGCGACGCGACCGGCGACGAGGCCGGGGCCGAGGGGTTCTACCGTGCGGCTCTCGCGGCCGGGCTGCCGGAGTCGGAGCGCGCGCAATGCGTCATCCAGCTCGCGAGCACGGTGCGCAACCTGGGGCGCCCCGAGGAGTCGCTCGAGCTGCTGCGCGCCGAGTTCGAGCCACGCCCGGACGACGAGCTGGCGGATGCGGCGGTCGCCTTCGCGGCGCTCGCCCTCGTGGACCTGGGTCGCCCGGTCGAGGCGGTCGCGAGCCTCCTACACACCCTCACGCCGCACCTGCCCCGCTATCGGCGCAGCCTGCACGCCTACGCGGACGCCGTCCTCGAGCGCTGACCGCGTGCCTCAGAAATGCAGGAGATCTGAGGATGCTGCGCCCGTTCCGCGGCCGTCGCGGCCCGAGGGCGGCGGATCTCCTGCATTTCTGAGGGCGCCGACGGGCTAGGTGTTCTTCCCCGTGAGGTTGTGAACGCGGGCTGCGGGGACGAGACCGCCGATTCCGGTGTGGGGTCGGTGGTGATTGTAGTGATGGAGCCAGTCGGCGTAGGTGGCTGAGCGGGTGGCCTCGGATGAGTATGCCTCGGCGTAGGCCCACTCGGTGGCGAGGGTGCGGTTGAAGCGTTCGACCTTGCCGTTGGTCTGCGGCCGGTAGGGGCGTGTCCAGCGGTGCTGGATGTTGCCGAGTGCGGCGGCGAAGGCGCGTGATCGGTAACAGGAGCCGTTGTCGGTCATCACGGCGGTGACGGTGATGCCGTGCTCGGCGAAGAACGCTGCGGCTCGGAGCCAGAAGCCGGCCGCGGTCTCTTTGCGTTCGTCGGGGAGTTGCTCGGAGTAGGCGAGCCGGGAGTGGTCATCGACCGCGTGGTGCAGGAAGGTGTAGCCGCGCGAAGGGGACGCGCCGCGACGTGCGGCTCGATCCCGGGCCGAGCCGGCTCGTCGATCCTGGGTCGAACCGCGACCATGGATGCGCCAGCCGCCGCCATCCGGGATGCGACCGAGTTTCTTGATATCGACATGGACGAGCTCTCCCGGCGCGGCGACCTCGTAGCGGACCGGCTTCGGCGCGCGAACAGGCAGCCCGGTGGCCTGATCGACGTGGACAAGTCGCGGCATCCGATAGCGGGCGAGAACGCGTCCGACCGTCGAGCGGGGAACACCGAGGTGATAGCCGATGCGGTGCGGACCCCAACGGCGGGTGAAGCGCAACGCGACGATGCGTCGCTCGAGTCGCTGGGACGAGCGCGACGGGCTGCGGTGCGGTCGGGAGCTGCGATCGGTCAGCGGCAGCCCGGCGCGGTAGCGGCACGCCCAACGGGAAGCCGTCGCCGGGGAGCACTGGAACCGCTCAGCAGCCCGCCGCACCGGCCAGCCCTGATCGACGATGAGACGAGCAAGGCGCGCCCTGCCCTCCGGAGTAAACGGCGCGTTAGCGTGAGTCACGAAGACCTCCGTGGAAACGATCTGAGTGTGGTTACCCACATCGTTCCCGGAGGTCTTCGCTCACCTCAGCCGTTCACAACGTGTCGGGGAAGAACAGCTAGGCGAGCAGCTTCTCGAGGGTGTTGACGTTGCGCACCGTGAGGTGCGGCTTGTAGGCGGCTTTGCCGGTGGCCTTCCCGAGTACGGAGTCGAGGGTGTCGCCCTTCGGCACGGTCCAGTAGACGACGCCGTCGCCAGCCGCCGCCTGCTCGTGGGCGGGGTCGAGCTCGCACGCGAGCAGCGCCGTCGCGACGCCGGCGTCGAGCACGAACATGACGTAGTCGTGCCAGCCGTCGCGCGCCCGAGCGAACGGATAGGCCTCGACGATCGCGCGCAGCGCATCCACCGTGAGCACCTGCACCCAGGCGTCGTAGCCGAAGCGCTCCCGGAGAGCCGCCTCGATGTCCGCCTTCACCTCCGCGCCCGTCGCGTCGCTCGTGACGAGCGCATTGCCGCTCGCGAGCACCGTCGTCACCCCGGCGAACCCGCGGCTCTCGAGCAGTTCGCGCAGTTCGGCCATCCGCACCGTGACCCCGCCGACGTTGACCCCGCGCAACAGCACCACGTACCGCGTCATGCTTCCACGCTACGCGCACTCCGGGTATGCGTGAGGGGCCGCGAACTGCTCGAGACACGCCGTGTCGAGCGCCGTTCGCGACCCCTCAGCAGAGGACTCAGTGGGAGTGACCCTCGTGGTCGTGACCCTCGTGGTCGTCGTGGTCGATGCCGGTCAGGTCGGTCTCCTCGATGATCTCCGAGTCGTCGGATCCGTCACCGAGCACCGCGGTCGTGAGGGCCGAGACGTCGACCGCCTTGCCCTTCTCGTCCACGACCTTCGCCTTGCCGAGGGCGACCGCGATCGCCTTCGAGCGGGCGACCTCGCCGACCATCGCCGGCAGCTGGCCCGAGTTGCCGATCGCCTGGATGAACTCGCCCGGCTCCATCCCGTACTGGGCGGAGGCCTGCACGAGGTACGAGGTGAGCTCGTTCTGGCTGACCTTCACGCCCTCCGCCTCGGCGATCGCGTCGAGCAGCAGCTGACGACGGAACACCTTCTCGCTCTCCTCGGCGACCTCGGCGCGGTGCACGTCATCCTCGAGACGGTTCTCGTTCTCGAGGTGGCGGTGCACCTCCTGGTCGATGAGGCTCTGCGGCACCGGGATGTCGGCCTTCTCCACGAGCAGCTCGACGAGCTTGTCACGGGCGGCGGCCGCCTGGCCGAACTCGGCCGAGCGCTCGAGCTGCTCCTTGATGTCCTTGCGGAGCTCGCCGATCGTGTCGAACTGCGAGGCGATCTGGGCGAAGTCGTCGTCGGCCTCGGGAAGCTCGCGCTCCTTCACCGACAGCAGGGTGACGGCGATCTGCGCCTTCTCGCCCTGGTGGTCGCCGCCGACGAGGTCGGATTCGAAGGTGGTCGACTCGCCCGCGGTGAGGGTGTCGAGCGCCTCGTCGATGCCGTCGATGAGCTCGCCGGAACCGATCTCGTAGGAGATGTTGGAGGCCGTGTCGACCTGCTCGCCGCCGATCGTGGCGACGAGGTCGAGCTGGGCGAAGTCGCCGGCCTTGGCGGGGCGGTCGACGGTCACGAGCGTGCCGAAACGGCTGCGGAGGTTGTCGAGCTCGGCCTCCACCTCGTCCGGTCCGACCTTGGCGGTCTCGACCTCGACCGTGAGGCCCTCGTACGCCGGCACCTCGAACTCGGGGCGCACGTCGACCTCGACGGTGAACTCCAGGTCGCCCGAGAAGTCCTTCTCGCTGGGCCACGTCGTGACGTCGGCTTCGGGGCGGCCGAGCGGGCGCACCTTCTCGTCGTTGGCGGCCTCGCGGTAGAAGCGCTCGAGGCCTTCGTTGACGGCGTGGTTGAGCACCTCGGCGCGACCGACGCGCTGGTCGATGATGGGCGGCGGCACCTTGCCCTTGCGGAAGCCGGGGATGTTCACCTGCTCCGCGATGTGCTTGTAGGCGTGCTCGATCGAGGGCTTGAGCTCCTCGGGCGTCACGGTGATGTTGAGCTTGACGCGCGTGGGCGAGAGCTTCTCGACGGTCGTGGTGACCATGGGGATGTTTCTCCTGGGGGTGTTGGTTTCGCTGATGTTCCGTCGGGGCGACAGGATTTGAACCTGCGACCTCCCGCTCCCAAAGCGGGCGCTCTAGCCAAGCTGAGCTACGCCCCGGATGTCCGGGCCTCATCCCAACCGGCTGTCGGGCGGGGTGACGGAGCGACGTCCGGCCCGAAAACGGCCTCGCACAGTCTAGCCGGATCGCGCTGGCCCGGGTGATCGGCGCCCCTCGGCCCTACGGTAGACTCGCGGGGTTGCGCCGTGCGATGTATGGCGCTGCGGGGATGTAGCTCAATGGTAGAGCCTCAGTCTTCCAAACTGATTACGCGGGTTCGATTCCCGTCATCCCCTCCACTCATCCCCTCCACAGGCGGTTCCTTCACCACGCGCCGCGTGCCGGGTGCGTCCGCGCACCTCGCGGAACTCGTCGGAGAAGCAGGCTGGATCGTGCATTCGAGCGCCGCTGCGGGCGCGAGACGACGATCCAGCCTGCTTCTGCAACGCGGCCGCCCCTCAGCAGCAGCCGGGCTCGCAGGAGCCGGGCACGGTCGGGTCGCACAGCAGCGGGTCGTACAGCAGCGGATCGCAGCACTCGTTCATCAGTCACCCCCTTCGCTCTCGATGCCTCGAGGGTCGCGCTAATATCGATGACTGTCAATATTGACTCTGATCGATGTAGACTCGTCCCGTGATCCCCGTCGCGACCATCCAGGGCGAGCCGTGCTGCCCCCCGCTCGCCGAGTTCCCGCTCGGCGCCGACGACGCCGAGACGCTCGCGCGCTCCCTCAAGGCGCTCGCCGATCCGGCCCGACTGCGCATCCTGTCGCTCATCGCGGCCGCCGACGACGGCGAGATCTGCGTGTGCGAGCTGCCCGGACCGCTCGGCCTCACCCAGCCGACCGTGTCGCACCACCTCAAGGTGCTCGTCGAGAGCGGGTTCCTCAGCCGCAGCAAGCGCGGCACCTGGGCGTACTTCCGTCTCGTCCCCGGATCGCTCGACGCCGTCACGCGTCCGCTCGCCGAACCGGTGCTCGTGTGAGCACCCCGACGGTGCTCTTCGTGTGCGTGCACAACGCGGGCCGCTCGCAGATGGCGGCCGGCTATCTGCGCGCATTCGCGGGCGAGCGCGTGCGCGTGCTGTCGGCGGGCAGCGAGCCGGCCGACAGCCTCAACCCCGTCGCCGTCGCGGCGATGGCCGAGGAGGGCATCGACATCGCGGGAGCCGTCCCCGAACTGCTGGACCCGGATGCCGTGCGCGCCTCGGATGTGGTCATCACGATGGGCTGCGGCGACAGCTGCCCGGTGTTCCCCGGCACGCGCTACGAGGACTGGGAGCTCGCCGACCCGGCCGGCCGCGACCTCGAGACGGTCCGCGGCATCCGTGACGAGATCCGTGCCCGCGTCGAGGCGCTCGTCGCCGACGTGCTGGCCGAGTAGCGGGCCCGGCCGATCCCCGGCGCTCTCACAGCCTCACGGCATATACCGCGGAGTAGGCTCAATCAAGTCGACCGGCGATCTGCCCTTGGCTCTCATCTGGCCCGCTCTCGGGCTGCCAAGCGGACGGACACCCCATCTCCTCCCTCACCCCGACCATCGGATCCGGACGCATCCGCGAGACGCGTCCTCGCGGCGACGACGCGATCGACCCGATCCGCAGCTTCATGACGGTGTCCCGCCAGGTGAAGGACGCGGGCCTGCTCAAACGCAGCCACCTCTTCTACCTCTCGCTCGGCATCGGCCTGCTGCTGGCCCTCGGGGGCGCCATCACCGGTTTCGTGCTGTTCGGCGAGAGCTGGTATCAGCTGCTCATCGCGGGCGCGCTCGGCATCATCTTCACGCAGGGCGCCTTCCTCGCCCATGAGGCCTCGCATCGCCAGGTGCTCAGCTCCGGCCCCGCCAACGACCGGCTGGGTCGTCTCGTGGTCGTGCTGTTCGTGGGCATGAGCTACCAGTGGTGGATGACGAAGCACACCCGCCATCACGCCAACCCCAATCGCGTCGGCAAGGATCCCGACATCGAGATCGACACGGTCGCGTTCACCGAGCAGTCGGCGGCGAGCCAGCGCGGCCTGTCCGCCTGGATCATGCGCCACCAGGGCTGGCTGTTCTACCCGCTCATGCTGCTCGAGGGCCTCAACCTGCACGTGCACTCCATCCGCTCCCTCGTCGAGCGCCGCCGGGTCGAGGGCCGCTGGTTCGAGCTCGGGATGATCGCCCTGCGGTTCACGATCTACCTCGGCGTGATCTTCTGGGTGCTCCCGGTCGGGATGGCGTTCGCCTTCCTCGGGGTGCAGCTGGCCGTCTTCGGCTTCTACATGGGCACCGCCTTCGCCGTGAACCACACCGGGATGCCGATCATCCCCGCCGAGGCGAAGCTCGACTTCTTCACCAAGCAGGTGCGCACCTCGCGCAACATCAGCGGCGGAGTGTGGGCCTCCGCCCTGCTCGGCGGGCTCAACTACCAGGTGGAGCATCACCTCTTCCCCAACATGGCACGACCCCAGCTCGCGAAGGCGCGCGCACTCGTGCGCGAGCACTGCCGCGAGAACGGGATCCCGTACACGGAGATGACGCTCGGACGAGCGCACCTCCATGTCGTGCGCTACATGCATCGCGTCGGGCTGGCCGCCCCCGACCCGTTCGCCTGCCCCCTGGCGGCTCAGTACCGGCGCGTCTGACGCGCTTCAACCAAAGGAGAAACACCATGTCCACCGGAACCGTGAAGTGGTTCAACGCCGACAAGGGATACGGCTTCATCGCCCCCGACGACGGCAGCGCCGACCTCTTCGCTCACTACTCGGCAATCGCCGGCTCCGGTCACCGCAGCCTCGACGAGGGTCAGCGCGTGAAGTTCGACACCACCCAGGGGCCCAAGGGCCCGCAGGCCGAGAACATCTCGGCGGCCTGATCCGCCGGTCAGCCTCCTCCACGCGAGGGGGCTGACCCTCCGCGCACTCGGGGGCGCACCGGCTGATGCCGGTGCGCCCCCTCTTCATAGCGTCGCCTCGAGCCCGGAAACCGGGCCGCCCACCACGAGGAGACGCCATGTCCACCACCCCCCGCGAACGCCCCGACCGCATCCGCTGGCACCGTCCGCTCATCGCCCTCGCGATCGCGTCGGCGCTCGTGAGCGCCACCGCGATCGTCGGCCTCGTCGTCGACCCGCGTGAACTCGTCGGCGCACCCGTGTGGGCGAAGGCCCTCAAGTTCGGGCTGTCGATCCTCATCTACGCCGTCACCTGGGCGTGGCTCATCGGCCAGTTGCGGCGCTTCCGCCGCATCGCGTGGTGGGCGGGCACCGTCATCGCGGTGACGCTCATCCTCGAGCTCGGGATCATCACCCTGCAGGTGGCGCGCGGTCACCGCAGCCACTACAACAACGCCAACCCGCTCGACGAGACCCTGTGGTCGATCATGGGCACCGCGATCATGGTGCTGTGGCTCGCGACGCTCGTCGCGGCGGTCGTGCTGTGGTTCACCCCCGGGCGGGATGGCGCCCGCACGCTCGCGGTGCGCGCCGGCTCGGTCCTGAGCCTCGTCGGGCTCGGCCTCGGCTTCCTGATGACCCTGCCGACCGACGCGCAGCTCGCCGCCGAGAGCGACATCATCGGCGCCCACACGGTCGGCGCCGAGGACGGCGGGCCCGGCCTGCCCATCCTCGGCTGGTCGACCGAGCACGGCGACCTGCGCATCCCGCACTTCATCGGCATGCACGCCCTTCAGCTCATCCCGCTCGCACTCATCCTCATCGAGCTGGCCGCCGCGCGCGTCGCCGTGTTCCGGAGTCTGCGCACCCGGGTCGGCCTCGTCTGGACGGTCACGGCGGGCTACGCGGGCGTCGTGGCCCTCGTCACCTGGCAGGCCCTGCGCGGGCAGTCCATCGTGCACCCGGATGCGCTCACCCTCACGGCAGGCGGAGCGATATCCGTCGCCGTCGCGGCCGGGATCCTGCTGAGCCTCGCCGGCGGCCGACGGGAGCGAACCCGCGCCGCCGACGCGTCGCGTGAGGACGCGATCGCGTCCCCCAGATGACGCCGGATGACGAACCGAGGACTCGCCCGGGAGCAATTCGCCGGATGCCATTGCCCCCCGCATATGGGGGGCAGTAGCATCTGGTCAGCCGCACCGCTCCACCCCCCTGCTCGCGGCTGAACCCGTCCCCCAGGAGCCCTCCTATGACCGTCGTGAACCCCTCCGCGACCGCCGCCCCCGCCGGGTGGTACCGTGACCCGCTCGGCATCCCCCAGCTGCGCTGGTGGAACGGCATCGCCTGGACGAACCACATCCAGGAGAACCGCACCGAACTGCAGACCTGGACGACCGACGTCCACGCCGGGCACAGCTCGGTCGCGTAGGCAGCTCGCCGCGGCGCCTCAGCGCTGCAGCCAGGCGACGACCGCCAGCACCCGTCGGTGGTCGGATCCGGAGTCCTCGAGCCCGAGCTTGCCGAAGATCGCCGTGACGTTCTTCTCCACGGCGCCCACACCGATGAACAGCTGCGCCGCGATCGCGGCGTTGCTGCGGCCCTCCGCCATCAGCTGAAGCACCTCGCCCTCACGCGGGGTGAGGGAGGCGAGCGGGTCGTGACGTCGGCCGATCAGCTGCGCCACGACCTCCGGGTCGAGCACGGTGCCGCCCACCGCGATGCGGTCGATGGCGTCGGTGAGTTCGGCGAGCGACGCCACACGGTCCTTCAGGAGGTACCCGACGCCCCCGCCACCCGATCCGAGCAGCTCCTGGGCGTAGGCGACCTCGACGTACTGCGACAGCAGCAGGATGCCGGTGCTCGGCAGCAGCTCGCGCAGCCGGATGGCGGCGCGCACGCCCTCGTCCCGGAAGGTGGGCGGCATCCGCACGTCGAGCACCGCGAGCTCGGGGCTGAGTGCGGGGGCCGCCGCGAGCAGCTCCTCGGCGTCGCCGTAGGCGCCGACCACCTCGTGGCCGGCCTCCTCGAGCACGCGGACGAGCCCCTCCCGCAGCAGAACCGAGTCATCGGCGACCACGACGCGCACGCTCATGCCCCCAGGCTAGCGAGACGCATCACGCGGCCGGCACCGGCTGCGGGGTCTCGAGGATCGGCAGTTGTGCGATGAGCACGGTCGGACCGCCGACCGGGCTCGACAGCTGCACCGTGCCGCCGAGACCGCGCAGGCGCTCCTCGATGCCGGCGAGCCCGTGGCCGGCCGCCTCTGCCGCCCCGCCGACGCCGTCGTCGCTCACGACGACCGCCAACAGGGCGACCCCGCTGCCGGGCGCCTGGTGCCGTTCCAGCCGCACCCAGGCGTTCGCGGCCTGCGCGTGCTTGGCGACGTTGGTGAGCGCTTCGGCGGCGATGAAGTAGGCGTTGCGCTCGAGCTCGGGCGGCAGCGTCAGCTCGGCGGGCAGCCGGTTCTCGATGTGGGTGGGCACGGGCGAGCGCACCGCGAGCGACTCGAGGGCCGCCACGAGGCCGCGGTCGAGCAGGATGGGCGGCGCGAAGCCGCGCGACAGGGCGCGCAGCTCCTCGAGGGCGTCCTTCGACTGCTGCATCGCCTGCGCGATGAGCTCGCGCGCCGCATCCGGGTCCTTGTCGAGCTGGCGCTCGGCCGACGACAGGTCCATCTGCAGGCGCACGAGCCGCTGCTGCGGGCCGTCGTGGATGTCGCGCTCGAGCCGGCGCAACGCCGTGCCTTCCGCCGCGACCGCCGCGGAACGGGACGCCGACAGGTCGGCCACCTGCACGCTCAGCTCCTCCGCGCGGAATCGCGACAGCATCCCGCGAGCGATCGCATGGTGGGTCCAGGTGAGCCCGTGCGTGATGAACGGCAGCGTCAGCAGGAAGATGACGCCGATGACGGCGCTCGCGATTTCGATCGCGATCGGGTTGAGGGCGAGCGCGGGCAGGACCGTGTCGTTCGGCAGCAGCGCCGCGAACTCGGGCAACCAGTCGTACTCCTCCGGGATGAACAGGTGGACGAGCCAGGAGCTGATCCCGCCGAGCCCCACCGAGAGCCAGGCGATGGTGATCGACCAGCTGACGATGCCGACGATGGGGTTCACGACCGCGCCGTGCAGCAGGTACAGCCAGTAGTGGCCGTCGACGGCGGGCGCCAGCAGTTTGGCGACCGTGCTGCCGGAACGCGCGCGATGATCCCAGCGCGGGGTCTCGATCGCGGGGAACAGCGCGCCGCGCAGTCGCCAGGTCTCGAAGATCCCGAAGCCACGCGCCGTGAACAGCGCCGCGAGCACGAGGAACACGCCGATCACGATCGGGATCATGCCGACGCCCGTCCAGAACAGCGTCATGAGCACCGAGGTCGCCGTGACGACGATCGGCAGCAGCGGCAGCAGGTACCCGAGCTCGGGCAGAAGCCCCGCCCAGTAGCGGCCGTAACCGCGACGCGTATCGGACATGACACCAGCATTCCGGACGGGGACCGTCCGCGGCATCCGGGGAGCGCACGGATGCGGGGTGGGGCTATCCACCCTCGTGAAAGGTGCGTCGCGTAGCGTGGGCAGCGTGGTGACCCGCATCTACGTGACGAGCGCCGAGGGGCGCACCGGCAAGTCGACCGTCGCGGTCGGACTCCTCGAGACCCTCCGGGCGAGCGTGCCGCGCGTGGGCGTGTTCCGCCCGATCGTGCGCGCGGATGTGGAGCGCGACTACGTGCTCGAGCTGCTCGTCGCGCACGCGAGCGCGGGACAGAGCTACGAGGACTGCGTCGGGGTCGACTACGACGCGCTGCACGCGGATCCGGATGCGGCGCTCGCGACGATCGTGGAGCGCTTCGCGGAGGTGGAGGAGCGCTGCGACGCGGTGCTCATCCTCGGCTCCGACTACACGGATGTGGGAACCCCCACCGAGCTGTCCACCAACGGGCGCATCGCGGCCAACCTCGCGGCCCCGGTCGTGCTCGTGACGGGGGGCCGCCAGCCCGACGGCGAGGACGCGCGCACGCCGAAGCAGTGCGCCGAGATCGCCGCGATCGCGCTCGGCGAGCTGCGTCAAGAGCACGCCGAGGTGCTCGCCGTGATCGTCAACCGTGCCGACCCGGGCGAGCGAGCCGCGATCGCGGACGCCGTCGCCGAGGCGACGGGGCTTCCGGCGTGGGCGATCGCCGACGACCGGGAACTCGCGGCGCCCCTGCTGCGCACGGTGCTGGCCTCCGCCGAGGCGGAGCTGCTGCGCGGCGACGACCGCGCGCTCGACCGGCCCGTGCTCGGCACGACGATCGCCGCGATGTCGCTGCCGAACGTGCTGCCGCGCCTCATCCCCGGCGGCATCGTCGTCGTGCCGGGCGACCGCTCCGACGTGCTCGTCGGCACCCTCGCGGCCCAGCTGTCGCAGACCTTCCCGGCGCTCACGGGCGTGATCCTGAACGGCGGCTTCCCCATCGACCCGGCGATCGAGCGACTCATCGACGGTCTCGGCACCGAGCTGCCGATCGCCCGGACGACGCTCGGCACCTTCGACACGGCGGTCCGCATCACCCAGGCGCGCAGCCGCCTCGCCGCCGACTCCCCCGCCAAGCACCAGCGGGCGGTGGCGCTCTTCGCCGAGCACGTTGACGCCGCCGAGCTGGTGCGACTGCTGAGCCTGCCGTCGAGCGACGTCGTCACACCGATCCGCTTCGAGCACATGCTCGTCGAGCGCTCGCGCGCCGCCGACAAGCACATCGTGCTGCCGGAGGGCGACGACGACCGCATCCTGCAGGCCGCGTCGATCGTCGTGAGCCGGCGCATCGCGCGCCTCACGATCCTCGGCGACCCGGAAGCCGTGCACGCCCGGGCGGCGGCGCTCGGGCTCGAGCTGGGGGACACTCGTGTCGTCGCGACGAGCGACCCGGAGCTGCACGAGCGCTTCGCGAGCGAATACCTGCGGCTGCGCGCGCACAAGGGGGTCTCCGCCGAGCGGGCCGCCGAGACCGTCACCGACGTGTCGTACTTCGGCACCCTCATGGTGCATCTCGGCCTCGCCGACGGGATGGTGTCGGGCGCCCGGCACACGACGGCGCACACCATCCGGCCCGCCTTCGAGATCGTCAAGACCGCCCCGGGCGTCTCGGTCGTGTCGAGCGTGTTCCTCATGGCGCTCGCCGACCGGGTGCTCGTGTACGGCGACTGCGCGGTGATCCCCGAGCCGACCGTCGAGCAGCTCGCCGACGTCGCCATCTCCTCCGCGGCGACCGCCCGGCAGTTCGGCATCGAGCCGCGCGTGGCGATGCTCTCCTACTCGACCGGCGAGTCGGGCTCGGGCGCCGAGGTGGATCGGGTGCGCGCGGCGACCCTGCTCGTGCAGGAGCGCGCGCCCGGACTGCCGGTGGCCGGCCCCATCCAGTACGACGCCGCGGCCGACCCCACGGTGGGCGCCTCGAAGCTGCCGGGATCCGAGGTGGCGGGGCGCGCCACGGTGTTCGTGTTCCCCGACCTCAACACCGGCAACAACACCTACAAGGCGGTGCAGCGATCCGCCGGCGCGGTCGCGATCGGGCCGGTGCTGCAAGGTCTCGCGAAGCCCATCAACGACCTCTCGCGCGGTGCCCTCGTGCGCGACATCGTCAACACCATCGCGATCACCGCGATCCAGGCGGAGGGTCGCGCGTGAGCGGCATCCGCACGGTCTTCGTGCTCAACGTCGGATCGAGCTCGATCAAGTACCGGGTGCTCGATGTGGAGCACGGCACGGTGCACGCGGATGGCGTGATCGAGCGGATCGGCGTCCCCGGCTCGGGGGTGCCGGACCATGCCGCCGCACTCGAGGCGGTGCTCGCCGGCCTCGGCGGGGTGCGGATCGACGCGGTCGGACATCGCATCGTGCACGGCGGCACGCGCTTCGTGCAGGCGACCGTCATCGACGACGACGTGGAGCGCGAGATCGAGGCGCTCGCCGACCTCGCGCCCCTCCACAACCCGCCCGGGCTCGCCGGCATCCGGGCGGCGCGCGCGGCGCTGCCCGAACTGCCGCACGTGGCCGTGTTCGACACCGCCTTCCACGCCACCATCACCCCCGCGGCCCGCGACTACGCGATCGATGCCGAGGTGGCGGCGCGCACCCGCATCCGCCGCTTCGGGTTCCACGGCACCTCGTACCGCTATGTGAGCCGACGTGCCGCCGAGCTCCTGGGGCGCGCGGGCGACCCGGGACTCCGGCTCGTGGTGCTGCACCTCGGCAACGGCGCATCCGCGGCGGCCATCCTCGGCGGGCGCTCGCTCGACACCTCGATGGGGCTCACCCCGCTCGAGGGGCTCGTGATGGGCACCCGCTCGGGCGACCTCGACCCCGCGATCCTGTTGTACCTGGCACGCGAGCACGGCTACACGACCGCCCAGCTCGACGAGCTGCTCAACCGCCGCTCCGGCCTCGTCGGGCTCGCCGGACGCAGCGACATGCGCGAACTGGTCGCCGCGGCGGAGTCGGGGGACGAGCGCGCCTCCCACGCGCTCGACGTGTACGTGCACCGACTGCGGCGCTACATCGGCGGATACGCGGCCGAGCTGGGCGGCATCGACGCCCTCGTGTTCACGGCGGGGGTCGGCGAGAACAGCGAGTACATCCGCCGGCGCGCCGTCGCGGGGCTCGAGTTCCTGGGACTCGCGGTCGACCCCGGGCTCAACGCGGTGCGCTCGCGCGAGCCGCGATCGATCTCCCCCGCCGGATCCGGTGCGGCCGTGCTCGTGGTGCCCACCGACGAGGAGCGCGAGATCGCCCGCGAGACACGCGACGCCGTCGCGCCGCGCTGAACCGGTGGCCGCGAGTCAGGCCAGCCTCAACTACCTTGCGGAATGCAGGGGCCTGAGTAGCGTTGAACACGACGCATGCCGGCTCAGCCGGCTGGATCCTGAGGAGGACGCCATGACCGACGCGAAGACCAAGACCATCCCTTCCAGCTCCGTCGACCCGGATGTGACCGCCGGCGTCGCCCAGTTCCTCGGCGCCGTCGTCGTCGACCTCCAGGCTCTCGCGATCGACGGCAAGCAGGCGCACTGGCACGTGCGCGGCGACAACTTCCAGGCCGTGCACGAACTCCTCGACGAGGTCGTGGAGCACGCCCAGGAGTACGCCGACACCGCCGCCGAGCGCGTCGTCGCCCTGGGCCTGCCGATCGACGCCCGCATCCAGACCGTTGCCTCGAAGACCACCACCCCGAAGCTCGCCGCCGGGTTCCAGCAGTCGCGCGATTCGATCGCCGCCATCATCGCCTCGATCGACGCGACCCTCGCCACCGTGCGCACCGCGGTCGAGGAACTCGCCGAGCTCGACCCGGTGTCGCAGGATGTCGCGATCGAGATCTCGCGCGGCCTCGAGAAGGACCGCTGGTTCCTCTTCGCGCACGTCGCGGAGTAGCCACCGCAGCTGCGGGGGCTGGTTTCGATACGCCCGCGTCGCGGGCACTCGACCAGCGGGTATCGCGCGGTCGCACCCACTGCCGATCGAGTGCCGCCGCGCAGCGGCGGTCTATCGAGATCCGCCGGATCGAGTGCCGCCGCGCAGCGGCGGTGTATCGAGATCAGCCCACACGCGCACCCGCGACGACCGTCGCGTGCACGGGGAGGGTGCGCAGCGCTTCCGGCGCGACCGCGTGCGGGTCGGCGTCGAGGATCGCGAGATCCGCGAGCCCGCCGACGCGCAGGCCGTCGACCCCGCCCCACGAGGCCCGCAGGGCATCCGGGAGCGGTAGCGCCTGCTCGGGATGCCACGGCTCCCGGGCGTCGCGCGTGCGCGTGACGGCCGCCGAGAGCGTGACCCACGGGTCGAGCGGCGCGACCGGAGCGTCGGAGCCGAGCACGAGCTGCGCCCCCGCGTCGAGCAGCGCGCGGTAGGCGTAGGCCCGGTCGGTGCGGCCGGCCCAGTGGTGGTCGGCGACGTCGCGGTCGTCCATGGCGTGCTCGGGCTGGACGCTCGCCTGCACGCCGAGCGCGGCGAAGCGCGGGGCGTCGCCGGGCCGCAGCAGCTGGGCGTGTTCGATGCGCGGTGCGAGCGGCGCATCGGCGGGGATGCCGAGCGCCGCGAAGGTGTCGAGCGCCTGGGTGAGCGCCCGGTCGCCGATCGCGTGGATAGTGGGGATCAGCCCCGCCGCGAGCGCCTCGCGGGCGACGGCCCGCAGCTCGGCATCCGGGTAGCTCGGCAGGCCGTGCCCGCCGTCGCCGTCCGGGTAGGCGTCGACGCACCACGCGGTGCGCGAGTTGAGCGCGCCGTCGGTGAAGAGCTTGAACCAGCCGACGGTTCCGAGGCCGTCCGCGCCGAGGCCGTCCGCGCCGAGGATGGGGTCGCCGGAGCGGAGGCGGCGTGCGCGCACCCGCTCGAGATCGGCGGGGTAGACCCCCGCCTTCACGCGCAGGGTGCGCAGGCCCTCGCCGATGCGCCGCTCCCACGCCTCGACCGCCCCGCCCATCTCGAGGTCGACGATGCCGGTGACACCGCGAGCGGCTGCTGCACGGGCGGCATCCGCGACCCAGCGGTCGAGGGTCGTCGCATCCGTTGCCGACAGGCGCGCGTTGAGGTCGAAGGCCGGCTGCTCGTTGAGCCACCAGGCGTCGTCGGGGAGTCCGGCTCGGCGGAGCAGGGCCCGGTTCGACCACACGGTGTGCACGTCGCCCGAGACAAGCGCGACCGCCGTCTCGCCGACCTCGAGCGACTCGACATCGGGTGCATCCGCCCACAGGGCGTCGCGGAAGCCGTAGCCGAGCAGGATCTCGGAGCTGTCCCAGCCGGCGTCGACCCGTGCCCGAACGAGTGCCGCCGCTTCGGCCGCCGATCCCGCCCCCGACAGGTCGAGCCGCCGCGACACGGCCGACCACTGCCCCATGTGCACGTGCCCGTCCCACATGCCCGGCGCGAGGTACCGGCCGTCGAGTTCGACGCGCTCGACGCCCGCGGCATCCAGCGCGAGCCCGATCGCGGAGATCCGCCCGTCCTGCAGCAGGACCTCCACCGGCTCCTCCGCCGTGCGCTCGGCGCCGACCCGCCGCACCCCGGCGAGCAGCAGTCCGCCGCTCACGCGCGCCCCCGCCGCATCCGGGATCCCATCTCACGGAGTCGAGCAACCCATCTCACGGAGTCGCTGTGACGGGAGTTGCCTACCGGGGCAGAAGTAGCCGATTCCGCGACTCGACTCCTTGAGATGGGATCCACCAGTCCTTGAGATGGGTGCAGTCGTCCTCGAGCTGGCGGGTGCGCCACCGAGTCGGCGCTCACGCGGGACCCGACGCGCGGCGGTCTTCGGAGCGGCGCATCTCGGCGGCGAGCGCGGCATCCGCGTACGGGCCGTCACCCGCGAGGGCCTCGATGATCGTCGCACGCACCTCGTCCGGCTTGTTCTGGCTGAGCTTCGCGCGCGCGTCGAAACGGGTGACGCGGATGCGCAGCCCCACCGTGCCCTTCGCCACGCGTTCCGCGTAGGCCTCGTCGATGTGCAGCGAACGCGGCTCGGGCATCCGCTTCTCGAAGTGGTCGGTGAGCCGGTGCAGCACCTGGAAGTTCTCCTGGGCCGAGAGGATCTCGGGCGTGCCCCACAGGTGCGCGGTCACATGGTTCCAGGTGGGGATGAAGTCGCCCTCGGCGTACCAGCCGGGCGAGATGTAGCCGTGCGGTCCCTGCACGATCACGAGCACCTCGTGCTGCCCCAGCTCGTGCGCGAGCTCGTCGGGGCGCCCGAAGTGCGACACGATCGAGATGGTGTCGTCGTCGGTCTCCTCGAGCAGGGTCGCATAGTGGGATGCGACGAGCCCGGCCGAGGTGTGCGACACGTAGGTGGTCCACGGGTTGCGCCGGATGAGCCGCTTCACCTCGTCGACCTCGGTCATCAGGTAGTGGGGCGTGTGG
The DNA here is from genome assembly GCF_008365275.1 of Protaetiibacter larvae. Classification (GTDB taxonomy): domain Bacteria; phylum Actinomycetota; class Actinomycetes; order Actinomycetales; family Microbacteriaceae; genus Homoserinibacter; species Homoserinibacter larvae. The sequence continues at coordinate 1,381,812 of NZ_CP043504.1, read as the reverse complement.
CGCATTCGCCGCTCCTCGGTCGCTCGGGCCTCACGCCTGGTCGACGGGGCACCAGTACAGTTTGCGGCCTCCGAGCTCCGCCATCGCGATGCCGGTTCCGCACACGCGGCACGGTTCTCCCGTGCGGTGGTACACCCAGTGCCGGTCGTCCCGCGATGCGAGGGCGCGTCGATACGCCTCGGGATCCAGGTCGTCCATGGTGAGCATCTGACCGGTCTCGACGCCGATGCGCAGCAGGTGCACCCAGTCCCGCCACAGGCCGCGCACGACCTCCTCGGGCACCTCCCGGCCGGGCCGGAACGGGTCGAGACGGGCGCGGAACAGCAGCTCGGCGCGGTACACGTTGCCGATCCCGGAGACCACCGACTGGTCCATGAGCAGCAGGGCGATCGGGGTGGGCTTGCGCCGCACGACCGCGGTGAAGCGCTCCTCGGCCTCCACGAGATCGTCGACGAGGGGATCGGGCCCGAGCCGTGCGATCGTGCGATCCACCTCTTCGATGGTCTGCACCTCGCATGCCGTCGGCCCGCGCAGATCCGCACACGCGGTGGCCGTCAGCAGCCGCACGCGCACCGCGCCGACGGGTTCCGGCGGCCAGCTCTCGAGTTCGGGCTCGAGCTTCTCGGACTCCGCCATCCGCAACCGGGTGCGCCGCGGGGCGCCGATCGACCACGGGCTGTCTTCGTGGGCACCGACCACGGTGCCCCGCTGGTTGGTCTGCCCGATGCGCCCCTTCGCGGACGCCAGGGTGTCGTCGACCGTGATGTCGCCCGCGAAATCCCAGGCGCCGTACATGCCCAGGTGCACCCGTAGCCAGAGCCCGTGGTCGAACTCGAGGAACATCTGCTTGCCGACGGCTTTCGCCTGCACGATCTCGTGGCCGTCGAGCTGGGCGGCCCCGGATGCGAACCGCCCCTGCGGCGAGCTCACCGCGACGGGCGCCCCCGCGAAATTCGCGGCGAACTGTCGCGCGATCCGGTGTACCGAGTGGCCTTCAGGCATCCGCTCATCTCCGCGAAAGTACGTGCTTCTGGGGTGTTCTCGACCCGAAACGGCCCCAAAGTGCGTACTTTCGGGGACTCGGGAGTCGGGAGTCGGGGGCCGGGCCTATTCGATGTCGTGGCCGACGATGCGCCCCGTGGTCTCGTACTCGGCGAGCTGCGCGATGCGGCGCGCGTGGCGCTCCTCGCCGGGGAACGGGGTCGCGATGAAGCGGTCGATGAAGGCGATCGCCTCCTCGACGGTGTGCTGGCGGGCGCCGATCGAGATCACGTTGGCATCGTTGTGCTCGCGCGCGAGCTCGGCCGTGGAGTCGTTCCAGACGAGCGCGGCACGCACTCCCTCGACCTTGTTGGCGGCGATCTGCTCGCCGTTGCCCGATCCGCCGAACACGACGCCGAGCGCCTCCACGCCGGAGCGCTGGTCGCGCACCACCGCACGGGCGGCGTTGATGCAGAAGCTGGGGTAGTCGTCGAGCGGCTCGTAGCTGCGCGGGCCGTGGTCGATCACCTCATGGCCGGCTTCGCTCAGGTGCTGCTGGAGGGTCCGGCTGAAGTCGAGGCCGGCATGGTCGGTCGCGATGTGGATGCGCACCCGACGAGTCTAGGCGGGCTCCCCTCTAGCCTCCGTCGGCGGTCGGGGGCACAATCGGATGAGGACGATCCGCGAGGTGATCACGATGCGCCAACGCACCAGTTTCGTACCCGATGTCATGCCGCACCTCTCCGCGGGCAGACATCGCAATCCGCGCCGCGGCGCCTGCTTCATGGAGTTCGCCTCCTATCTGGCGGGCGAACGCTGGAGCGACCACCCCGCGTGCACCGACCGCACGCTCGCGGCGCTCGCCCGCGGCGTGAACGATCTCGTCGACGACGAGCGCCGCGACGAGCTCCTCACGCTCATCCCGCGCGTCGTGGGGCTGAGCGGGGGCGAGGAGCTCGGTCTCGTGGTCGCTCTGCGCGCCGCCACCGAGGCCCTGCCGGTGGCCAGCATGGAACGGCAGCGGGTGCTCGCGGCGGGCGTGCTGTCGCTGTGCGCGTTGCTGGAGCAGCGCGGCGTCCCCTCCCACGCGCTGCGCACCGAGGCTCACCGGGTGCTCGACACGGTTCCGGATGCCGCCCGCTGGGCGCGGCACCACATCGTGACGGTGTCGGCACGCTTCCCGCACCTCGACACGGTGTCGAGCGAGCTCGTGGTCGCGACCGCCGTGGTGGGCACCGCGCGCGCCTGCATCGACGATCCCGACGGTGCCCTCATCCGGATGCTCGAGCGCGCCGTCGACGACCTCGAAGCCCTCGTGCGCCCCGCCGCACCGGCACGGCGCAGCGAACCGGCACCGGCACCCCTCGTCCGCACCCGCTGACCTAGGCTGGACGCGGATACGATCCGCGACGCCGAAGGAGCACCCGCGTGCCTGGAGAGAACCTCACCCGCATCGAAGCCCAGGAGCGCAAGGCGCTCGTCGACACCCTGAGCTACGACATCGAGCTCGACCTGACGACGGGCCCCGAGACCTTCCGGTCGAGCACGACCGTGCGCTTCACGGCGACACCCGGCTCCTCGACGTTCATCGACGCGATCACCGCCCAGGTGCACTCCGTCGCCCTCAACGGCACCGCGCTCGATGTCGCGGTCGCCGATGGCGCCCGCATCCGGCTCGACGGTCTCGAGGCCGAGAACGAACTCGTGGTGGTCGCCGACTTCGCCTACACGAACACCGGCGAGGGCCTGCACCGCTTCGTCGACCCGGTCGACGGCGAGGTGTACCTGTACTCGCAGTTCGAGGTGCCCGACAGCCGCCGCGTCTTCGCCGTCTTCGAGCAGCCCGACCTCAAGGCGAGGTTCCGCTTCACGGTGACCGCGCCGGAGGCGTGGCAGGTGGTCAGCAACTCGCCCACCCCCGAACCGCAGAGCCTCGGCACCGGATCGGCGGTCTGGCACTTCGAGCCGACCCCGCGCATCTCCAGCTACATCACGGCGCTCGTCGCCGGCCCCTACGAGGTGGTGCGCTCCGAGCTCACGAGCTCCGACGGCCGCGTCATCCCGCTCGGGATCTTCGCCCGCAAGTCGCTGTTCGGCTACCTCGACGCCGACTACGTGTTCGACATCACCCGCAAGGGCTTCGCCTACTTCGAGGACAAGTTCGGCTACCCCTACCCCTTCGCGAAGTACGACCAGCTGTTCGTCCCCGAGTTCAACGCGGGGGCCATGGAGAACGCGGGCGCGGTGACCTTCACGGAGACCTACGTGTTCCGCGGCAAGGTGACGGACGCCATCAAGGAGCGCCGCGTCGTCACGATCCTGCACGAGCTCGCCCACATGTGGTTCGGCGACCTCGTGACCATGAAGTGGTGGAACGACCTCTGGCTCAATGAGTCGTTCGCCGAGTGGGCCTCCACGATCGCGACCGCCGAAGCCACCGAATGGACGGAGGCCTGGGCCACCTTCCAGGCCATGGAGAAGAGCTGGGCCTACCGCCAGGACCAGCTGCCGTCCACCCACCCCGTGGTGGCCGACATCCGGGATCTCGAGGACGTGCAGGTCAACTTCGATGGCATCACCTACGCGAAGGGCGGCTCGGTGCTCAAGCAGCTGGCGGCCTGGGTCGGCATCGACGCCTTCTTCGCGGGCGTCGGCGCCTACTTCCGCGCCCACGAGTACGGCAACACGGAGCTCGCCGACCTGCTGCGCGAGCTCGAGGTCAGCTCCGGACGCGACCTGTCGACCTTCTCGGCGCAGTGGCTCGAGACGGCGGGGGTGAACACCCTGAAGCCCGAGATCGAGACGGATGCGGCGGGCATCATCACCTCGTTCCGCGTGCGCCAGACGGCCCACCCCGACTACCCGACGCTGCGGCAGCACCGGATCGCGATCGGGTTCTACGACTTCGCCTCCGGCGCCGCCGACGCCCCCCTCCTGCGCACGCACCGGCACGAGTTCGACCTCGCGGCAAGCGAGTGGAACGAGGTCGCCGAGCTCGTCGGCCGCGCGAAGCCGGATCTCGTGCTGCTCAACGACGACGACCTCGCCTACGCGAAGATCCGCCTCGACGACGACTCGTTCCGGGTGGCGATCGACGCGCTCTCGCGCATCGCCGACCCCCTCGCCCGCGCCCTCGTCTGGGGCTCGGCGTGGGATGCGACCCGCGACGCCGAGATCCCGGGTCGCGACTACGTGCAGCTCGTGCTCGGCAACATCGGCGCCGAGACGGAGTCGACCACCATGCGTCTCTCACTCGGGCAGCTCGTGCAGACGGCCCGCAGCTACGTCGACCCCGACACGCGCGAGGCGACCATCCGCGAGATCGGCGACCGGCTGTGGGTGCTCGCGCAGCAGGCCGCGGCCGGGTCGGATGCCCAGTTCCAGTTCGTGAAGTTCTTCGCGAACGTCGTCTCGACCCCCGACCACGGCACGGCGCTGCGCGGACTCCGCGCGGGCACGATCACCCTCGACGGGCTCGAGATCGACACCGACCTCGACTGGGAGCTGCTCGAGGGGCTCGTGCTGCTCGGCGAGGCGGGCGAGCTCGAGATCGCGGCCGCGCTCGAGAAGGACGACACCGCGAACGGGCAGCAGGCCGCCGCCCGGGCGCGGGCGACCATCCCGACCGTCGAGGCGAAGCAGGCGGCGCTCACCGCCGCCCTCACCGACGCCACCATCCCGAACGTCGTGCTGCGCAACATCGGGCTCGGCTTCACCCACCTGAACGACCCTGCCGTGCTCGAGAGTCTCGTGGCCCCCTACTTCGCCGCGCTCGCGCGGATCTGGGAAGAGCGTCCGTTCGCGATCGCCCAGTACATCGTGCAGGGCTTCTACCCCGCGCCTCTCGCGGATGCGGCGCTCGTCGACGCCTCGCGTGCCTGGCTGGATGCCCACTCCGAGGTGCCGGCCCTGCGTCGCATGGTCATCGAGGGGCTGGCCGGGGTCGAGCGCGCACTCGCGGCGCAGGCGCGCGACCGCGAATAACATTCCGCGACACGCCCGTCGAGGCCTCGATGGGCGTGTCGCGGCGAATCACCCCCGCTTTGGGGCGCGAATCGGCTGACGAAGGCTCGATACCGTGGTCGGGACACGTTACCCGGTGTCGCCACGGAACCTCGGTTCCTCTCATGGAAACCCGACTTCATGACCACCGCAGCTGACGGTCGGCAGGTTCAGGCCGGCTGGTATCCCGACCCTCTGGGCGCACCACAGCTCAGATGGTGGGACGGTCACGCCTGGACGTCGCACACCTCGGACTCGCGGCACACCCAGACCCGCACGGCGGAGCAGCAGCCGACCGCATCGCGGGCGCCCTACGCCGAGCCGCCCGAGTCGGCGGCCGCGGAGGCCGCCGAACGCCGCGCGCGCCACCGCGCCCCGGCCGCGGACGACGCGCGCGGCGACCGACCGGCGGCCCAGCTGCACGCGGATGCCGTGCCCGCGCTGCCCGCCGGCACCTCGCAGCTGCCCGAGCTCGGCTGGGCCGGCGCCGCGCTCACCCTGCACTCGGTGCAGAGCACCCGCGTGCCCATGCTCATCGAGCTCGGTGTCGCCGGCCATCCCGCGATCCGCATCGACGCGCGCCACCAGGCGTTCTCCTGGGAGCTGGGCCTCGACTGGTTCCCCGAGCACCCCACCGGCGTCGTCGTCTCCGTCGAGCTCGTCGGGGCCGGCACCCCGCCGCCGTTCGAGCTTCCCGGCGAGAGCCTCGACGCGCTGCTGTGGAAGGTGGGGCGCGCCGCGTTCCCCGAACGGCTCGCCCCGTGGCTCGAGCCCGATCAGTGCTACCGGCTCACCCGGTGGCCGAACTGGACCACCCTCAACCCGGACACCGACCAGATCCGCCAGACCGCGATGCTCTCCAACGCCTGGCTCACGATCGACGCGCTCGCCGCCATGTCGGGTCGCAGCCACGAGACGACCCGCTCGCTCATCAACGCCCTGAGCCTCATGGGCACCCTCGCGGCCGCCACCATCGAGGCGCAGCCGCAGGCGGGCGCGGCCCGCGGACGCCTGGCCGAGGGCGGCCTGTTCCAGCGTCTCCGTGAGCGTTTCGGGCTGTAGCAGTGGCCGAGCACGTCATTCTGTTCGCCGGACCGATGGGGGCGGGCAAGTCCACCGCGATCCGCTCGCTGAGCGACATCGAGGTCGTCTCCACCGAGGCCGCCAACACCGACCGCATCACGATGGACAAGCCCACCACGACCGTCGCGCTCGACTACGGCGAGATCGATCTGGGCCCCGACGACAAGATCCGGATGTACGGGGTGCCCGGACAGAGCCGGTTCGACTTCATGTGGACGATGCTGCAGGAGCGCGCGATGGGGCTCATGCTGCTCATCAACGCCGACGCCGCCGAACCCGAGCGGCAGGTGCGGGAGCAGCTCGCGGCCTTCGACGGCATCATCCGCCGCGGCGGGATCGTCGTCGGCGTCACCCGCTACGACCTCGGCCCGGCGGAGGTCGGCGAGCGCATCGTGTCGACCGTGCACGCGGCGGTCCCGGATCGGGCGACCCCGGTCTTCGCGGTCGATGCGCGCGATCCGCACCAGATGCGCATGATGCTCATGGGTCTCGTCGCCGACATCGAGATGCGGCAAGCCCTCGCGGCGGGCGTCGCGTGAGCGAACCGCCGCCGCACCGAGACCCGCGCATCGTCGACGCGGTCACGGCTGCGCTCGCGCGGCTCGGCGCGCGCTGCCCCGCGGTCGAGGTCGCCGTGGTGCTCACCGACGACGGGTTCCAGATCGCACGCCACCCGACGGACGCGCAGGGCGCGGGGCGCCTCGCGAGCATGGCGAGCGCCCTCCAGGCGCTCGGCGAGGCGATCGCCCGGGAGCTCGCGCTCGGCGAGCAGCGCCACGTGCTCATCGATGCCGCGGAGGGCGGCGTGCTGCTGCGGCGCGTCGAAGGGTGGCCGTTCGCGCTCGTCGCCGTCGTCGCCGAGGGGAACCTCGCGGACGCGCTCGAGAGCATCGACGACGTGCTCGACGAGCTCGCGACCACCCTGGCGGCATCCGGCGCGGAGTGAGCCCGCCGATAGGCTGGGATCGTGGACGCACTGCAGAGCTGGTGGGACGGCCTCGGCGGCTGGCAGGTGCCGGTTCGCGTGCTCATCATCATCGTCGTCGCGACGCTCATCCGGCTCGTGCTGCAGTTCGTGATCGCGCGCGTCGTGCGCACGATCGTGACAGGCGTGAAGAAGCGCCAGGGCGTGCACGACACGCAGGCGCTCGCCGCGACCCCGCTCGCCGCCGTCCGGATCGTGCAGCGCACCCGTGCCCTCGGCGGGGTGCTCTCGAGCGTCGTGACGACCGTCGTCGTCATCGTGGCGCTGCTGCTTGTCATCACGACCATCTCGCCCGATGCCGCGGGCGCCTTCTCGCTCATCACCGCGGCGGTCGGCGCGGGCCTCGGTTTCGGTGCGCAGAACATCGTGCGCGACACCCTCAACGGCATCTTCATGGTCATCGAGGACCAGTTCGGGGTCGGCGACGTCGTGGACCTGGGGCCCGCCACCGGCGTCGTCGAATCGGTCGGCATCCGGGTGACCGACATCCGCGACGTGAACGGCACCCTCTGGCATGTGCGCAACGGCGAGATCGTGCGGGTCGGCAACCTCTCGCAGGGCTGGGCCCGCGCCATCATCGACCTCGCGGTGCCGTACGAGGTCGACATCGAAGACGTCGAGGCGCGCATCCTCGCGACCGCCGTCACCCTGCAGCACGACCCCAAGTGGCGGCGGCTCATCATCGAGAAGCCCGAAGTGTGGGGCATCGAGTCGATCTCGGCGGAGGCGATCGTGATCCGGCTCGTCGTGAAGACCCGCACGAGCGCGAAGGACGACGTGGCCCGCGAGCTGCGTGCCCGCCTCAAGCGGACCCTCGACGACGCCGGCATCCGGCTGCCCGCCCTCAACTCGATCGTGCTCTCCGGCTACGAGGGCGCCGGCTCGATCCGCGGCGCGCGCACCCCCAAGACCCAGCCCGTGCCGCTCGGCGAGCAGGCGAGCAGCTCCGCGCCGAAGGACCCGTCGTGAACGACCTGACCTTGCGGATGGGCGCCGGCGGCGACGTCGTGGGCGGCAGCTTCTGGGCCGAGGTGGGCGGGCGCGCGACCTTCGAGAGACTCGTGCGGCGCTTCTACGCCGGCGTCGCGGAGGACGCGCTGCTGCGTCCCATGTACCCGGAGGAGGATCTCGAGGGCGCCATCCAGCGCCTCACCGGCTTCCTCGAGCAGTACTGGGGCGGGCCTGGCAGCTACAGCGAGCAGCGCGGGCATCCGCGGCTGAGGATCCGGCACGCACCGTTCCCCATCACCTTCGCGGCCCGCGACGCATGGCTCGCGCACATGCGCGTCGCGGTGGACGAGTTGGAGCTCAGCCCGCTGCACGAGAACATGCTCTGGGACTATCTGGAACGCGCGGCGCACGCGATGGTGAACACCGCCGGATAGCGTGGTGACACGCAACACAGTCGGGAGGGGACCGAGGATGCCGGAACAGGCCGATGCGATCGTGATCGGGGCCGGGCTCGCGGGGCTCGTGACCGCCGCCGAGCTCGTGGATGCGGGCAAGCGCGTCATCATCCTGGAGCAGGAGCCCGAGGCGAGCTTCGGCGGCCAGGCGTGGTGGTCGTTCGGCGGCCTGTTCCTCATCGACTCCCCCGAGCAGCGGCGCATGGGCATCCGCGACTCCCACGAGCTGGCCCGGCAGGACTGGCTCGGCAGCGCCGAGTTCGACCGCGCGGAAGACGACTGGGCGCGCGAGTGGGCGGAAGCCTACCTCGCCTTCGCGGCCGGCGAGAAGCGCAGCTGGCTGCGCGAGAAGGGCGTCTCGTTCTTCCCCGTCGTCGGCTGGGCGGAGCGCGGCGGCTACACGGCCACCGGCCACGGCAACTCGGTGCCCCGCTTCCACATCACCTGGGGCACCGGCCCCGGCATCCTCGAGCCGTTCATCGCCACCGTGCGCGCGGGCGTCGAGGCGGGGCTCGTGGAGCTGCGTTTCCGCCACCGCGTCGACAAGCTCCTCACGCGCGGCAACACCGTGATCGGGGCGTCCGGCGCGATCCTCGCCCCCGACGCCGCCGAACGCGGGGAGCCCAGCAACCGGGACGTCACGGGCGACTTCGAGGTGAAGGCCGGCGCCGTCGTGGTGGCCTCGGGCGGCATCGGCGGCAACCACGAGCTCGTGCGCGAAGCCTGGCCCGAGTGGCTCGGCACCCCGCCCGAGCACATGCTGTCGGGGGTGCCCGCGCACGTCGACGGCCGCATGCTCGGGATCGCGGCCGCCGCGAAGGCGCGGCTCGTCAACGGCGACCGGATGTGGCACTACGTGGAAGGCATCGAGAACCACTCCCCCGTGTGGCCCCTGCACGGCATCCGGATCCTGCCCGGGCCGTCGAGCATGTGGTTCGACGCGACCGGCAAGCGCCTGCCCGTGCCGCTGTTCCCGGGCTTCGACACCCTCGGAACCCTCGAATACCTGCGGCAGACCGGCTACGACCACTCGTGGTTCATCCTCGACCAGTCGATCATCGAGAAGGAGTTCGCCCTCTCCGGCTCCGAGCAGAACCCCGACCTCACCGGCAAGAGCGTGAAGGAGCTGCTGCGCCAGCGGCTCGGCAAGGGCGCGACGGATGCCGTCGAGGCGTTCAAGGAGAAGGGCGCCGACTTCGTGGTGGCCGACTCGCTCGACGACCTGTTCGCCGGGATGCGGCGGCTCGCGCCCGAGGTCGAGCTCGACGTGGTGGCGATCCGCCAGGAGCTGGAGGCGCGCGACCGCGAACTCGACAACGCCTTCACCAAGGACGCCCAGGTGACCGCCATCCGCGGTGCCCGGCACTACCGGGGCGACAAGCTCATCCGGGTGGCGAAACCGCACCGGATCCTCGATCCGGCGCACCGGCCGCTCATCGCCGTGAAGCTGCACGTGCTGACCCGCAAGAGCCTCGGCGGCATCCAGACGAACCTGTCGTCGCAGGCCCTCGACGCGAAGGGTCGGGCGATCCCCGGCCTGTACGCGGTGGGCGAGGCGGCCGGCTTCGGCGGCGGCGGCGTGCACGGCTACCGCTCGCTCGAGGGCACCTTCCTCGGCGGCTGCCTCTTCACGGGGCTGCAGGCCGGGCGGGCGATCGCGGCGCTGTAACACCCCGCTGATCGAGTAGCCGCGCAGCGGCGTATCGAGATCACCGCGACAGCGTCCACGCCCTCCGCTTCACGAGCACGTGCCCGCGCTGCGTGGTGAGCCGCGTCCACGGGCCCGTCTCGTAGACCTTCACGGGGTCGTCCCCGAGGAACCCGAGACTGAGCGCCGCGAACGACGCCCCCGCCGGGATGTGCTCGAAACCGGGCGTCTCGCGCCCCCACACCTCGGCGCGCACACGCCGCACGATCGACTCGCCCACCGCATCCGGAACGGCCTCGGCGATCTCGGCGATCCCGCCCGTGGCCACCCCGTCGAGCACGGCCGCCTCGATGCTCGGCACCGCTCGCCAGCCGCCGCGCGGCGGCGAGATCGCCGCCCAGGTCGCCGTGTGCACCTCCATCGGCAGTCCCACCGCCACCGCCTCGTCGCGGCCCGCCGCGATCGCCTCGACGGCGAGCTGCTGCGCCCGCTCCACCCGCAGCAGCAGGGAGCGGATCGGCACGACCACGTCGAACTGGTCGCGGGAGGCGAGCGCCAGGGTGCGCAGGCCGAGCACCGTGGGGGTCTCGTCGAGCAGCCCCACCGGGTACAGCACCGCCGCGTACACCGCGAGCACGCCGCTGCCGCCGATGAGCCGCACCGAGCCGTCCTCCACCCGCTGGGCGCGCGCGAGGAAGACCTGCAGGTCGTCGAGCGACGCCGGGTCGGCGAGGGTGAAGGAGCGGGCGGTCACAACCCTGCCAGCCTACCGGGGCTCCCCCGGCCGACTCGTAGACTGGCGGCATGAGCGACCCCCTCTCGGGACTCGATCCGCTGGCGGGCCTGCTGGCCACCCTCGACCTCGCCGACACGGGCGCGCGTACGAGCGAAGACATCTTCACCGGGCCGAGTCAGTGGATGCCCGGGGGCCGGGTGTTCGGCGGGCAGGTCTACGCCCAGTCGATCATCGCGGCGATCCGCACGGTGCCCGACGACCGGGCCATCCACTCCACGCACGGCTACTTCCTGCGACCGGGAGACGCGACCCAGCCGATCACCTTCTCGGTCGACCGCATCCACGACGGACGCTCCTTCTCGACGCGCCGCACGCAGGCGTACCAGAACGGGGTTCCGATCCTGTCGATGATCGCCTCCTTCCAGGACCACGACCCCGGCCTCGAGCACCAGCTCGACGCCCCCGAGCAGGTCACGCCCCCCGAAGAGCTGCCGAGCGCGGCGGAGGTGCTGGGACCGGTCGACCACCCCGTCGCACAGTTCTGGGCCACGAGCCGCGCCTTCGACATCCGGCACGTGCAGCAACCGATCTACCTGCGAGCCGACCCGAGCCGCACACCGCGTCAGGCGGTCTGGATGAAGACCATCGGCACCCTCCCCGACGACCCGAAGCTGCACCGTGCGGCCCTCGCCTACGCGAGCGACTACTCGATCCTCGAGCCGGTGCTGCGGGCTCACGGGCTCGCCTGGACGCATCGCGGACTCAAGATGGCGAGCCTCGACCACGCGATGTGGTGGCATCGTCCGGCGCGCGTCGACGAGTGGCTGCTCTACGTGCAGGAGTCGCCCACCGCCTCCGGCGGCCGCGGGCTCTCGACGGGCCGCATCTACACGCGCGACGGCGCACTCGTCGCCTCGATCGCCCAGGAGGGCATGGTGCGGGTGCCCGAGGACCAGCTCGACTGATCAGGCGAGCGCGGGTCAGGCGAGCGCGGAACCGATCACGGCCGTGACCTCGATCTCGATGCGCATCTCCGGCTCCATGAGCGGCACCTGCATCATCGTGGCGGCGGGGCGCGCCCGGCCGAACGCCTCCCGCAGCGCAGGCCAGCACCTCTCGAAGTCGGCGCCGTCGCTCAGCAGGTAGTGCACCCGCACGACGTCGTCGAGGGTCGCACCGGCCTGCTCGAGCGCGGCGGCGATGTTGCGGAGCGTCTGAGCGGCCTGCTCGGCCACGTCGTCCGAGATCTCGCCGGTGGCGTAGTCGTAGCCGGTCGTGCCCGACACGTAGACGGTGTCGCCCACGACGACCGCGCGCGAGTAGCCGATCCTCTCCTCGAAGGCCGAACCGGATGAGATGAGACGACGGGGCATCAACTGCGCTTTCCGAACTGCACCGAGGGCTCCACGTAGGGGCCGAACAGCTCGCGCAGTTCATCGGGGATCCGGGAGGGCCGGCCGCTCGCCGCCTCCACCATGACAAGGGTCGTCGAGGCGACCGTGTAGAGCACACGCGGCTCGACGCCGTCGGGCGAGTACACCTCGTAGCAGATCTCGAAGCTCGCACCGCCCAGCCGCCCGATCCACAGCTCCACCTCGATGGGGCTGCGCTGGTACGGGATGGGGGCGAGGTACTCGACCTCCTGCCGCGCGATGAGGCTGATGACGGGGGCGCCGGGGCGCGCGTCGATGACCGCGGTCGGATACGCGGGGTCGGCGACACCGGTGTCCGGGCGCCAGAACGCCTCGATGCGCGCCTCCTCGAGCAGCCGCAGCATCTCGGCGTTGTTGACGTGCGCGTAGGCGTCGAAGTCGCTCCAGCGCAGCCGGATCGGCACGTGGATGCGGGTCATGAGTCCTCGCCTTCGTGGCGCGGCTGGAGCTACGACCCGACGGCGGGAGGCGTTTCCCCCGCCCTCATGTCACGGCTCCAGCCGCGCCATGATCAGTCAGTCGCGGGTGAGCTTGCGGTAGACGCTGCGGTGCGGCTTCGCGGCCTCGGCGCCGAGGCGCTCGATCTTGTTGGCCTCGTAGGCCTCGAAGTTGCCCTCGAACCAGTACCACTTCGACGGGTCCTCATCGGTGCCCTCGTACGCCAGGATGTGGGTCGCGATCCGGTCGAGGAACCACCGGTCGTGGGTGATGACCACAGCGCACCCGGGGAACTCGAGCAGTGCGTTCTCGAGCGACTGCAGCGTCTCGACGTCGAGGTCGTTGGTGGGCTCGTCGAGCAGCAGCAGGTTGCCGCCCTCCTTGAGGGTGAGCGCGAGGTTGAGGCGGTTGCGCTCACCACCGGAGAGCACGCCGGCCTTCTTCTGCTGGTCGGGCCCCTTGAAACCGAACTTCGACACGTAGGCGCGGCTCGGGATCTCGGTCTTGCCGACCGTGATGATGTCGAGCCCCTCCGACACCACCTCCCACAGCGTCTTGTTGGGGTCGATGTTGGCGCGGGTCTGGTCGACGTAGCTGATCTTGACGGTCTCGCCGATCTTGAGATCCCCCGAGTCGAGCGGCTCCAGCCCCACGATCGTCTTGAACAGGGTGGTCTTGCCGACACCGTTCGGGCCGATCACGCCGACGATGCCGTTCGGCGGCAGCGAGAACGACAGCCCGTCGATGAGCACACGGTCGTCGAAGCTCTTCTTGAGGTTCTTCGCCTCGATGACCACGGATCCGAGGCGCGGCCCCGGCGGAATCTGGATCTCCTCGAAATCGAGCTTGCGGGTGCGCTCGGCCTCGGTCGCCATCTCCTCGTAGCGGGCCAGACGCGCCTTCGACTTCGCCTGGCGCCCCTTCGCGTTCGACCGCACCCAGTCGAGCTCCTCCGCGAGACGCTTCGCGAGCTTTGCGTCCTTCTTGCCCTGCACCTCGAGGCGCTGGGCCTTCTTCTCGAGGTAGGTGGAGTAGTTGCCCTCGTAGGGGTAGAGATGTCCGCGGTCGACCTCGGCGATCCACTCGGCCACGTTGTCGAGGAAGTACCGGTCGTGGGTGATGGCGATGACGGCGCCGGGGTACTTCTGCAGGTGCTGCTCGAGCCACAGCACGCTCTCGGCGTCGAGGTGGTTGGTGGGCTCGTCGAGCAGCAGCAGGTCGGGCTTCTGCAGCAGCAGCTTCGCGAGCGCCACACGGCGCTTCTCACCACCGGACAGCACCGACACGTCCGCGTCGCCCGGCGGGGTGCGCAGCGCATTCATGGCCTGCTCGAGCTGCGAGTCGAGATCCCACGCGTCGGCCGCGTCGATCTCCTCCTGCAGCACGCCCATCTCCGCCAGCAGCGCGTCGAAGTCGGCGTCCGGATCGGCCATCGCGGCCGAGATCTCGTTGAAGCGGTCGAGCTTCGCCTTGATGGCGATGCCGTCCTGGATGTTCTCCAGCACCGTCTTGGTCTCGTCGAGCACCGGCTCCTGCATGAGAATGCCGACCGTGTACCCGGGGGTGAGCTTCGCCTCGCCGTTGGACGGGGTGTCGAGGCCCGCCATGATCTTCAGGATCGTCGACTTGCCCGCGCCGTTGGGGCCGACCATGCCGATCTTCGCGCCGGGGAGGAACGCCATCGTGACGTCGTCCAGGATGAGCTTCTCGCCGACCGCTTTGCGGGCGCGCACCATCGAGTAGATGTATTCGGCCATGGTTCGAGTCTATGGGGGCGGGTGATCTCGATACGCCCGCTGCGCGGGCTACTCGATCAACGGGGGTGGGCCCGCGGGCGGGCTCCTCGATCAACGGGGGTGGGGACTGCGCGGGCTCCTCGATCGGTGAGCGAGGTGGTCGAGGAGCGCCCGCGCAGCGGACGCGTCTCGAGACCACCGCCCCCATGCGGGGTGGGCCCGCTGGCGAGCTACTCGATCGGGGGTGGCCGCGGCGCCGAGCGATCCTCTAGATTCTGCGCATGGGGGCATGGAGCGGCGAACCGTTCGGGAATGACGCGGCCGCGGACTGGGCGTGGGAGCTCGCCGAGCAGCGCAACTGGTCGGTGGTGCGACGAGCGCTCGCCGCAGTCAAGTGGGCGAGGTATCTCGATCAGGATGCCGCGGCCATCGCGATCGCGGCGGCGGAGACGGTCGCGCACGGTCTCGGGCGCGGCACGCAGCACGACGGTTACGTCGAGGAGGTCGTGGCGTTCGTGCACCGGGCGGGCCCGCCGCCGCGCCGGCTCGTGAAGCTCGCCCAGCAGGCGCTCGCGAAATCGACCGGCGAGGCGAGCGAGCTGAACGAACTGTGGGACGAGGATCCGGCGGAGTGGATCGTCGCGAACGCGCTCCTCGAGACCGCGCTCGCCGACACCGACTGAACGCGGCCGCCGCTACGCGGGGCGCGCGGTGCCGACGAGGCAGCGGCCGGTGGCCAGCACATCGGCGACGAGGCTCGCGTAGCCGATGTTGCCCCACTGGCCGAGCAGGCAGGTCTCGCCGAAGCGGATCGAGAAGGTGATGTTGTCGGCCGGCTCGTTGATGGCGGTGCGGTCGGGGGTCACCTCCATCGCGTCGCGCGGGAACCCGTGCGCGACGAGGTTGTCGATGAACGCCGCCCCGTTGAGTGCGGCACCCGAGGCGATGAGCTCCTGGTTGATCCGGTCGAAGAACTCGTGGTTGTCGGCCGCCGTGCCGTCGAGCACGGGCGCCGTGGGCGGCGCGGGCGGGGCGCTCGGCTCGGCCGACGGCGACGCCGAGGGGGTGTCGGTGGGGATCGGCATCGGCTCGGGGGTGGTGCAGCCCGCGAGGCTCACCGCAAGCGCGACCCCGACAAGCGCGCGCACGAGTGCGCGACGCGATCGCCTCATCCGGCCCTCCGAGCTTCCTCCCGCGCGGACGGCGCGATCCCGAGCAGTCTAGAACGGCAGGCCGACCGCACTCTGCGCATCGGCCGGGAACCCCGCGGGCTCCGGGGTCTCCGCACCGTGCGGCTCGTCGCGTGCCGGCCCGGCCGCCTCCGGCGCGGGGCGCGGCGTGCGGGTGAAGCTCGTGGTGCCGCGGGCGAGGTCGTGGCCCACCGCGTCCGCGATGATCTCGACGTCGCGACCGGTGCGCTCGCCGTCGCTCCACTCGCGCACCTTGAGCCGCCCCACCACCACGACCTGCTGGCCTTTGTCGAGCGAGGCGTGCACGTTGAGGGCGAGCTGCCGGAAGCTCGCCACCGTGTACCAGTTCGTCTCGCTCTCGACCCAGTTGCCGCTCGCCCGGTCGAAGCGCCGGTGGTTCGAGGCGAGCCGGAAGTTGCTGACCTCGAGCCCTTCGGCGGAGATCGTGTGCTTGACGGGGGTCGCGACGACCCCCGTGACGGCGATGGTGTCGTACATGCGTCCTCCTCGGGATCGGGGGGCGCGGATGCCGGTTCGTGCCGGAGGACATCCGCGCCCCGAGCCGAGCTTCGCGCTCGCGTCGTCCCGCCGGGGCGCGCCGGGACGCATCGGCGGATGGATCCGCCGTTCGCGAATCGGGGAGGAGAGGATCCGGCCTAGTGCTCGCGGAACTCGGGCCGGTCGGAGCCCGGGACGAGCGCCGCATGCAGCGCGCTCTTGGCCACGTCGAGGGTGGGGAAGGTCCCGCGGTAGTCGTCGTCGCCGACGAGCTTCACGGAGTAGCCGTCCGCCCTCTGGTGGATCGCCCCCACGGCCCCGGCGGGCCCGAAGGCCACCCAGCGGCGGTCGACGATCGAGGTCTCGGTGTCGCTCATGCTCCTGCTCCTTTTCGTCACCCTCGACGCTACGCCCGGAGCGCGCGACGCGGCCGAGTTGGGAGCATTCGCTCAGCTTGCCGACGCGCGCAGCACCCCGAGCCCCTCCCACAGCACCGCGAGAAGCCGCTCGTAGCTCGCCTCCACGTCGTCGGGCAGACCGAACCCGCCGGCCGCCTCGAGCAGGATGAAGCCGTGCACGGCCGCGCGCAGGATGCGCACGGCGTCGACGGTGCGCTCGACGGGCAGGCCCGCCTGCCGCACGACGGCGGCCACCGCCTCCACGGCACGGCCCGCGGCCGCCGCCAACTCGGGCGACGCCTCGCGCCCGGGCGCCGGCTGGCTCGCCGCGTAGAGTCCCGGATGCCGCCGGGCGTAGGCGCGGATGGCGCGCCCCGCGCCGAGCAGCGCCTCGGCACCGGTGAGGCCCGCGGTGGCGGCCCGCACCGCCGCGGTCACCCCCTCGACCCCGGCGAGCGCCACCCCGTCGCGCAGCGCATCGAGCGAGCGCACGTGCTTGTAGAGGCTGGGGACCGCCACGCCCGCGCGGGTCGCGACGGCGGCCAGCGTGAGCGGGGTCTCGGGATCGGCGTCCACGAGCTCGACCGCGATCCCCACCACGGCGTCGCGACTCAGCCCCGCCCTAGGCACGCGCGGTCCGGGCGATCTCGCCGACGAAGCCGCGCACGACCGGAAGCACGAGCTCGGGGCGCTGCCGATGCGGGTAGTGCGCCGCGTCCTCCACGAGGAGGGTGCGGGCGCCGAGCACCCGCGCGACGTGCGCGAGCTCCGCGGCCGGGTCGCGGAAGTCCGGGTCGACGGCGCCGATCACCGCGAGCGTCGGCGCGGTCACGGCCGGCACGCGTTGCTCGGCGATCGCATGGTCCAGCACCAGGGCGAGCCGCCGGAACTCGGCGAGCCTCCCCGGGCGCCGCAGCGAGGTGCGGATGGCGGAGACCTGCGCGTCGAGGGCAGCGGGTGCGGTGCCCTTGTTGAGCGCGCGGCGGAAGTATCCGGTCCACACCGCCGTGCCCCAGGGGCGGGCGAACAGCACCCGGAAGAGGGCGCGCATCAGCGTCGGGCTGCCGGAGGCGTTGCGGGTGAACGGCGACAGCAGCACGAGACCCGAGACGAGCTCGGGGCGATCGGCGGCCGCGACGATCGCCGATGAGGCGCCCATCGAGGTCCCCACGACGATCGCCGGCCCGCCGAGCACCTCGATGAGAGCGGCGATGTCGGATGCCGTCGCGGCGTCGCCGAGCTCCGCGAAGCCGGTGTCGGATGCGCCGTGCCCGCGCAGTTCGAGCGAGGCGACGCGGAAGCCGTCGGCGGCGAGCGCCTCGGCGAGCTCGGTGTCGGACGCGGCGAGGTCGCCCATCCCGGGGACGGTGACGACGAGCGGGCCGTCGCCGCGCAGCGTGTACGCGACGCGGCCCGTTCCTGCGGGGTGCGGTCGGTCGAGGAAGGAGGTCATGCCTGAAAGCTAATGGCATTAGCTTTCAGGCGCAAGCCCCCCGCCGCGAGCCGGGTTACGCCGCCTTGACGTACTGCGCGTAGCTCTTGCGGACCTTCGACACCTTCGGCAGCGCCACCGCGAGGCAGTAGCCCTGGTTGGGGTTCTTGGCGAAGAAGTCCTGGTGGTACTCCTCGGCCCGGTAGAACTCGCCGAGCTTCGTGATCGTGGTGACCACGCCACCGCCCCAGATCTCGCTCGCACGGTCGCGGGCGGCCTCGAACTCGGCCTTCTGCTCGTCGTCGGCGTAGAACATCGCCGAGCGGTACTGCGTGCCGACGTCATTGCCCTGGCGGTTCAGCTGACGCGGGTCGTGAAGGGTGAAGAACACGTCGAGGATGACGCTCGCGGGGATCACGGTCTCGTCGAAGGTGACCTCCACCGCCTCCGCGTGATCCGTCGTGCCCGTGCAGACCAGCTCGTACGAGGGGTTCGGCACGTGCCCGCCCGTGTAGCCGGACACCACGTCCTGGACACCCTCGAGCGTGCGATACACGGCGTCGAGACACCAGAAGCAGCCGCCGGCGAGAACGAATGTGCGCATGATGCGACCCTACTTTCCTGAGGTTCGGGGGGACACCCGGTACAACACAGCGCGGCACGATTCCGTTCCTTAGGCTGGAGCGGTGACCTACGACGCCGCCGCCGACCGCTACGACCACCTCGACTACGCCCGCGTGGGCCGGAGCGGACTCAAGATCCCCCGCATCTCGCTCGGCCTCTGGAACAACTTCGGCCACGACCGGCCGCTCACCACCCAGCGCGACATCCTGCTGCGCGCCTTCGACCTCGGGGTCACCCACTTCGACCTCGCGAACAACTACGGCCCGCCCGCCGGATCCGCCGAGGAGAACTTCGGCCGCATCCTCGAGAGCGAGCTGCGCCCCTACCGCGATGAGCTCGTCATCTCGTCGAAGGCCGGCTACGGGATGTGGGACGGCCCGTACGGCGATTGGGGTTCGCGCAAGTACCTGCTGAGCTCGCTCGACCAGTCGCTCACCCGGCTCGGCCTCGACTACGTCGACATCTTCTACCACCACCGTTTCGACCCCGAGACCCCCCTCGAGGAGACGATGGGCGCCCTCGCGCACGCCGTCCGCTCGGGCAAGGCGCTCTACGTGGGCATCTCCAACTACGGCCCGGACGAGACCCGCCGCGCCCACGCGCTGCTCGCCGCCGAAGGGGTGTCGCTGCTCATTCACCAGCCGCGCTACAACATGTTCGACCGCACGGTCGAGGACGGTCTGCTGGATGCCATCGCCGAGCTCGGCATCGGCTCGATCGTGTTCTCGCCGCTCGCCCAGGGCATGCTGACCGACCGCTACCTGGGCGGGATCCCCGCGGGCTCGCGCGCGGCGGAGGGCCGCTGGATCAGCGGCGACAACATCACCGACACCTACCTCGCCCGCGCCCGCGCGCTCAACGAGATCGCGCAGGGCCGCGGGCAGACGCTCGCCCAGCTCGCGCTGAGCTGGGTGCTGCGCCACCCGCAGGTGACGAGTGCGCTCATCGGGGCGTCGAGCGTCGCCCAGCTCGAGTCGAGCCTCGCTGCGCTCGAGGCGCCCGCGCTGACCGCCGACGAGCTCGCCGCGATCGAGCCGCACGCCGTGCACGGCACCGAGCGACTGTAGGGGTCGCGCCGGGCCGGTGGTCTCGAGACCACCGGCCCGGATATCGCGGCACGCGAGCCGGGACCGCCGCATCCGCGACACCCCGGCGTAGGGTGCGGGCCATGGCATGGTGGAACAACTTCGTCGACTGGTTCTATTCGGAGGACGGTCAGCGTGTCCTGACGTCCGTCGTGATCCCGTTCCTCGCGATCGTGGTCGCCGGCGTGATCGGCGCCCTCATCGGACGCGCGGCGACCAAGCGCATCGTCGCCCAGCGCGACCACGAGACCCGGGCCGCAGCCGTCTCCGCCCTCATCTCGGCGGGGCAGAACGCGGCGCGCTGGCACAGCCAGACCCCCGCCGCGCGGGAGCACGCCGAACGCCTCGCGAACGACGCGGATGTGCTCGTGCGGCTGCTGCCGATCTCCGGTGCCAGCTACGCGGCCGATTGGGCCTCGCACCAGCTCGCCGACATGCGCACCAACTCGGTGAGCTTCAGCTACCAGGCCGACCAGACCCTCTCCGAATACCGCGAGCGGCTCGTGCTGTGGCTGCACAAGCCGAGCAAGGGGCGCAAGCTCTTCGCCGCCGACCTGGAGCGCTGGCGCTACGAGGCTCAGGCGGCCGATCCGCTCATCGTCGAGCAGCAGAAGTGGGCCGAGGATCAGTTCACCGCGGTCACCCACGAGCCCGTCGTGCACGCCGATGAGGTGCCGCTGCCCGTCGAGACCGCCGTGTTCGAGACCCCGGTGATCGAGACGGCGGCGGTCGAGACGGCGCCCGAGGCGCCCGCGGAAGGCGCGGATGCCGGGATCCCGGCGGATCCCTACGCGGCGCCCGTCGCGCCCGTGTTCCCGCCGGCCGAGAGCACCGCCGAGCCGAAGCTCGGCGCGTAACCCACGCCGCCGACGCCCATCCGCGCGCGGGGTGGCGCGAATCGGTGTCGGTTCTGAGCGCACGTCGGCGCCGGGCGATCGCGCTGTCGATATGGACAATTCGTCCATGTGGTGATTATATGGACGCACAGTTCATATAAAGTCTCTCGAAGGAACCCACATGAGCACCCTCTCGACCACCGGCCGTGTCGCACTCGTCACCGGCGGCAGCGGCGGGATCGGCCACGCCGTCGTCGAACGGCTCGCCGCCGACGGCTACGCCCTCGCTGTGCACTACGCCGGCAACCAGGCCGCAGCGGATGCCGTCGTCGCGACGATCATCGCCGCGGGCGGCCAGGCGATCGCGGTCGGCGGCGACGTCGCCGACGAGGTCGCGATGGCGGACGCCTTCGCGCAGACCGAGAAGGCCTTCGGCGGCATCGACGTCGTGATCAACACCGCCGGGATCATGATCCTCTCGCCGGTCGCGACGCTGAACCTCGACGACCTCGACCGGATGCATCGGACCAACATCCGCGGCACCTTCGTGGTCTCGCAGCTGGCCGCCAACCGCGTGCGCGCCGGCGGCGCGATCATCAACTTCTCCACCTCGGTGACGAAGCTCGCCCTCCCCGGCTACGCCGCCTACGCCGCCTCCAAGGGCGCGGTCGACGCGATCAGCCTCGTGCTCGCCAAGGAGCTGCGCGGAAAGGACATCACGGTCAACGCCGTCGCCCCCGGCCCCACCGCCACGCCGCTGTTCCTCGACGGCAAGGACGCGGAGACCATCGAGCGGATGGCCACGATGAACCCGATCGAACGCCTCGGCACCCCGGAGGACATCGCCGAGGCGGTCGCCTTCCTTGCCGGTCCCGCGCGCTGGGTCAACGGGCAGACCATCTACGTCAACGGCGGCATGGTCTGAGCACGGCCGAGCGCAGACCGGGATCCCCGACATGACCGACAGCACCCCTCGTCCCGCCATCCGCAGCTCCCGCGGTCGCGGACGACGTCCCGCCGACGAGGTGCGCGCCGACGTCCTGCGCGCCGTCGGGGAGATGCTCCTGCGCGACGGCCTCGCCGAGCTGAGCTTCGAGCGCATCGCCCGCGAAGCCGGTGTGAGCAAGACCACCCTCTACAAGTGGTGGCCCTCCGTCGGCGCACTCGCCCTCGAGGGGTACTTCCATGCCGTCGAGGACACCCTCGCGTTCCCCGACACGGGCGACATCCGCGCCGATCTCACCACGCAACTGCATCACTTCGTCGCCCTGATGACCGCGACTCCCGCCGGACGACTCCTCACCGAACTGATCGGGCGATCCCAGAGCGATCCCGAGCTCGCCTCCGAGTACCGACGGCTGTACTCCTCGGGACGACGACGACTCGCCACCGTCAGGCTGCGTCGAGCGCAGGAGGCGGGACAGATTCGGGCCGATGTGCCCGTCGAGGTCCTCGTCGACCAGCTGTGGGGAGCGATCTATCATCGGCTGCTCATCCCCGACGAGCCCGTCGACGAGGCGTACGCCGACGTCCTCATCCGCAACCTCTTCGACGGGATCGCCTGAGCCGAGGACGCCGCCGATGCAGCTCGGGTGCGCGTCCCGGGCTCGAGCGTTGGTGCCCTCGGCAGGAATCGAACCTGCGACCAAGAGATTAGAAGGCTCCTGCTCTATCCGCTGAGCTACGAGGGCGCGGACACAGGCTACCCCAGGGCATGCCGCTCGCCCCCGAGAGTGCATACCCAAGTTATATAACTTAGGTATATACTTGCCGACGTGATGCACACCGACACGCTCGAATCCCTCCTCGTCTCCACCCACCGGCTCACCCGGATCGCGGCACAGGTCGTCGGCAACACGACACCCTCCGCGATCTGGCGCACGCTGTCGATCCTCGAATCCGACGGCCCCATGCGCATCGGCGAGCTCGCCACCGCGAGCCGCGTCACCCAGCCCGGCATGACCCGCCTGCTCGCGACCATGGTCGAGGAGGAGCTCGTCACCCGCATCGCCGACCGCGACGACTCGCGCGCCTGGCTCATCGTGGTGAGCAAGAAGGGGGCGAAGGCCCTCGCCGAGTGGCGCGCGAAGCTCGCCGAAACCCTGGAGCCGTGGTTCGGCGAACTGAGCGACGCCGACTGGAAGGCCCTCTCCACCGCGGCCGCCATCCTCGAGAGCCGCCTCGGCCAGAACGCCGCCGCGGTGGCCTCATGAGCGGGCACGGCGGCGGCAGCATCCTGAAGCAGCCGCGCACCGTCTGGGTGGTCGCGTTCGCCTCCGTCATCGCCTTCATGGGCATCGGGCTCGTCGACCCGATCCTCCCGGCCATCGCCCACGACCTGCAGGCCACCCCCGCGCAGACCGAGCTGCTGTTCACGAGCTACCTGCTCGTCACCGGGCTCGCCATGCTCGTCACCAGTTGGGTGTCGAGCCGGATCGGCGCCCGCTGGACGCTGCTCATCGGACTCGTGCTCATCGTCGGCTTCGCCCTCGCCGCCGCGATGTCGGGATCGGTCGGCGCGGTCATCGGGTTCCGTGCCGGATGGGGCCTCGGCAACGCGCTCTTCATCTCCACCGCGCTCGCCACCATCGTCGGCGCGGCGAGCGGCGGATCGGGTGCCGCGGTCGTGCTCTACGAGGCCGCCCTCGGCCTCGGCATCGCGATCGGGCCGCTGCTGGGCGGCCTCCTCGGCACCCTCAGCTGGCGCGGACCGTTCTTCGGCACCGCCGCCCTCATGGCGCTCGCGGTCATCGCGCTCGCGGTGCTGCTGCCGCGCGACAAGGGGCCGCGCGAGAAGCGCCGGCTCTCCGACCCCATCCGGGCACTGCGCAAGCCCGCGCTCGCGCTGCTCGCCGTCGCGGCACTGTTCTACAACGTCGGCTTCTTCACCCTGCTCGCCTTCAGCCCGTTCCCCCTCGGGCTCGACGCGATCGGCCTGGGCCTGGTGTTCTGCGCCTGGGGCGTCGGCCTCGCCATCACGAGCGTCTGGGTCGCGCCGATCCTCACCGCGCGGATGCCGCGCTCGCGCGTGCTCGCGATCGTGCTGCCGCTGCTCGCCCTCGACCTCGTGGTCGCCGGGCTCGTCGTCGGCTCCGTCGTCGGGCTCATCAGCTGCATCATCGTGGGGGGCCTGCTGCTCGGCATCCTCAACACGGTGCTCACCGAGACCGTCATGGACTCCACCGAGCTGCCGCGTCCCGTCGCCTCCTCGGCCTACTCCGCCGTGCGGTTCCTCGGCGGCGCCGCCGCACCCCCGCTCGCCGCGACCCTCGCCGAGCTCGCGGGCGACCAGGTGCCGTACTACTTCGCCGCCGCCGCCGTGCTCGTCTCGACCGCGCTCGTCGTCGTCGGTCGCCCCCTGCTGGCCCGCGCCGACGCGGCAGGCGGCCACGGCGCCGTCGACGAGGCGGAGGAGATCGGACTCGGCGACGCCGCCTAGCGGCAACGGCGACCCCCGGGCGTCGCTGGGCGAGCATGGTGCGGTTTCGGCCGGATGGCGCGGTTTCGCGGGTGCCATCCGGCCGAAACCGCACCACGGACTCCCGCGGCACTCCCCCGCGATCCCTCAGTAGAGTGGCAGGGTGAGCCAGTCGCCAGAACTTCTCGTGTGGGTCGACTGCGAGATGACCGGGCTCGACCTCGGCATCGACGAGCTCGTCGAGGTGGCGGTCGTCATCACCGACTACGACCTCGTGCCGGTGGATCCGGGGTTCAGCATCGTCATCAAGCCCGACGACTCGGCGCTCGAGCACATGAACGACTTCGTGCGCGACATGCACACCACCTCGGGGCTGATCGAGGAGATCCCGCACGGGGTGAGCCTCGCCGACGCCGAATACCAGGTGCTCGAGTACATCCTGCGATTCGTTCCCGACCACGGAACGGCTCCGCTCGCCGGGAACACGATCGGCACCGACCGCGCCTTCCTCGCGAAGTACATGCCGCGCGTCGACGCCCACCTGCACTACCGCAACGTCGACGTCTCCTCCATCAAAGAACTGTCGCGGCGCTGGTACCCGCGCATCTACTTCCAGTCGCCCGCGAAGAACGGCGGCCACCGGGCGCTCGCCGACATCCTCGAGTCGATCCGCGAACTCGACTACTACCGGCGGGTGGCGTTCGTGGCCGAGCCGGGTCCCACGAGCGACGAAGCCCACGCCGCGGCGAAGGATGCGGTGGCGAAATGGGCAGCGCGGATACCGTAGAATCGTCCAGTTGCGTGAGCAGCGTATGGCGGTCGTAGCTCAGTTGGTAGAGCGCTGGCTTGTGGTGCCGGATGTCGCGGGTTCGAGTCCCGTCGATCGCCCCAATTCCCCCTCCCCCGACTCCCCTTCCTCCACCTCGACGGGCGTCCTGCCCGAGTTCGAGGTGCGCTTCGATGTGCCTTGGGTGCTGATCGTCTGGAACGACCCGATCAACCTCATGAACTACGTGGTGCACGTGTTCCGCAGCTACTTCGGCTACCCCCGCGCGGAGGCGGAGCGCCTCATGCTGCTCGTGCACCACGAGGGCCGCGCGACGGTCGCGACCGGGCCGCGCGAGGAGATGGAGCGGCACGCCCAGGCGATGCACGAGTACGGACTGCAGGCGACTGTCGCCCGGGACGACGCATGACGGGGACGCCCGGATGCTGATCGACCGCCGCGGCGAGCAGATCCGCATCGACTTCGCGGCCGAGGAGGCCGGGCTGCTCACCGTGCTCGCCCACCAGTTCGCGGATGTGGTGCGCGATCCGGAGCTCGACGATGCGCCCCTGCTGGCCCGGCTGTTCCCCGACGCGTACCGCGACGATCCGGATGCCTCCGCCGAGTTCCGCCACTACACCCGCGACGAGCTGGAGGCGCGCAAGATCGGCGCCGCGGAGCAGATCGCGGCGACCGCCACCGAGGGTCTCGTGACTCTCGGACTCGCCGATGCGGAGACCTGGGCCCGCAGCCTCACCGACCTGCGCACCATGGTGGGCACCCGGCTCGGCATCCGCGGCGACGACGACGAGCCCGCCGCGGGCCCGCTCACCGACATCTACCACTGGCTCGGCGAGCTGCAGTGGCTGCTCGTCGATCAGCTGGACGGCCCGTGAGCCTCGAACTCGACGCCGAGGCCTTCGAGCGCCTGGTGATCGACGAGCTGGACGCGCTGCCCGACGAGATGGTCGAGGGGCTGGAGAACGTGGTGTTCGTCTGCGAGGACCGCCCCGAGGACGGCTCGCTCGACCTCCTCGGCGAGTATCAGGGGGTGGCTCTCACCGAGCGCGATCGCTACGGATTCGGCGAGCTGCCCGACCGGATCGTGCTGTTCCGCGAGCCGCTCCTGCACTACTGCGCGGACCTCGAGGAGTTGCGCGACGAGATCCATGTGACCCTCGTGCACGAGATCGCTCACTACTACGGCATCGACGACGCGGAGCTGCACCGGCTGGGCTGGGGCTGACCCGCCCCCGATGCGGCGGATCACGGTTGCATGTCAACCGGGGCCGCGCCCTCGCGCGCCGGGACGGCGAGACCGTACGATGCGGTCGCACCCCCCTGAGGAGACCCCCTGAGGAGACCACCATGCTTTCTCGCACCGCTGCCGCCCTCGCCCTTCCCGTGCTCGCGCTGCTGGCGCTGACCGGATGCACGCCCGGCGGCGGGCCCGGCGGCGGAGCCGACGAGGGAACCGGGGGTGCCCGTGGCGGCGCGACGGACGAGCCCGGCGACGGCACCGGCTCCGACTCCGGGCTCGGCCCGGTGCTCACCGACTGCGTGAACGGCGACTGGCATGCCGACCTGGGGGATCTGGCCTCCCAGCTGGGTGCCCAGCTCGCCGCGGGCGGCCTCACCGTCACCGGGTCGACCGCGAGCGGCACCCAGGATCTCGCGATCGACGGAGAGGGTTTCCTCGGCTTCGCGAACGCGATGACCTTCACGATCAGCATCGAGATGTCGGCCGGGATGGCCATGACGGTCACGCAGACCCACAGCGGCGCGGTCGGCGCCAACTGGGCGTGGGACGGATCGTCCGACGCGGTCGACACGCACGGCGTCATGGTGTTCAGCGACTACAACGGCTCCGAGTACCACGTCGACAACACGGTCGCGATCAACGGGCAAGCCTCGTCGGCGAGCATCCCGATCCCGTCGACCGCGGCGGGCGACGTACCGCTAGAGGTGAGTTGCACGGCGGACACCCTCACCACGCATCCGCAGGGCTCGCCGTTCACGACCCGCTGGCACCGCTGAGCGCGACGTCGAACCGGGAGCGGTGCCGCTCAGCCGGCGATGACGACATCGGCGAGCGCGAGCGGATGCTCGCGGGCGATGACGACGTCCTCCTGCGCCGCCCAGCGCTCCCAGTGCGGGGCGAACTCGTCGCCGCTGCGGGCGAGCGCGCGGCGCTTGCGTTCCGCGGCATCGAGCTCGATCCAGATCCCGAGGCTCGCGAGGGCGCGGTTCGCGGCCGTGAGCGCGCCGCACCCCTCGATCACGAGCGCCGCATCCGGATCGATCTCGTGCCACTCGGTGGACACCGAGCGCGCCCAATCCCAGCGCCGCCAGCCCGGGCGGGATGCGGCGAGCACCGTCTCGTGCACGGCGCGGCTGCCGGCCTCGAGTCCGTCCCACCCCGGGTAGAGGTCGTCGAGCCGCACCAGCTGCGCGTCGAGCAGGGGGGCGAGCTCGTCGGCGAGGCTCGACTTGCCCGCTCCCGAACGGCCGTCGACAAGCACCACGGGACGCGACGCGGATGCCGTGGCGAGTTCGACCAGGCGCGGCAGGGCGGCGTCGATCGCGAGGCGTTCAGCCGACAACGGGGGTCCACCATCCGGTGAGCACGGCGGCCAGCACGGCGACGCCGGCGACGACGACCGCGATCGCCAGGAGCGCCCACTCCCGCGCGCCGAAGGCCGAATCGCGCGCCCAGCTGCGCGGACCCGGCCCGCCGAAGCCGCGCGCCTCCATGGCGGTCGCAAGCGCCGAACCGCGCCGAACGGCCAGCACGAGCACGGCGAACGCCAACCCGGCGAAGCGACGGAACCGGCCGCGATCCCCCACCCCCCGCGCGCGCCGGGCGAGCTCCAGCATCCGAGCGTCCTCGCGCAGCAACCCCACGAGGCGGGCGGCCGCGAGCGCGCCGATCACGAACCGCGCCGGCAGCTTCACCCGCTGGGCGAGGCCATCGGCGAGCTCCGTGGGGTCGACCCCGATGAGCAGCACGACGGTCGGCAGGGCGAGGGCGAGCACCCGGATGGTGCCGGCGACGGCGAGCTGGATGGAGCCGTCGGTGATGTGCACGAACGCCCAGTCGAGGTAGCTCACCCCCGACACTCGACCGTAGAGCAGCACCGTCAGCCCGGTGAGCGGGGCGGCGATCCAGATGAGGGCGGTGCGCGTCCAGAAGACACGCAACGGGATGCGCAGCAGCGGGAAGAGGGCGAGCTCCAGCACGAGCGCCACGCCCGCCGACACGGGGTCGATCGACCACACGATCCCGAGGGCCACGACGATCCCGGCGGCGAGCCGGGCGACGGGGTTGATCCTCACGCGGGCACCCCCGCCAGCTCGAAGGCCGCCGCCCCGAGCGCGGCCGCGAGGCGCTCGTCGTGGGTCGCGAAGACGATCGCGGATCCGGCCGACAGCTGCGCGTCGAGCAGCGCGACGAGCTCGGCCCAGGTGCGGGCGTCCTGCCCGAAGGTGGGCTCGTCGAGCACGAGCAGGCGGGGCGAGGTGGCGAGCACCGTGGCGACCGAGAGGCGGCGCTTCTGCCCGCCGGAGAGGGTGAAGGGGTTGGCCGCGGCGAGCGGGGCGAGGCCGAGACGCTCGAGCAGCTCGTCGGCGGTCGCCTCCGCCTCCCCCTGTGCGCGTCCGAGGGCGCGCGGCCCGAGGGCGACCTCCTCGCGCACGGTGCGGGCGAGGAACTGGTGCTCGGGCGACTGGAAGACGGTGCCGATGCGCGGCAGCAGCTCGCGCGAACGCCAGCGGGCCGGATCGGGGCCGATCCCGGATGCGAGGGCCGGCTCGGCGCGGAGCACGCCTGCCGCCGCCGGGAGCAGCCCCGCGAGAGTGAGCGCCAGGGTCGACTTGCCGGAGCCGTTCGGACCGGTGAGCGCGACCGCGCGGCCCGCCGTGAGCTCCAGGTCGATGCCGCCGCGCACCACGACCCCCGGGCGGCGTGCGACGGCCAGTCCGGCGGCCGTCAGAAGCCGTTCGCCGTCGACCGGGCGCGGGCCGGCCACGGGGGCGGGCTCGTGCCCCGGCACCCACACCCCCTGCGCCGCGAGGGAGGCGCCCTCGCGCGACAGCACGGCATCCGGGGCGCCGTCGGCCACGATCGCGCCCGCCGCGCCGAGCACCACCACCCGGTCGACATGCTCCACCCAGGCGTCGACCCGGTGCTCGACCACCACGAGGGTCGCCCCCGTCGTGCGGGCGAGCTCGATGACGGCATCCCGCACCTCGCGCACGCCCGCCGGGTCGAGCTCGGCGGTCGGCTCGTCCAGCAGGATGAGGCCGGGACGCATCGCGAGCACGCCCGCGAGCACGAGGCGCTGCTTCTGACCCCCCGACAGCCGCTCGGTGGGGTGCTCACGCGGCAGGCCCAGCCCGACCGCGGCGAGCGCCGCATCCACCCGCCGCCACGTCTCCTCGCGCGGCACGCCGAGGTTCTCGCAGCCGAAGGCGACGTCGTCGCCCACGCGCGACATCACCACCTGAGATTCGGGATCCTGCAGCACGAGCCCGACCCGCCCGCGTGCCGCCGCGGCCGGCACGCCGTCGATCAGCAGCTCACCGGACCGCTCGCCGTCCTCATCCGAGCCGAGCACACCCGCGAGCCCCGCGAGCAGGGTCGACTTGCCCGAACCGGATGCCCCCAGCAGCAGCACGCGCTCCCCGGGGTCGATCGCGAGATCCAGGCCGGCGAGCGCCCAGGCGCGCCGACCCGCATGACGCCACCCCCAGCCGTGCGCCCGCACGGCGGCGGGGCGCACGGCCAGGGGGGTCGTCACGCGCATCGGATCAGACGTCGGCGGACCGTTCGCGGCCCGAGGCGAAGCGGTTCAGCACCCCCGCGGCGGCGAGCCCCCGGGCGATCGCCCAGGCGCCGATCCCGGCGATCACCGCGCCCGAGACGACCAGGCTCACGGCGAACACCACCTGGAAGGCCAGATCGGTGCCGGCGTACCAGACGATCAGCTCGTGCGGGATCTCGAGCAGCGCGGCTGCCGCGCCCGCGAGCACGGCGACCCCCAGCCCGAAGCGCCGGTAGAGGAACGCCGCGAACACAAGCTCCGCGCCGAGGCCCTGCAGCACGCCCGAGACGACCGTGTCGACGCCCCACTGGGCGCCCACGAGCATCGAGATGAACGCCGCGACGACCTCCGTGTAGAGGGCGGCTCCCGGCTTGCGGATGACGAGCCCGCCGAGCACGCCCGCGAACAGCCACGGACCCGCGGTGAGGCCCTGGAGTCCGGGCAGCAGCGCCTCGAAGAAGCCCGAGATGGGCGAGTACGTGAGGTTCCAGATCCAGAAGATGACGCCGGATGCGACGCCGAGAACGCTCGCCACGACGATGTCGACGACGCGCCAGCGCCAGACGAGCTTCGCACGTGCGGGGGTGATGGTGGTTTCGGTCACTGTTCGTGCCCTTTCGTGTCGGTGACAGGGGCACGGGTAGAAGAGATGCCTCCCTGCGCTGGCATGATCCAGATCAGGTTCGACGGTCGAAGCTTGGATGAGCTTCCTCTCAGCCCGGCACACCGGACTCCCGTGTTCGGTCACGAGTGTAGCCCGGTCCCGCGGCTAGGCTCTCCCCCATGCCCGACACCGCTGTCGCCCCGGCGCCCACGCGCCCGGCGAACCTGCCCCTCCGCAAGCGCCCGATCGACATCTTCTTCGCGGTGGTGTTCACCCTGTTCATCGTCACCTCGTCGATCGCCGACATGGTGCCGACCCTGGGGATCGACTTCACCCGACCCGACGGCAGCTTCCTGGTCGACTCGAACCACTGGTACGCGCACGACGCCGACCCGCTGTTCATGAACGCGCCCGTCTGGATGCGGATCGTGACAGGGCTGTCGGCCTTCGTCTACCTGGCCTTCTACCTCGTGCTCGTGCCGGCGCTGCTGCGCGGCTGGAACTGGATCCAGCTGCCCTCCGTCATCTACGCGACCATGATCGCGAGCATCACCGGCATCATCGTGTTCGGCGTGGAGTTCTTCGGCGAGCCGGAGTTCCAGACCCAGAACCCGGCCAAGTTCCTGGCCTTCAACCTGCCGTACGTGATCATCCCGCTGCTGCTGCTCGTGCGGATGCGCAAGCCGCTGCCGTTCACGCGGAGGTTCTAGCGGGCTGCGAGCGATCAGTACACGCTCGCGTTAATTCACGAGAGTATGTATCGTCGCGGCATGAGCATCGCGTTGAGCATCCGGGCCACCGCCACCCACACGGCCGCCCTCACCCGATTCGGGCACGCGCTGTCAGACCCGACCCGCGTGGGCATCCTGCTGGCGCTCCGGGAGGCGCCCGCCTACCCCTCGGATCTCGCAGAGGCGCTCGGGGTGTCCCGGCAGGTGATGTCGAACCAGCTGGCGTGCCTACGGGGGTGCGGATTCGTCGAGGCCGTCCCCGACGGGCGGCGCACCTGGTACCGCCTGGCCGACCCGCACCTCGCACCCGCGCTCGACGAGCTGCTGCGGGTGACCCTCTTCCTCGAGCCCGGCTGCTGCGCGGGCGAGAACTGCAGCTGCGCATGACCACGGTGCGCGCGCCGCTGGCGGACGACCGCCGCGCGGTGCTCCAGCGGCGCATCCGGCTCATCGTCGGCTTCACGATCGGCTACAACGTGATCGAGGCCGTCGTGGCGATCGCCGCCGGAGCAGCAGCATCGTCGGCGGCCCTCATCGGATTCGGGCTCGACTCGGTCGTCGAGGTGCTGTCCGCGGCGGCCGTCGCGTGGCAGTTCAGCCGACGCGACCCCGAGCGCTGGGAGCGGCCGACGCTGCGCGTCATCGCGCTCGCCTTCTTCGCCCTCGCGGCGTACGTCTCGATCAGCGCGGTGCTGACTCTCGCCGGCGCGCGCGACCCCGAGCACTCCACGGTGGGCATCGTGCTCGCCGCAGTATCGGTGGTCGTGATGCCCGTCGCGTCGCTCATCGAGCGGGCGACCGGCCGTGAGCTCGGCTCGGCGACCGCCGTCGCCGACGCCCGGCAGACCATGCTGTGCGCGCTCCTCTCGGGCGCCGTGCTGCTGGGGCTCGTGCTCAACTCGCTGCTCGGATGGGCGTGGGCCGACTCGGTCGCGGCCCTCGTCATCGCGGTCTTCGCCGTCCGCGAAGGCGTGGAGGCCTGGCGCGGCGACAGCTGCGCGACCCCGCTCGGGATGCTGCTCGAGGAGGAGTGACTGCGCCCAGGGCGCGGGCCGCCCCTGTCGGAGAAGCAGGCTCAGATGCACGTTCCGGCGCTCGGCAGCCCCGAAATCGTCGTTTCAGCCTGCTTCTGTGACACCTGGCCGCTCAGCAATCCCGCAATCTATTGACTTTCGATAGATTATCTATCGATAATCGATCCATGAACCCCGAGCTCCCGCGACCGTCGCTCGCCCTCGTCGTCGTCACCCAAGCACTGCTGGGGGTGCTGTTCCTGCTCGGGATCGGCACCGTCGCCCTGCTGCCCGCCTTCTCGGCGCAGCTCGCGGAGAGCCTCCCGGAATACGCCGGGCTGCGCCCACCGCTGCTCGCCCTGGCGATCGGCTTCATGGTGCTCGCGCTCATCGTGCTCGCGATGATCGCGTTGCTGATCGACCGCATCCGCCGCGGGACCGTGCTCACCCGCGCCTCGCTGCTCTGGGTGGATGGGATCGTCGCCGCGCTCGCCTGCGCCGTCGTACTGGTGATCACCGGCGTCGTGGTGATCAGCAACGGACAGGCGGGGAACCCGCTTCTCGC
Source organism: Protaetiibacter larvae (assembly GCF_008365275.1). Classification (GTDB taxonomy): domain Bacteria; phylum Actinomycetota; class Actinomycetes; order Actinomycetales; family Microbacteriaceae; genus Homoserinibacter; species Homoserinibacter larvae. The sequence continues at coordinate 1,349,381 of NZ_CP043504.1, read as the reverse complement.
CCTCATCCACCTGCTGACGGTGCTCGCGCTCGTCGTGCTGGCGTGCATCACGCTCGTACTCCGATCGCTGCTGCGACACGCGATCCTGTTGCGATCCGAACTGGACGAGGTCGTCTGATGCCGATCCGCATCTCGATCGACCGCATGCTGGCCGAACGCCGGATGAGCGTGGGCGAGTTCGCCGAGGCGATCGGCATCACCCCGGCGAACGTGGCGGTGCTCAAGAACGGTCGGGCGAAGGCGGTGCGGTTCTCGACGCTGGACGCGATCTGCCGGGTGCTCGAGTGCCAGCCCGGCGAGCTGCTGCACTACGAGGAGTGAGCGGGGTGGATGCGGTGGTCTCGAGACGCGTCCGCTGCGCGGGCGCTCCTCGACCACCTGAGAGGCCGCCCCAACCGCTGATCGAGTAGCCGCGCAGCGGACCCCACCCGCTGATCGAGTAGCCGCGCAGCGGCGTATCGAGATCCCCGCCGTAGACTCGACCCGTGACCGAGCTCTCCGCCCAGCTGCTGCACGGCGTCGCCGTGATGCTCGGGGTGCTCGGGGTGCAGGGTCCGGGCGTCGTGCTCGCGACCCTCGGCGCGGCGGCCCTCGTCGGCGCCCTCGCCGCCGTGCTCGTCGCCCTCGTGCGCGCGAGCGCCGCCGCCGCCGAGCGGCTCATCGCGGTCGGCGACCGCGATCGTCGGCACGCGATCCTGCTCGGGCGACTGCCCGACGCCTCGCACCCGGACGCGCGCGGCCACATCCGCTCCCGCGCGCCCGGACTCGCGGCCTCGGCCGCCTGACGCGCACCCGCGCACTCGACGCTCCCCGCCTGCGGGGGGTCGGGGCGGCCAGACGATCCCGCCTGTCCGCATCCGACCCAGGAGCACCCATGAACCCCTTCGACCTTCCCCCGATCGCCGCGATCCTCGCGGCGGCCGCCTCCGCCCTCGGCGCGCTCGGCGCCGTCGTCACCCCCGCCGGCGCGATCGTGCTCGTCACGCTCGCGGTGCGCGCCCTGCTCATCCCCGTCGGCGTCTCCGTGGCGCGCGCCGCCCAGAACCGGCGACGTCTCGCCCCCCGCCTCGCCGAGCTGCAGAAGCGGCACCGGAAGAACCCCGAGCGGCTGCAGCGCGAGACCATGGCGCTGTACGCCGCCGAGAAGGTGTCGCCGTTCGCCGGATGCCTGCCGATGCTCGCGCAGGCGCCCGTCATCAGCCTCGTCTACGCCCTCTTCGCCTCGGCCACGATCGCGGGCGAACCCAACGAGCTGCTGCACTCCACGCTGTTCGGCGCGGGCCTCGGGCGGCACCTGCTCGACCTCGGCGCGGGCGTGCAGCTCAGCGATCTGGTCTTCGCCCTGCTGCTCGTCACGATCGGCGTGGTCGCCTTCCTCAACCGGCGGATGGCGCTGCGCGATGCCCCCGCCGTCGCGCCCGACGCGCCGGGTGCCGCCCTGCTGAACCCGCGCGGCCCGCTCAGCTGGACCCCGTTCCTCACCCTCATCGCCGCCGCATTCGTCCCGCTCGCCGCGACGCTGTACCTGGCCGTGTCGGGGGCGTGGTCGTACGCCGAGCGGCGGATCCTGCGGGCCCGGTACGCGTGACCGCGGCCTGTGGACAGGCCACGGCATCCCGCCGCGGCGGGGGCCATGGTGGGGGGATGGTGCTGCACCTCGACCCCGCGATCCCCATGGTGTGGCGCGACCCCATGACCGTGCAGTTCGGCGTGGACCCCGTCGTCACGATCGTCCCGGAGGTCACCCCCGCCGGCGAGCGGCTGATCGCCGTGCTCGCGGCGGGGGTGTCCGAGACGGGCTACCCGATGCTCGCGAACGCGCTCGGCGTCAGCGGCGCCGAGGCCGCCGAACTCCTCCGCGCCCTCCACGACTGCCTCCTGCCCGACGCCGGCGACAGCCCGGCCGCTCCCCGCGGACGCATCCTCGTGCTCGGCGACACCCCGCTCGCGGGCGGCATCGCCCGGGTGCTCGACGACGCGGGGCTGCGCACCACGGACCCGCGAACGCCCGCACTCGTGCTGCTCGTCGCCGATCGAGTGGTCGCCCCCGCCGACCATCGCGTCTGGCTGCAGCGCGACATCCCGCATCTGCCGGTCGTGGTCGGCGACAGCTCGATCACCATCGGACCGCTCGTCGAGCCCGGCCGCACCGCGTGCCTGCACTGCGTGGGCCTGCACCGCCGAGACGTCGACCCGGCCTGGCCCGCGATCGCCACCCAGCTCAGCGCGCTCCGGGCGCCCGCCCCGCACCCGCTGCGCGCCGCATCCGCGATCGCCGTGGCCGCCCGGATGGCGACCGCCCGGCTGCGCGACGGGGCAGACCCCGGCCCCGCGCGGGAACTGCGCATCGCGGGCGACGGCGGAGAGCTCAGCGGTCAGTTCGTCGAGCCGCACCCGGAGTGCCGCTGCTCAACTCCGCCAGAAAGCGACTGGGCTCCCGCGGACGCCCTCGCACGCCCTCGGCGGCCCACGAGAGGGAGAGCGTCCGCCGCGCCCGCGTGATGCCCACGTACAGCAGCCGGCGCTCCTCGTCGATCGCATCGAAGCCGCGTGCGTAGGAGATCGGCAGCAGCCCCTCGCTGAGCCCCACGAGGTGCACGTGATCCCATTCGAGGCCCTTCGCACCGTGCAGCGTCGACAGGACGACCGCCTGCATCGTCGGCTCGTACTGGGCCGCCTGCCGCTCCTGCAACTCGGCGACGAAGCTCGCGAGCGTCGTGCCGGCCGGCGCCTGGTCGGCGAGCTCGACGAGCGCGTTGAGGGCATCCCAGCGATCGCGCACCGCTCCCTGGCTCTCGGGGGGATCGACGGTCCAGCCGATGTTGCGGGCCACGTCCGCGACCGTCTCGTACATGGGCTTCGGGGATCCGGTGCGGGCGAGGCTCGTGAGCTCCAGCACCGCGCGCTTCACGGCATCCAGCTCGAAGAAGCGCGTGCCGCCCAGCTGACGCGCGCTGATGCCGCGCTCGGCGAGCGCCGTCTCGAGCTGCACCGCCTGGGCGTTGATCCGGTACAGCACCGCGATGTGCTCGGGCTTCACCCCCACGGCAAGCTGTGCGGCGACCGCCTCCGCCACCCCGCGCGCCTCGTCGGCGTCGCTCCCCCAGCGCGACACGCTCGGCTCGGTCGCCGCCGCGTCGCCGCTCGCCGCGACGAGCTCGAGGGCTCCCGGGCGACCTCGCATGAGCCGGTTGGCGGCGTGCAGCACACCCGGCGCGGAGCGGTAGTTCTGCTCCAGGCGCACGATCGTGGCATCCGGGTACCGTGCACCGAAGCCCAGCAGGTACTCGCTCGACGCCCCCGCGAAGGAGTAGATGGTCTGCGAGGCGTCGCCGACGACGCACAGCTCGCGCCGGGGGCCGAGCCACAGCTCGAGCAGCTCCTGCTGCAGCGGCGAGACATCCTGGTACTCGTCGACCACGAAGAAGCGGTACTGCTCGCGCACCTGCTCGGCGACGCGCGGCTCGGCGTCGATCATGCCCGCCGTGGCGAGCAGCACGTCCTCGAAGTCGAGCTGCCGGCGCTCATCCTTGAGGTCCTCGTACCGTTGCTGCAGCTCGACCACGGTGTCCACGTCGAGCCCCGGCGGCATGACGCGGGTGTGCGCCACCCGGGCGTATTCCGCGAGCGGGATGCGACGCACCTTGCGCCACTCGATCTCGGCGGCGACATCGCGCAGCGCCGCCGTGTCGACGCGCACCCGAAGCGATTCGGCGGCCTGCCCGAGCATCCGGCCTTTGCCGGGGAGGATCTCGGGAAGGCGCCCGCCGACCAGCTGCGGCCAGAAGAAGCCCAGCTGCGCGAGCGCCGCCGCGTGGAAGGTGCGCGCGGCCACGCCGGGCGCACCGAGGCGCCGCAGCCGTGCCCGCAGCTCGCCCGCCGCACGCGTGGTGAAGGTGAGCGCCATCACCCGCTCGGGCGCGTACACGCCCGTCGCCACCCCGTGCGCGATGCGGTGGGTGAGCGCGCGGGTCTTGCCGGTTCCCGCACCCGCCAGGATGCACACCGGCCCGAGCAGGGTCTCCGCGGCGAGCCGCTGCTGATCGTCGAGGCCGGCGAGCAGCTCGTCGGCGCTCACCACACCGCCCCGTCGTCGAGCGGCCCGCCGAACCAGTCCTCGATGATGGCGCGGGCGATCGACGCGCGACCCGGCAACCGCACCCGACCCGCCGACACCTCCTCGGCGAGCTCGTCGCGCGTGAACCAGCGCAGCTCGCGCAGCTCCGTGCCGTCGGGTCGCGGCTCGGTCGTGGCCCCCGGCGCGATGCGCGCCTCGAAACCCAGCATGAGGGAGGCGGGGAACGGCCACGGCTGGCTTCCGCGGTACTCCGGGTCGGCGACGAGCACCCCGGCCTCCTCGAAGATCTCCCGAACCACGGCCGCCTCGAGCGACTCGCCCGGCTCGACGAACCCGGCCAGCAGCGAGAACCGACCCGGATCCCACTCCACGTTCGAGCCGAGCAGGATGCGTCCGGCGTCATCGAGCACGGCGACGATCACCGCGGGGTCGGTGCGCGGATAGAGCTCGCGTCCCGTCTCGGCGTCGACCCGCACCCAGCCCGACTGGGTGACCGTCGTGGGGTTGCCGGTCGCGGGCGAGAACCGGGCCACCTGGTGCCAGTTCAGGAGGGCGAGAGCCTGCGTGAACAGCCCCGCATCGCGTGCGTCGAGCAGCGCACCGGCCCGGCGCAGCTCGAGCCACGGCCCGTCCGGACCGATCCGCTGGGCCGTCGCATCGTCGACGGCGATCGCCAGCACCGCGGCGCCCGCTGCGAGGTGCGCCGACGCGGACACCGTGCGCCCGAGGAAGGCGAACCGTTCCGCGTCGACCGGGCCGAGCACCGCCGGATCCCGGAGCGCGAGCGCGCCATCCGCGGTGCCGAGCGCCTGCCGCTCGTGCAGCACGAGGACGCGGGTGGCGGGCTCGGCGAGCAGGGCGGGGATGCCGGCCAGCCGCGAGAGGTAGTCGCGGTCGAGCTCGGAACGCGACAGGCGCGGAGCGAGCGGCGCCCTCCGTGGTCGGGACGAACCCTCGGGCGACCCGCTCATCAGCACCTCTCCTCCAGCCGAGCTGCGGCGGCGGTCGGCAGCACCGAGAACGCCGGATCGGGCGTGGCGTGCCGGGTGGCCGGGGCGGGGCAGACCTACCCTGTCCGCATGGCCAGATCCCACCTCACTCTAGCGGCGCTCGCCACCTCGGCCGTCGCGGAGCTCGACGTCGTGGGTGCGGCGCCGTTCGGCTCCGCCGGGCGCGGAGACTTCGATTCCGCGGTCGTCACCGGCCGCGACGGACGCCTGTGGATCGTGCGCGTGCCCCGCTCCGAGCGGGCCGAGCAGGAGCAGTCGGCGGACCTCGTGGCGCTCCGTGCGCTCAGCCAGGGCGCCCGCGCGCGCCTCCCGTTCGAGGTCACCGTCTTCGCCGGGCAGGCGCCGATCGACGGCACCCGGGCGATCGTCTCCGAGTTCGTGCACGGCACCTCGGTGACCCTCACCGCGATCGACCTCGAGCTCGCCACCTCGATCGGCGAGGCCATCGCCGCCGTCCACGCGCTGCCCACGAGCCTCGTCACCGATGTCGGCCTGCCGGCGACGGGCACCGATGAGGCCCACCGGGCCGCCCAGTCGCTCATCGAGCGCGCCGCCGCGACGAACCTCGTGCCCGCGGCCCTGCTCGACCGCTGGCGGCAGGCGGGCGACGACGCGGGACTGTGGCAGTTCACCCCCGCCGTCATCAACGGCTCCCTCGGCGCCGACTCGTTCCTCGCCTCCGCCGGACAGGTCACGGGGCTGCTCGGCTGGCACGGGCTGCGCGTCGGCGATCCGGCACGCGACCTGCACTGGGTGCTCGGCATCCGCCGCGACGGCATCGCGGATGCCGTGTTCGACGCCTACACGCGCGTGCGCGGCAGCGTCGACCGCCGCATCCGCCAGCGGGCGACGCTGCTCGCGGAGTTCGAGGTGGCACGCTGGCTGCTGCACGGAACCGACACCCGCTCGACCGAGATCGTGGACGACGCGGTGCGGATGATGTCGCGGCTCGTCGACGACGTGCTGGGCGACGCGACCGACTCGATCGCCCCGCCCACCCTGCCGATCCTCGCCGTCGACGAGGTCGAGGCACTGCTCGATCGCGCCGAGCGGGTCTCCTAGCGTCGGGCCGGCGGTCTCGAGACCATCGACCCGCTACGCGGCGAGGCGCGGCACGATGCGCACGAGCTGACGCGGGCGCCGGAAGTCGACCCGCAACCGCAGCTCACGGCGCCGCGCGAGCACCACCGCGACGACGAGCGCCGCGAGCGCGGGCGCGCCGCCCGCCACGATGAACGCCCACGACGGTCCGAAGCTCGACGCGATCCCGCCGATGATCACCCCGCCCGCGGCCTGGCCGCCCGTCACCACCATGAGGTACAGCGACATGACGCGCCCCCGGATGCCGGGGTTGGTCGACAGCTGCGTCATCGACTCGGCGCCGGTCGCGAACAGCAGCCGACTCACCCCGATGCCCACGAGCGCCACAAGGAAGCCGGGATACCAGCCGCTCGCGCCCGCGAACACCGTCACGGCGCCGTAGAGCCCCGCGAACAGGACGATGTCGCGCAACCGCAGCGCACGGCGGCGCGAGGAGAGCACCGCCCCCACGAAGGCACCGAGCGCGGCGAGCGAGTTGTAGAGGCCGTAACCGGCCGCCCCCGTGCCGAAGGTGTCATCGGCGGCGGCCGCGAGCAGCACCGGCAGGTTCATCCCGAACACGGCGACGAAGGCGAGCAGCAGGATCGGCCAGAGGATCGTGGGCTTGCCGATCGCGTAGCGCACGGCCTCGCGGATCTGTCCGCGCGAGCGCTGCTGCTTGAACACCGGCACGAGCTCACGGGCTCGCATGAGGGCGAGGGCGAGCACCGCGACCGCGGAGGTGCCGGCGTTGACCGCGATCGACCAGCCCGATCCGATCGCCACGATGAGCACGCCGCTGATCGCGGGGCCGATGAGCCCGCCCAGGTGGAACACGGTCGCGTTGAGGCTGATCGCGCCGCGCAGCCGGTGGGTGCCGACCATCTCGGAGACGAATGCCGAGCGGCTCGGCCCGTCGATCGCCATCGAGGTACCGGTCACGGCGGCGGTGAGCAGCACCTGCCAGGCCTGCACCTGCCCGGTGAGCACGAGGGTCGCAAGCACGCCGTAGGCGATCGTGCCGACCGACTGCGTGATGAGCAGCACCACCCGGCGCGGGGCGCGATCCGAGATGACGCCCGCCCACGGACCGAACACGAGGGTGGGCGCGAACTGCAGCGCCACGGTCAGCCCGACGAGGGCGACGTCGCCCGTGAGTTCGAGCACGAGCCAGTCGATCGCGACGCGCGCCATCCATCCGCCGGTGTTGGCGAACAGCTGCGCGATCAGGTACAGCCGGTAGTTGTAGGCCTTCAGCGCGACGAAGGTGTCGCGCCAGCGCGGCCGCTCGGTGAGCACCGGGATGGGCTCCGTCACCGCCTCGGAGACGGGGGCGATGGGCGGCGACACCCCTCGAGGCTATGCCTCGCGACGCCATTACCAAGGGTTATCGTTGCTATAACTACTATTCGATTTCCGAATGAGTGGAGTGCGGATGTTCGATCCCGTCCTGCTGCGCAGCTTCGTCGCCGTCGCCGACACCCTGAGCTTCACCCGCGCCTCCACCCTGCTCGGCATCAGCCAGCCCACCGTCAGCCAGCAGGTGCGCAAGCTCGAGAAGGCGGCCGGCCGCGTCCTCATCGCCCGCGACACGCGCGCCGTCACCCTCACCGACAACGGCTCCGCGATGCTCGGCTTCGCGCGGAACATCCTCGCCGCCCACGACGAGGCCGCGTCGTACTTCCTGGGCTCCGCGATGCGCGGGCGGCTCCGATTCGGCGCCGCCGACGACCTCGCCCTCACCCACCTGCCCCAGGTGCTGCGCGACTTCCGGCAGCTCTACCCGCAGATCAACCTCGAGCTCACCGTCGGGCAGAGCGGCGCGCTCAGCCGACGGCTCGCCGCCGGACAGTTCGACCTCGTCTACGTCAAGCAGGAGCTCGGCCGCGGAGAAGGCCGCCTGGTCCGGCGCGAACGGCTCGTCTGGGTCGCCCACCGCTCGCTGCGACTCGAACCCGACGCGCCCGTGCCCCTCATCCTGTACCAGGCGCCGAGCCTCTCCCGCGACGTCGCCCTGCACGCCCTCGAAGACGCCGGACGCACCTGGCGGATCACCTGCAACACCCGCGAAGTGAGCGGGGCGCTCGCCGCCCTGCGCGCCGGCATCGGGATCGCGGTGCTGCCGCGCGTGCTCATCCCCGACGACCTCGTCGAGGTCACGGGCACCTTCGAACTCCCGCGACTCGTCGAGGTCGACTTCGTGCTGCTGTCGAACCCGCAGTCCACGCCGGGAGCGGTCGAGGCGCTCGCCAACACGATCCACGCGGCGGCCCGGTGATCTCGATACGCCCGCTTCGCGCGCTACTCGATCAGCGGGAGGGGGTGCCGCTTCGCGGGCTACTCGATCAGCGGGAGGGAGTGCCGCTTCGCGGGATACTCCCCCGCTGATCGAGTGCCGCGGCGCAGCCGCGGCGTATCGAGATCAGCGGGAGGAGGGGAACACGGCGCGCCAACGGGCGAGCAGCTCCGCCTCCGAATCGATGTGGGGCGGCCGGATCACCTCATCGTCGGCCACGAAGTAGAAGGCGGCGTCGATGAGCGCCGGATCGATACCCTCACGGCGCGCGTAGGCGAGCCGGTAGAGGGCGAGCTGCAGCTGCTTGCGCTCGAGGTCGGCGGCGTCGCGCGGCGCCTTGCCCGTCTTCCAGTCGACCACCTCGAAGCGGTCGCCGTGCCGGTAGACGGCGTCGATCTTGCAGATCACGATGCGCCCGTCGAACGGCAGATGGATCTCCCGCTCCACCTCGACCGGTTTCAGCTGCGCCCACGGGGACCGCTCGAAGGTCGCCTGCAGCTCGGCGAGCCGCTCGGCATCCACGACCTCGCCCTCGTCGTCGAGCTCGAACGGGGCGGCATCGAGCTCGTCGGCCGCGCCGCCCGCCGTGCCGTAGCGCTCCTCGACCCAGGCGTGGAACAGCGTGCCGAGTCGCGTCGCGCGGTACGGCTTCTCGGGCATCGGGCGCCGCAACTCCTCGGCGACGGCATCCGGGTCGGTCACATAGTCCTTGAACGCGGACGCCGGGATGCGCACCGGAAGCGGCACCACGCCGTCGCGCGTGCGGCGCCGCTCGCGCTCCTCGAGCAGCAGCTCCGCCTCGCGCGCTCGCGAGCCGACCAGGGCCGGGGCCGCGGCGCGCACGGCCTCCGCGGCCGCACGCACGGCCGCAGCGCGCGAGCCGAACGGCTCGTGCGGCCAGTGCACCGACTCGGCGACAGCCGACGCGTCGGGCGCGGGGGGCGCATCGCCCGGCAGCGGATCGATGATGCCGGCCTCGGCGAGCTCCACGAGGAAACGGCTCAAGGTGCGCGCCGACTTCCGGGTCGACCAGAACGACGCCGACAGCAGCAGGCTCGAGCGTGCGCGCGTCACCGCGACATACGCCAGGCGGCGCTCCTCGGCGAGATACAGCTCGGTCACCTCCTGCGTGAAGCGATCCACCTCGTCCTTGAACTCCTTGCGGTGCGTCGCCGAGGCCCCCCCAAACACGGGAAGCTCCGCGGCATCGCCCCGCTCGCCCCAGGGGAACCGTCCGAAACCGAGCCAGCCGCCGTAGCCCTCGAGCGGCTTCGCGGGGAGCTCATCCTCGACCCAGCGGGGCACGGCCACCAGGTCCCACTCGAGACCCTTCGCCCCGTGCACCGTCAGCACCTGCACGCATCCCGCCTCCGCCTTCTCGGGGCGCGGGCTGAGGTCCTCGCGGCGCTCGGCCTCGCGCAGCCACGAGAGGAAACCCCCGAGGCCCGCGGACTCCGCGATCGCCAGATACCCGTGCAGCGCATCGAGCAGCGCCTCGAGATGGGCATCCCCCGCCACGCGGTGGTCATTGGCGGCCACCTCGATGTCGAGGCGCAGCTCCTGCACGGCGAAGGTCACGAGATCGGGCAGCTCCAGCCCGCTCCGCGCCCGCACGCGGTCGATGAGGGCCGCCGCATCCCGCATTCTCGCGAGACCCACGGGAGTGATGCTCGCGAGCGCCGGATGGCCGTCGCGCGCGCGGCCGACGAACTCGAGAGCATCGACGATCGAGCCGCCCTCCTGCTCGACGACCGAGCCGCGCAACGCCTGCCGCAGCTCCGGGGCGAGCAGCGCCCGTTCGGCGACATCGTGATCGGCGAGCCACGACGCGACCGAACGCAGTCCCGCGAGGTCGGCGACGCCGATACGCCACCGTGCGCCCGCGAGCAGCCGCAGCAGCTCCGACCCCGACCCCGGATCGTCGATCACCCGCAACAGGCTCACGAGGTCCGCGATCTCGGGCTGCGCGAGCAGCCCGCCGACGCCCAGAACGTGCACCTTGAGCCCCGCGTCGTGCAGGGCGCGCAGGAAGCGGTCCTGGGTGCGCCGGGTGCGCAGCAGCAGCGCCGCGGTCGCCGGGGTGCCGGATGCCGCGGTCGCGGCGGCGAATCCGCGCGCGAACCAGGCGGCGACGGCTGCGGCCTCCTCGTCGACATCCGTCGCGACGACGACCTCCACCGCGGAGGCGGGTGCGTCCCGGCGCGGGCGCAGGCGCTCGACCGCGATCTTCGGCGCATAGCGGGAACCGGCACCCGCATCCACGATCGCGTTCGCGACCTCGAGGACCTCGCTGCCGTTGCGCCAGCTCGTGCTGAGGTCGTATCGCGCGACCGGCTCACGCACCCCGAAGCTCTCCAGGAACTGGGTGAGGTTGCTCGCGCTCGCGCCGCGCCAGCCGTAGATCGACTGGTTGGGGTCGCCCACCGCCATCACCGCGGTGCCCCCGAACAGCTCGGCGAGCAGCCGGGTCTGCACGACCGAGGTGTCCTGATACTCGTCCAGCAGCACCACCCGGAACCGTTCGCGCACCTCCTCGCGCACCGCGGGCCGGGCTCGCGCCGCCTGGAGCGCCAGCACCACCTGGTCGGCGTAGTCGACCGCCCCGCGCTCGCGCTTGGCCTGCTCGTACTCGCCCGCGAGCGAGGTGAGCAGCTCCAGCTCCGCGAGATCGCCGATCCTCTCCAGGACGTCGGCGTAGGCGAAGCGCGGGTTCGCGCTCGGGAGCTCGCGCATCGCCGCGTAGCTCCGACCGACCGCGCGGACCCGTTCCGGGTCGGCATCGTTGTCAGCGATGCCGCGCGCCACCCGCAAGGTGGCCTCCACGACCGCGTCGAGCCGCTCGTCGAGCTCCGGGAGCCGGGGATGCGCGCTGCGCACGACCACCTGCCGGGCCAGCTGCCACGCGGCCGCCTCGCCCAGCACCACGCCGTCGCTGTCGCGCCCCAGCACGAGCGCGTTGTCGGAGAAGAGCGCGCTCGCGAACGAGTTGTAGGTGGCGATCTCGGGTGCGTCGAACAGCTCGACAGCCTCGTTCGTGAGCCCCGCGGTGCGCAGTTCGCCGAGCCGCTGACGGATGCGCTCGGCGAGCTCCCCCGCCGCCTTCCGGGTGAAGGTGAGCCCCAGGATCTGCGAAGGGGCGACGTGGCCGTTCGCGACGAGCCAGAGCACCCGATTCGCCATCGTCTCGGTCTTGCCCGAACCGGCCCCGGCGACCACGAGTGCCGGCGCGGAGGGCGGCGCCTCGATGACGGCGCGCTGCTCCTCGGTGGGCGGCTTCACCGCCTCGCCACGCACCGCGGCGAGCGCCTCCGCGATCTGGAGCGCCGACACCCCGCCGCCGGTCTGCTCAGTCATGACTCACCTCGGGAACCCGGTGAAGAAGCAGGCCCGGGTCGGGTCGACGGCCCGGCGACGGGGGTTCCGCGGGTCCGCTGAACGACGACGCCCGCATGAGCTCCGCCACCGCGCGGATGCGCTCACGGAAGCTCTCGAGCCCCTCCTCGTCGAGGGAGAGCTGCACCGCCTCACGGTAGGCCGTGCCGCCGATCCCCTCGCGGACGAAGAGCAGCTTGGCCCCACCGCCGTGGTGCTCGCCATACGGCGCGAGAGCCTCGTCGAGCTGCCCGGCCCGGTAGGCGAGCTGGTACACGCCGAGCTGCGCGTGCTGCGCGACCTTCTGCGGCGAGGTCGTCGGGCGGCCGGTCTTCAGGTCGACGATGACGACCGCGCCGTCCGGAGCCAGCTCGACCCGGTCGATCGTGCCCTTCACGACGATGTCGTCACCGAGCGGGATGCTGATGCTGCCCTCGGCCGCGACCAGCGTCTTGCCCTCGGCGGCGAAGTCCCCGAGGTATTCGGCGAGACCGTGGATGAGGCGTCGCGCGGCGCGGCGCTCGAAAGCGGACACCCAGGGCGCCTCGAACGGCAACTCCGGCCAGCGCGCCTCCAGCTGGCTCCACAGCGTCTGCTCGTCCGATCCCTCGGCGAACTCCATGACCGCGTGCACGAGCGTGCCGATGCTCATGGCCGTGGAGGTCGATCCGCCGCCCAGGCGTTCGATGGCCCAATCGAGCGCCGACTCCTCGACCTTCTCGATCTGGGACGGCGACACCCGCACCGGCACGCCGTCGAAGAGCGGGGCGTCGGTGGAGATCTCGCGGAGGCCGAGCCACTCCTCGGGCGAGGCGCCGACGACCTCCCGCTCGGCGAGCAGGGCGAGCAGGGCCGCCGCCTCCTCGCGCCGCGGCCCCGACGCGTCGACGAGCTCGCGGCGCAGCAGCCCCGTCAGGCCGCGCAGCGTGAGCGGCGACGCGACCCGATCCGCGAGGGCGTCGGGCGCGGACGGCGCGAGCTGGAACAGCACGCTCGCCGACTCGTCCTCGTTCTCGACGGCCGCCAGCACGACGCGCTCGCGGGCGCGGGAGACCGCGAGCGCGAACATCCGCAGCTCGTCGTCGAGCACGAGCTTGCGTTCGTCGATCGCCGCCGCATCGCTGCCCTCCAGCAGCCGGACGAGTCGCTGCGGGGCGAGCAGCGAGCCGCGCGGGCGGAGGTTCGGCCAGGCGCCGTCCTGCAGGGAGGCGACCACGACCGTGCGGAACTCCTGCCCGACGAGCGCCGACGGGGTCGCGACGATGACCGCGTCGTCGGCCCGCGGGGGCGCGAGCAGGTCGTCGACGATGTCGGAGTCGAGGATGTGCTGCAGGAAATCGAGCACGTCCTCCGTCGGGCGCTGCTCGACGTAGCGCTTCGCCGCCGCGAACAGCGCGACGACGCCGTCGAGATCCCGGTTCGCCTCGGCCGCCTCGATGCCCGAGCCGAGCGCCTGCCTGCGCCACGACTCGGCGACCCCGCTGCGCTCCCACGCCACCCAGAGCAGCTCCTCGATCGTCGCGCCGCCGGCGAGGGCGCGCAGCTCGGCGAGAGTGCCGGCGAGTCGGGATGCGCGCGCGGCCGCGCGGCCCTCGATCGTCGCCAGGCGCCCCGGCTCGGCGAGCGCGTCGGCCACGAGTTCCGCACCCGGCCGCGACCCGCCGCCGGCGAGCTCCTCGTGCCGCAGCGCGAGGCGCAGTCGGCGCAGTCCGAGCGGGTCGAGGCCGCCGAAGGGGCCCGTGAGCAGTTCGGCCGCCGTCGCCGCGTCGAGCTGCCGCCGCCCGATCGCGACCTCCACGAGTGCGAGCAGCGCCCGCGGCGCCGGATCGTCGCGCAGCGGTGCACCGCGGCCGGAGGTGCGGGCGGGCACCTCGGCGCGCGCGAGGGCGCGGGCGAGCTCCGGCAGCTGCGCGCCCGAGCGGACCACGACCGCGAGCTGCGACCACGGCACGCCGTGCGGCAGATGCTCCTCGCGCAGCACCCGGGCGATCGCCGTCACCTGCCGCGCGGGGGTGGTGGCACGGATGACCGACACCGGCGGCCGGTCGGATGACGCCTCGGCTGCGAGAGCCGGCACCGCCGCCCGGCGCTGCGGACCCGCCGCCGCGGTGCCGATCCGCTCGACGGTGCGCGACACGAGCGCGCGAAGCTCGGCGCCCCCGCGGTGCACCGTGTCGAGCACCAGCCGGTCGCCGTCGCGGAGGCCGATGCGCTCCGCGAGACGGCCCACGGCATCCGCCTCACCCCCGCGGAAGGCGTTCGCCGCGACATCCGGATCGCCGAACGCCACCACCGCGACGCCCCGATCGGCGAGCGCGCGCAGCACCGACATCGTCGACTCGGTGGCCTCCTGCAGATCGTCGACGACCACGAGCCGCAGACCCGAGACCCGCGACCCCGCCTCTCCGTCGCGGATCGCCCGCACCGCGAAACGCACGAACTCGGCGGCGTCGAACTGGTCGGGCCGGTTCTGCGCCTGCAGCGCGTGGTACTCGCCGAGGAACGCGGCCGCGGCCGCCCAGTCGGCGCGGCCGGCCTCGCGGGCGATCGCGCCGAGACGTCCGGCATCCACCTCGTACTCCGTCGCCCGGGCGAGCAGCTCGCGCAGCTCGGCGCGGAACCCCCGCAACGCCCGCACCTCCGGGACGAGCGGGTCCGGCCAGGCGGGACCCGTGCCGTCGACCACATGGCCCTCCAGGATCGCCGCGAGATCGGCGTCCTGCTCGGTGCCGGTCAGCAGCCGCGGCGGCGGCGCGCCTGCCGCGCGGGCCGCGGCGCCCACCACCTCGAAGGCGAGGGACGACACCGTGCGGGCGAGCGGACCATCCGTGGGCACGCCGAGTCGGCGCGCGAGACGATCCCGCAAGCGGGTCGCCGAGGCACGGGACGGAGCGAGCACGAGGATCTGCTCGGGCCGCCATCCCCGGCCCACCCGCTCCGCGACGAGCTCGACGAGCGTCGTGGTCTTGCCGGTTCCGGGAGCCCCGAGCACCGCCGCCGAGGCGTCGTCGGCGAGCGCCAGCACCGCCGCCTGCGAGGCGTCGAGCACCACCGGCGCGACGCCCTCTGGCTCGTCGACGACGAATCGGGCACCGGGCATGCCGCTACCGTAGCGGGCGGCTCGGACACCGCATCCGATGCCGGTCCGAACCCCCGGTTCCGCCCACAGTGAACCGCTCGGGATGCCCCGCTCGGCATCATCTACGCTCGACACGTGGACATTCGCATCGGTATCGCCAACACCGCCCGTGAGCTCGCCTTCGAGAGCGCGCAGACCGCCGCCGAGGTGGAGAAGATCGTCGAGAAGGCGCTCACCGCCGGCGATGTGTTCGTCAAGCTCGCCGACGACAAGGGCAAGGTCTACATCGTCCCGGCGGCCGGAATCGCCTACATCGAGGTCGGCGGCGGCGAGACCCGACGCGTCGGCTTCGTCGCCTGACCGCTTCTCGCCTAGGATCGCCGCGTGGAGATCGTCTTCGTCACCGTCATCGGCGCCGGCATCGGGGGCCTCATCCGTTACCTCGTTCCCGGACGCGGCTCCTACGGCATCGCCCTGCTGCCCGCCGTGGGCGCGGCCGCGACCTCGGCCGTGTGGGCGCTGCTGGTCTGGCTCGGCTGGCCGTTCGACGGCGGCTGGATCTGGACGGTCTCGATCGCGGCCGGCATCCTGGTCGCCGCGCTGACCGCGTTCCTGCTGCCGCGCGTGCGCCGCAGCGCCGACGCGCGCGCCCTCCACGAACTCTCGGGCGGTCGGCTCTAGCCGCTCAGCCTTTTCCGCAACTCAGGAGATCCCGGCGTCATCGAGCCGTCGACGCGCCCTCCTCACGATTTCTCCTGAGTTGCGAACCCCGCGGTGGGCGAGGAGCGCCGCCAGGATCGTCTCGGCGACCTCTCGCGGCTCGTAGACGATCTGCGCGTACCGGAAGTGCAGGACGGTACGACCGGCACGGACGAATCCCGCATCGCGTCGGCGGTCACGGGCCGTGACCTCTGCAGCATGGAACGCGCCGCCGTCGGCCTCGATGAGGATCACATCCTCGATCTCGAGGTCGCCGCGCCCCACCCTCCGCACGTAGGGCTGGCTGCGGACGCGCAGCCCCATCACCCGGCAGAGGTAGCGGATGAGCGTCTCGAGGCCGGACTCGGCGGCGGGGTCCGCCCAATCGACGAGGTGACGCCGATGGAGCGGGAGGCCCTCCGCGAGGTCCGGGAGCGAGCGCATCGAGAGCATCCCCAGATGGAGTGCGCTGTCGAGCGCCGCGAGCGCGTCCCGCTCGGGAAGGCAGGTCATCGCGAGCGTGAGCGCATCCCAGAGTCCGGCGTGCGCGTGGTTCGCAGGGGCCCGCGACAGTTCGCGCCAATGGATGCGGCAACCGGGCGCCTCGAACTCCATCGGCGCCGTGCGGTCGTCCTTGTCACGAAGCCGCGCAGCGTTCGGAGCGATCTGCAGGTGCACCTCGTCGAGGTCCGCCGGCGCCCAGATCCCTCGATGCCGCAGTTCGGAGACGCACGAGAATCGGCCGCCCACCCGCACCGCGCGCTGCACCGCCGGGTCCAGGTCCGGCCGCGCGTAGTAACCCCTCCGGATCCGCACGAGACTGCCATCGTGCACGGCGGCGGCCAACTGCATGACGGTCGCCCCGCGCCCGACGAGGTTGCGGCGGGTCAGCACCTCGGCGTCGCCGAAGAGCTCCGAGGGGTGGGCACGGATGGCGGGGCTGATCATCCGGGGAGCCTGCTCGCCTTGCGGAATCGGCGTCGACGTCCGTCGCCTGATCCGGAGACGGCGACCGCGCCACCGCGGCTGTGCAGGACCGGCCGATCGTCGCGCGTACTTTCCGCAACTCAGGAGATACGCGCGGGGCGGCGGCGCACACCCTGGCAAACGGGCGAGTCTCCTGAGTTGCGGAAAGAACCCGTGCCGATCCGCCTCAGGCGGTCAGGCCCAGGGCATCCATGCGGCGCGTGTGCGCCGCGATGAGCTCGGTGAACACCGGGTCGACGCGCTCGTCGACCGCGGCCGCATCCGCGGCGGTGCCGTGCTGCTCGATCGCCGAGCGGGCCACGAGCATCGTGTCGCCGATGAGGCGACGACCCCACATCGCGAGTCGCGACGCCACCCGTGGGTTCTCCTCGATGGCGAGCCGCAGCTCCCCCACGAGCACCTCCTCGCCCTTGTCGCGCTGCAGGATCTCGGCCGCGCGATCCGCGAGATCCCGCGGCAGGCCCGCGGCGAGCCCGGCGAAGAAGTCGAGCAGGAAGCCGTTCGTGAGATAGCAGGTCACGAGGATCTCGTGCCAGTCGGCGCCCTTCGTGCGGCGCTGGAAGTCGTCGAGGGGAAGCCGGAACGGATCCATCTGCGCGGTCGGGTCGTCGTGGTGCTCACGCAGCAGCCCGACGAGCTCCTGATGCATGGCCAGCAGCTCGGATGCCGCGTGCGTGAGCCGCGTCTTCGCATCCGTCGTCGGTGCCGTGGTGACCGCGCGGCCGAGGTTCTCGAACAGGACGATCGTGAGGTACGCCGTCTGACCGAGGAAGCGCTCCGGCGCGGGAGCGAGGTCGGCCAACTCCACCCGGGCGACGGCCACCGCCTCGGAACGCGGGGCGACGTGATGGCTTGCCGGGCGCGGACGCGTGCGACGACGGAACCAGGCCACCGGCCCAGTGTATGCGAGCCCGGTAGACTGGAGTCCTCCCCTACCAGACAGGTATTCCTTGACTTTCCGCGATCTCAACATCGACCAGGACATGGTCGACGCGCTGGCGGCGAAGGGCATCATCGAGCCCTTCCCGATTCAGACCCAGACCATCCCCCTCGGCCTCGCCAAACAGGACATCATCGGCCAGGCGAAGACCGGCACCGGCAAGACCTTCGGATTCGGCCTTCCGGTCATCCAGGCGCTCGGGCCGAACCCCGGACCGGGCGTGAAGGCCCTCATCGTCGTCCCCACCCGTGAGCTGTGCGTGCAGGTGGCCGAGGACCTCGAACTCGCCGCATCCAACCGTCCCACTCAGGTGGCCGCCATCTACGGCGGCAAGGCCTACGAGGGCCAGGTGGAGCAGCTGAAGGCGGGCGCCCAGATCGTCGTCGGCACCCCCGGACGCCTCCTCGACCTCGCCGGGCAGCGCCTGCTGTCCCTCAGCCAGGTGCAGGTGATGGTGCTCGACGAGGCCGACAAGATGCTCGACCTCGGCTTCCTGCCCGACGTGGAGAAGCTGTTCGCGCAGACCCCGCCGACCCGCCACACCATGCTGTTCTCGGCGACGATGCCGGGACCTGTGGTCGCGCTCGCGCGCCGCTTCATGAACCGGCCCATCCACATCCGCGCGAACGACCCCGACGAGGGGCTCACGCAGGCCAACATCAAGCACGTCATCTACCGGGCGCACTCCCTCGACAAGGATGAGGTGATCTCGCGCATCCTGCAGGCCAACGGCCGCGGCAAGACGGTGATCTTCACCCGCACCAAGCGCGCCGCCCAGAAGCTCGTCGAGGAGCTGAACGACCGCGGCTTCAACGCGGGCGCCGTGCACGGCGACATGAGCCAGGATGCGCGCGAGCGCTCCATGGCGGCGTTCAAGGCCGGCAAGAAGGACATCCTCATCGCGACGGATGTCGCCGCGCGCGGCATCGACGTCAACGACGTGACGCACGTCATCAACCACACGGTGCCCGACGACCCCGACACCTACCTGCACCGTGCGGGCCGCACGGGCCGGGCCGGCAAGACGGGCATCGCGGTGACCTTCGTCGACTGGGACGACCTGCACAAGTGGGGGCTCATCAACCGCGGCCTCGACTTCGGCATCCCGGAGCCGACCGAGACGTACTCCTCCTCGCCGCACCTGTTCGCCGACCTCGACATCCCGGAGGGCACGAAGGGCCGCCTGAAGCCCGCGGGCCCGGCTCCGGAGCGCGCGCCGCGCACGGGGCAGGCGCCGTCGGGATCCGGCGGGTCGCGCCAGCGCACCCGCACGCGCGGCGGTTCGGGATCCGGCGGCGCCGCGGGCGGGGCCTCCGCACCGCGGGAGGCGGGAACCGGCACGCACGACGGCAAGGGCACGGAGCACCACGACGGCAACGCGGCGCCCTCGCAGCGCCGTCGTCGGCGTCGCCGCAGCTCGGGTTCGGGCGCCCCCACCCCGCCGACCGTCTAGGTGTTCTTCCCCGACACGTTGTGAACGGCTGAGGTGAGCGAAGACCTCCGGGAACGATGTGGGTAACCACACTCAGATCGTTTCCACGGAGGTCTTCGTGACTCACGCTAACGCGCCGTTTACTCCGGAGGGCAGGGCGCGCCTTGCTCGTCTCATCGTCGATCAGGGCTGGCCGGTGCGGCGGGCTGCTGAGCGGTTCCAGTGCTCCCCGGCGACGGCTTCCCGTTGGGCGTGCCGCTACCGCGCCGGGCTGCCGCTGACCGATCGCAGCTCCCGACCGCACCGCAGCCCGTCGCGCTCGTCCCAGCGACTCGAGCGACGCATCGTCGCGTTGCGCTTCACCCGCCGTTGGGGTCCGCACCGCATCGGCTATCACCTCGGTGTTCCCCGCTCGACGGTCGGACGCGTTCTCGCCCGCTATCGGATGCCGCGACTTGTCCACGTCGATCAGGCCACCGGGCTGCCTGTTCGCGCGCCGAAGCCGGTCCGCTACGAGGTCGCCGCGCCGGGAGAGCTCGTCCATGTCGATATCAAGAAACTCGGTCGCATCCCGGATGGCGGCGGCTGGCGCATCCATGGTCGCGGTTCGACCCAGGATCGACGAGCCGGCTCGGCCCGGGATCGAGCCGCACGTCGCGGCGCGTCCCCTTCGCGCGGCTACACCTTCCTGCACCACGCGGTCGATGACCACTCCCGGCTCGCCTACTCCGAGCAACTCCCCGACGAACGCAAAGAGACCGCGGCCGGCTTCTGGCTCCGAGCCGCAGCGTTCTTCGCCGAGCACGGCATCACCGTCACCGCCGTGATGACCGACAACGGCTCCTGCTACCGATCACGCGCCTTCGCCGCCGCACTCGGCAACATCCAGCACCGCTGGACACGCCCCTACCGGCCGCAGACCAACGGCAAGGTCGAACGCTTCAACCGCACCCTCGCCACCGAGTGGGCCTACGCCGAGGCATACTCATCCGAGGCCACCCGCTCAGCCACCTACGCCGACTGGCTCCATCACTACAATCACCACCGACCCCACACCGGAATCGGCGGTCTCGTCCCCGCAGCCCGCGTTCACAACCTCACGGGGAAGAACATCTAGGGGGTGCGGATCGGGCGGGATCCGGTGGCGCGCGCCACGATCGCCGCGTAGACCTCGGGGGCGGTGGTGTTCTCGCCGAGCCGGTTCGGCTTGCCGGCACCGTGGTAGTCGCTCGACCCCGTGGTGACGAGGCCGAAGCGGCGCGCGAGCTCCGCCCAATGCGGCCGCGACGCGACCGGGTTGTCCCGGTGGTCGAGCTCCAGCCCGAACAGGCCGGCATCGACGAGGGACCGCATCCGCGCATCCGACAGCACCCGCTGCGGCCCCCGAGCGCCCGGATGCGCGATGACCGCCACGCCGCCGGCCCCGGTGATGAGCCGCACGCCCTCGACGGGCGGCGGAGCCTCATGGGGCCGGTAGTAGCCGCCCCGCCAGTGCAGGATCGTCGCGAACGCCGCCGAACGGTCGGGCACGTGCCCGCGCGCGACGAGCGCGTCGGCGATGTGCGGACGCCCCACGGTGGCGCCCGGCGTGGTCTGGGCGAGCACATCGTCCCAGTCGAGCGCGTAGTCGACCGCGATGCGTGCGACCATCGACTCGGCCCGGTGCAGCCGCTCCGAGCGGATCGCGGCGGTCGCGGCGCGCAGCTCCGGGTCGTCGGGGTCCACCAGGTAGCCCAGGATGTGCACGCTCGCATAGTCCTGCTGGGTGGAGAGCTCGATGCCGGGCACCAGTTCGAGCCCGGTGCCGTGGGCGGCGATGATCGCCTGATCCCATCCGGCCGTCGAGTCGTGGTCGGTGATGGCGAGCACGCCGAGCCCCGCCGCGACCCCCGCGGCCACGAGCTCCGCGGGCGTCTCGGTGCCGTCGGACACGCTCGAGTGCGCGTGCAGGTCGATCGGTCCGGGCATCCCCTCATGCTAGATCGGCGAGCCTCCCGGCACCGGATCCGTCGCAGGGATGAGTCATCGCGACGCGGCCTCACCTAGGCTCGAGAGGGTGACCCGTCGCCTTCTCGCCGCCGTGGTCACCCTCGCCCTCGCCGCGGTGCTGCTGGTGGCCTGCTGGCCGCAACTGTTCGGACTTGAGCGCGCGCCGGGGGTGATCCACGTGGTCGCGATGCGCGGGATGGTCGTGCTGGTGGCCGTGCTGCTCGCGATGCTGTTCACCCTCATCGCGTTGCTGGCCGCGCGACTGCGGCGCTTCCTCGCCGGCCTCGCCCTGCTGCTGCTCGTCTTCGCGGTGGTGTCGACAGGGGTGCTGGCGGTGCGCGGTTTCGGCGGCGACGGATTCCAGACGAAGGCGCCCGCGGATGTCGTGGTGCTCTCGTGGAACACCCTCGGCGACGCTCCCGGCGCCGAGGCGATCGCCGAGCTCGCGATCGCCCAGGAGGCCGACATCGTCGTGCTGCCGGAGACCAGCCACGCGGCGGGCGAGCAGGTCCGGCAGCTCCTCGCGAACGCGGGCCGCCCCATGCAGCTCATCGACCGTCAGCTCGACACGATCTCGAAGGCGCGCTCCACGGAACTGCTCATCAGCGAGCACCTCGGCGTCTACGTGCGCGACGAGGCCGCGGACTCGACCCCCACGCTGCCGAGCCTCGTGGCGGTGCCGGTGAACGGGTCCGGCCCGACCATCGTGGCCGCGCATCCGGTCTCACCGATGCCCGGCGAGCTGCGCGCCTGGCGCGACGGACTCGACTGGCTCGCCGCGCGCTGCCAGGACACCGCGAACGTCATCATGGCCGGCGACCTGAACTCGACGCTCGACCACTGGGCCTCCTACGGTTCGAGCACGGGTCTCGCGGACTGCCGGGATGCGGCCCGTGCCGCCGGGGGTGCGGCGGTCGGCACCTGGCCCGCGGTGCTGCCTCCCCTGCTCGGCGCGCCGATCGACCACGTGCTCGCGACCGAGGAGTGGGAGATCATCGGCTTCCGGGTGATCGAGTCGGCTGACGGCGCGGGCAGCGACCACCGCCCCGTCGTGGCGCAGCTGCGCCCCGCCCCCTGACCTCACCCCTCCGGGGAAGGAGTGGGAGAATGGATCGCATGGCCGACACGACCCCCGCCACCGCGAACCGCTCGACGACCCCCACCTCCGACGCGTTCCGCGACTTCATCTTCTCCGGCTGGGCGGAGCGCCCCGACGTCGCACCGTCGCCGCGCGCCCAGGCGGCCTACGCGGCCGCGCGCCGCTTGCGTCTGGCCGCCCAGTTCCCCGACCGGGCGATCGTGATCCCGGCGGGCCCCGCCAAGGAGCGCTCGAACGACACCGACTACCCCTACCGGGCGCACTCGGCCTTCTCGCACCTCACCGGCTGGGCGAGCGACACCGTGCCCGGAAGCGTGCTCGTGATCGGTCCCGCGGAGGGCGCCGCCACCCTGTACTTCACCCCCAGCGCGGGCCGGGACTCCGACGAGTTCTACGCGAACGCGGCGGTCGGCGAGTTCTGGACGGGCCCGCGTCCCTCGCTCGCCCACGTGGCGGCGGAGCTGGCCCTCGAGACGCGGCCGCTCAGCGAGTTCGGCGCCGTCGAGGGGGCGGCGCTCGTGCTGCGCGGCGTCGACCCGCTCGCCGACGAGGCCGCCGAGGCGTCCGTGGGGGATGCGGAGCTGCGTCGCGCGGTCAGCGAGCTGCGCCTCGTGAAGGACGAGTTCGAGCTCGCCGAGCTGCGGGCCGCGGTCGCCGCGACGAAGCTCGGTTTCGACGACGTCATCGCGGATCTGCCGCAGATCGTCGCGCATGAGCGCGGCGAGCGCCTCATCGAGGGCACCTTCAATCGTCGCGCGCGCGCGGAGGGCAACGCCGTCGGCTACGACACGATCGCCGCATCGGGCCCGCACGCCTGCATCCTGCACTGGACCCGCAACGACGGCCCCGTGGTCCCGGGCGACCTGCTGCTGCTCGACGCGGGGGTCGAGCTCGACTCGCTCTACACCGCCGACATCACCCGCACCCTGCCCGTGTCGGGCACCTTCACCCCCGTGCAGCGCCGCATCTACGAGGCGGTCCGCGAGGCCGCGGATGCGGCTTTCGCGATCGTGCGACCCGGCATCCGGTTCCGCGAGGTGCACGCGGAGGCCATGAAGGTCATCGCGGCGCGCACCGCCGAGTGGGGGCTGCTGCCGGTGAGCGCCGAGGATTCGCTCGAGCCCGACGCGCAGTACCACCGCCGCTACATGGTGCACGGCACGAGCCACCACCTGGGCATCGACGTGCACGACTGCGCGCAGGCCCGCCGCGAGCTCTACCTCGACGGCGTGCTGGAGCCCGGCATGGTGTTCACGATCGAGCCGGGGCTGTACTTCCAGCCCGACGATCTGACCGTTCCCGAGGAGTATCGCGGTATCGGGGTGCGCATCGAGGACGACATCGTGGTGACCGCGGACGGCGCCGAGAACCTCTCGGCGGGCATCCCGCGCACGGCCGACGAGGTCGAGGAGTGGATGGCCGCCACCACGCGCTGATCGCGTGCCGCCGCAGGCGGTGTGGCGAGTTTCCTCGTGCGGCTCCTCGGATCCGGCGAGGGACGGCGCCTCAGCGGCGCAGGCGCTCGCGCGCTTCGCGCATCCGCTCGCGCTCGCGCTTGCGGGCTTCGCGCAGCTGCCGCTCGGCCTCCCGCCGCGCCCTGACCGCCTCTTTGACCTTCGGATCCCGCGCGGCCTGCGCCTCGATCGGGTCGGCGGGCGTCGGATCGGGTGCGGCGGCCGATCCGGCGTCGAGGTAGCTCTGGATGCCGTCGAGCAGGCGCTCCAGCCCGAACGCGAAGGGGTCGCCGCCCGGCACCGGTGAGAACGCACCGGCGTCGATCGCCCGACGCACCGCGGGGAACTCGTCGACCGTGACGAGCTCCGCGAGCAGCGCCTCGATGCCGGCGTCGTGCTCCTCCGGGTCGTCGCCGCGCGCCGCGACGGCGCGGTAGCCGCGTTCGACCGTCGCCTGCCAGCGCACCTGGGCGATGAGGGCGAGCACGATGCCGAGCTTGGCGTCGTCGCTTGCCGCGACCGGGGCGAGCACCGTGAGCGCAGCGTCCAGCCAGGCCAGGTTGTTGGGGGTCGACGGGGTGCCGTCGATCGGGATGTCGAGCAACCACGGGTGCTCGAGGTACGCCTCCGCGGTGGCGTGGGCCCAGGTGTGGAGCCCGGCCCGCCAGCCGTCCGCCTCGAGCACGCGCTCCGGCGGCAGACCGATGCCGCGCTCCTGCATGAGGACGAGCAGGTCGTCCTTGGAGGTGATGTAGCGGTAGAGCGACATGGGCGTGAAGCCGAGCGCGGTCGCGACGGATGACATCGAGACCGCGGCGAGGCCGCCCTCGTCGGCGAGGGCGACCGCGGTGTCGACGATGCGCTCGATGGAGAGCTCGCGCTTGGGGCCGCGCTGGGGATGCGCGGCGACGCCCCAGGCGAGCGCGACCGCGCGGGGCAGTTCGGGCTCGGAGGTCTCGCTCATGGTGTTCCGATCGTAGACGCGCTTGACATCCGAACCCTTCATTGTGTATGCCATACACTATGGTATGCGACATAAACAGTTTACGTCGCACTCAATGAGTAGGGAAGGATCCCCATGAACGTCGCCATCGCCCTGCGGGGCGTCAGCAAATCGTTCGGCGCGACACGCGTGCTGCACGAGCTCGACCTCGAGATCGCCGCCGGCAGCATCCTCGCCCTCCTCGGGCCCAACGGCGCCGGCAAGACCACGACACTCGGCATCCTCAGCACCCTCGTCGCACCCGACGCCGGCAGCGCGAGCGTCTGCGGCTTCGACGTGGTGCGCGACGCCGACGCGGTGCGCCGGGTGATCAGCGTCACCGGGCAGTCGGCCGCCGTCGACGAGGTGCTGACCGGTCGCGAGAACCTGCGGATGATGTCGCGGCTCTCCGGGCTCGGCCGCCGCGCCGCACGCGAGCGGGCCGAGGAGCTGCTCGACCGCTTCGGACTCGCCGACGCCGCCGGCAAGCGCGTCGCGAGCTACTCGGGAGGCATGCGCCGTCGGCTCGACCTCGCCCTGAGCCTCATCCGCACGCCCCCCGTCGTGTTCCTCGACGAACCCACCACGGGCCTCGACACCCGCAGCCGACAAGGGCTGTGGGACGAGATCCGCGCCCTCGCGGCGGCCGGCACGACCGTGCTGCTCACCACCCAGTACCTCGAAGAGGCGGACCGGCTCGCCGACCGGGTCGCCGTGCTCGAACACGGCGTCATCGTCGCCGACGGCACCGCCGCCGAACTCAAGGCCCGCGTCGGCACCGAAGTGCTCGCCCTCCACGACACCGACGGCGCGCCGCTCATCGAGACCCCCACCGACGGCACCCTCGCCGGACTGCGCGCCGCCCTCGCGGCGCTGCCCGCGGATGCCGCAGGCACGGTGTCGCTGCGCTCCCCCAGCCTCGACGACGTCTTCCTCGCCGTCACCGGCAGCCCCGCACCCCGCACCCTCGTCGACCAGGAGGCCTGACCCATGTCCGTGCTCAACGCTGCAGCGCTCCCCCCGCGCGCCACCCGCGCCACCGTCACCGCGACCTTCGTCTGGCGCAGCCTCCTGCACAGCCTCCGCACCCCCGACGCGCTCGTCATGGCCATCGCCCTGCCGACCGTGCTCATGCTGCTGTTCACCTACGTGTTCGGCGGCGCCATCGACCCGAGCGGCAGCTACGTCGACTACGTCGTGCCGGGCATCATCCTGCTGTGCGCCGGATTCGGCGCCGCCTCGACGGCCGTCGACGTCGCGAACGACATGAAAGCGGGCGTCATCGAGCGTTTCCGCACCATGCCGCTGCGCGCCGCGACCGTCATCACCGGCCACGTCGTCGCAAGCCTCGTGCGCAACCTCGTCGCCACCGCCATCGTCGTCGGCGTCGCCGTGCTCGTCGGCTTCCGGCCGACCGGCACGCTGCTCGACTGGGTCGGGATGTTCGCGCTCGTCGCGGCCTACATCCTCGCCATCACCTACCTGTTCGCGGCGATCGGACTCGCCGCGTCGAGCCCCGAGGCGGCGAGCGGCTACGGGTTCTTCCTGATGTTCGTTCCCTACCTCTCGAGCGCCTTCGTCCCGGTCGACTCGATGCCCGAATGGCTGCAAGGCATCGCCCGCAACCAGCCCCTCACCCCCATCATCGAGACCATCCGCGGACTGCTGCTCGGCACCGACATCGGCGACAGCGCGGGGTGGGCGATCGGCTGGTGCGCGCTCATCCTCGCGATCGCCGTGGTGCTCACGCGCGTGCTGTTCGCCGCGAAGGCCGGGCGGCGTTAGGGGTTGCGCGCGAGCAGCTCCTGCGCCCGCGCCAGCTGCCCGGGCTCCAGGATGATCTGATAGTTCGCGGCGAGCACCTGCGCGATCGACTCGAAGTCCCGGTTGCGGCGGCTCACCGCGTAGCCGGCCAACTGCAGGAACAGCCCGAACGCGGCACCGATGAACACGGCCGCCGCGAACAACTGCCAGGTGAACGTCGGCGAGAGGAAGCTCAGCAGCAGGCCGATGAACAGTCCCAGCCACGCGCCGCTCAGGATGCCGGAGAGCGCCGCCCGGTTCCAGGAGCGCTTGCGGGTCACGATCTCGACGCTCGTCAGGTTGTTGCCGACGATCGCGAGCTTCGCGATCGGGAAATCGGCCTTCGCGAGCCGGTCGACCACCTTCTGGGCCTCCGGGTAGCTGTCGTAGGTGCCCAGCACGTCCCCCTGGGGCACCGTGAGCGGGGCGCCGCGGCGCGCGAAAGGCGAGGGGTTGGACACGAGTTCATTGTGGCATCCGGCGAGTAGGGTTTTCACGTGAGCGCCACGAGAGTCTTCGTCGCCCGCCTGGCCGGCGGAAGCGTCTTCGACCCCCACGGCGACAAGGTCGGCAAGGTGCGCGACGTGCTCGTCGTGTACCGCAACACCGACTCGCCGCGCGTCGTCGGCCTCATCGTCGAGATCCCGGGACGCCGACGCGTCTTCGTCTCCATCGGCCGCATCACGAGCATCGGCGGCGGCCAGATCATCACGACCGGCCTCATCAACCTGCGCCGCTTCGAGCAGCGCGGCGGCGAGGTGCGGGTGATCGCCGAGCTCCTCGGCCGCCGCGTGTCGCTGCGCGACGGATCCGGCGACGCCACCATCGAAGACGTCGCCATCGAGAACGACGCGCCCGGCGAATGGAAGATCGGCGAGCTCTTCCTGCGGCGCCCCCGCACGAGCCCGGCCCCCTTCGGCAAAGGCGCCACCCTGCTCACCAGCTGGGACAAGGTGCGCGAGAAGACCGACACGGGCGAGGCGCAGTCCGCCGAACAGCTCATCGCCACCTACTCCGACCTGCTGCCCGCCGACCTGGCATCCACGCTGCTCGACCTGCCCGAGGACCGCCGCATCGAGGTGGCCGAGGAACTCCCCGACGACCGCCTCGCCGACGCCCTCGAAGAGATGCCCGAGCAGGAGCAGGTCGACATCCTCACCCAGCTCGACGACGAGCGCGCAGCCGACGTGCTCGACCAGATGCAGCCCGACGACGCCGCCGACCTCATCGCGCAGCTGCCCGAGGAACGCGGCGAGACCCTCCTCGAGCTCATGCAGCCCGAAGAGGCCGAAGACGTGCGCTTCCTGCTCAACTACGCCCCGGAGACCGCCGGCGGGCTCATGACGACCGAGCCGATCATCGTCTCGGCCGACGCGACCGTCGCCGAAGGGCTCGCCCTCATCCGTCGTCATGAGCTGGCACCCGCCCTGGGCGCCGCGGTGTGCGTCACCCTGCCCCCCTACGAACCGCCGACCGGACGCTTCCTCGGGGTGGTGCACTTCCAGCGGATGCTGCGCTACCCGCCGCACGAGCGGCTCGGCACGCTGCTCGACGCGAGCCTCGAACCCGTCTCGCCGGAGACGAGCGCCGCCGAGGTCTCGCGCATCCTCGCCAGCTACAACCTCGTCTCGCTTCCCGTCGTCGACGAGAAGCACCGACTCGTCGGGGTGGTGACCATCGACGACGTCCTCGACTACCTCCTGCCGGATGACTGGCGAAGTTCCACGAGGGAAGACCATCCCGAACCCGTGACCACCGGCACCGCAGCCATCCCGACCCGCGGAAGGAGGACCTCGCATGGCACGTCGTAACGACATCCCCTACGACTCGCCGAAGGGCATCCGCCCGGCGTTCGTCTTCCGCTCCTCGGGGCGCGACCGAATGGGCCGCTTCTCGGAGGCGTTCGCCCGCGCCATGGGCACGAGCTACTTCCTCATCGGCATGACGGTCTTCGTCACCGTGTGGCTCAGCTGGAACACGATGGCCCCGGTGCCGCTGCAGTTCGACCCGCGCGCCCAGAACTTCACCCTGCTGACGCTCATCCTCTCGCTCCAGGCCTCCTATGCGGCCCCCCTCATCCTGTTGGCGCAGAACCGCCAGGACGACCGGGACCGCGTGCAGATCGAACAGGACCGGCAGCGCGCCGAGCGCAACCTCGCCGACACCGAATACCTCGCGCGCGAGGTGGTGGCGCTGCGGCTCGCGGTGAAGGAGATGGCCACGAAGGACTTCATCCGGGCAGAGCTGCGCGCCCTGCTCGACGAGCTCGACAAGGACAAGGAGCCGGACGAGGTCGTGCGGTGACCACCGCGGATGCGGTGCGCGCGGCGCTCGCCCGCGTGCAGGATCCCGAGATCCGGCGCCCCATCACCGAGCTCGACATGGTGCCCGAGGTGTCCGTCGAGGGCTCGACGGCACGCGTGGCGCTGCGGCTGACCATCGTCGGCTGCCCCGCGGCCGACCGCATCGAGCAGGACGTGCGCCAGGCGGTGCTCGGCGTGCCCGGCATCTCGGCGCTCGAGCTCGAGGTGGGGGTGATGACGCCCACCGAGCGCGAGGCGCTCGTCACCCGCCTGCGCGGGGTGCGGCGGATGCCGTTCGGGCCCGGCACCCTCACCCGCGTGATCGCGATCACCTCCGGCAAGGGCGGCGTCGGCAAATCGACCGTCACCGCCGAGCTCGCCGTCGCACTCGCCGCGCGCGGGCTCACCGTGGGGCTCGTGGATGCCGACGTGTTCGGCTTCTCGATCCCCGGCATCCTGGGCATCGGGGACGCCAAGCCCACCCAGGTGGGCGACATGATCCTGCCGCCCGTCGCGCACGGGGTGAAGGTGATCTCGATCGGCATGTTCGTCGACGACGGCACGCCCGTCTCGTGGCGCGGGCCGCTGCTGCACCGCACGATGCAGCAGTTCCTCAGCGACGTCTACTTCGGCGACCTCGACGTGCTGCTGCTCGACCTGCCGCCCGGCACCGGGGATGTGGCGATCACGCTCGGGCAGCTGCTGCCGAACGCGGAGGTGGTGGTGGTGACGACCCCGCAGGCGGCGGCCGCGGGGGTCGCCGAGCGCTCGGGGCTCGTCGCGCGGCAGACCGGGCAGACCGTCATCGGGGTGGTCGAGAACATGACGGGCGGGGTGTTCGGCTCGGGTGGCGGCGACGAGGTCGCCCGGCGGCTGGATGTGCCGGTGCTCGCGCGCATCCCGCTCTCGGCCGCCGTGACGTCGGCCGGCGATGCGGGTGCGCCGCTCGTGCTCGGCTCCGCTGCGGATCCGGCCGCCGCCGCGGTCGTCGCCCTCGCCGACACGCTCGCCGCGCGCGGCCGGGGCCTCGCCGGCCGCCCCCTGCTGTAGCCCCCGCACCCCGCCCCGCCCGAGCCCGCCCGACCCGCCCCGCCCGACCCACCCCGCCCGACCCGCCCGACCCGCCCGACCCGCTCCACCCCGCGCCGCCTCGCCCCGCGCCCCACCCCGCTGATCGAGTGCCGCGCGAAGCGCGGTGTATCGAGATCCGCGGGCCGCAGCACTCTCCGGTGGTCGAGGAGCGCCCGCGCAGCGGACGCGTCTCGAGACCACCACCCCGGCAGACCCGGAGCGGGCCGCGGTCAGCGAGCGGGGCGCGGTTCGACGAGCCGCCCCAGCAGCTCGACGAGCAGCCGCTCGGCGAGCGGTGCGGGCAGCGTCTCGATGAGCGCCACGAGCGGCGCCTGCGCGTCCGGCAGTTCCGCGCCCCCGCCGATGCCGAAGCCCTGCAGCAGCGCCCACGCCGTGTCGGCGTCGAGGGCGTCGGCGTCGAGTGCGGCGGCAACAGGGCCGAGCGGTGGCAGTTGGGCGAGCAGCGCCGCCCCGTCCACGTGCGGGGTGCCGCGCACGGCGTCGGCGCCCGCCACGAGCGCCGCGGTGAGCGGGGCGAGCACCGACTCGGTGACGGGGGTGATCGTGAGGTGGGTGGTCGCCGGCAAGGCGGCGCCGCCGGGCTGCGCGAGTGCCGGCTGCAGCTGCAGCACGAAGCCGTGGGCGCGCACCGCGTCCGCCCAGTGGTGCGGGTCGACACGGCGGTCGGCGGGCACGCGCTCGTCGGCGGCGACCGCGAGCAGCGGGCCGACCGGTTCCCCCACGACCCGCAGCCCCTCGATCCCGTCGATCGCCTCCCGCAGGCGCGCCGTCGACCGCGCACAGGATGTCGCGAGTGCCGCGAACCCGTCCACCCCGAGCGCCTGCGTGATCGCCCACGCGGCGGCGAGCGGGCCGGCCGACTTCGAGCCGAGGATCGTCGGGTTGACGACCGGGTACCCCGGCCAGCGCGTGGTGGCGAAGAACTGGTGCCGTTGCCGATCGCGGCCGCGTTGCAGCAGCACCGAGGCGCCCTTCGGGGCGTAGCCGAACTTGTGCAGGTCGGCGCTCACACTCGTGACGCCGGGCACCCGGAAGTCCCAGTCGGGCAGCGGGGCGCCCGCGGCATCCGTCCAGAACGGCAGCACGAGCCCGCCGATGCACGCGTCCACATGCAGCGGGATGCCGTGGGCGGCGCAGGCGGATGCCACCGCGCCGACGGGGTCGAGCGCCGCGAAGGGGTAGTTCGGCGCGGAGAGCACGACGAGCGCGACGTCGTCGCCGAGGCGCGCCACGACGTCCGCCGCGGCGACGGCGCCGTCGGAACCGACCGGCACGAGATCGAGGTCCAGGCCGAAGTAGGCGGCGGCCTTCTGGAAGGCGGCGTGCACGGTGCTCGGCGCCACGAGTCGCGGCACCCCGTGCGGATGCGCCGCGCGCCACACCTCGCGTGCGGTCTTGACGGCGAGCAGGCAGCTCTCGGTACCGCCCGTGGTGACCGAGCCGACCACCTCCTCGTCGCCGTGCAGCAGTTCGCGCACGAAGCCCACGAGTTCGGCTTCGAGCACGGCGACGGAGCCGAAGGTGGTGGGGTCGAGTCCGTTCACCGGCTGCACGGCGCGGATGGCGGCGGCGGCGAGCTCGTCGAGGGCGGCGAGACCCGAGTCGTACACGTAGCTCAGCACGTGCCCACCGTGGGTGGGCGGGTCGGCGGCGCGCAGGGCGTCGAGGCGCGCGAGCACGCCGGCGGCGTCGCGGACGAGTTCGCTCACGGCGCGGGCTCCACCGCGACAGGCTCGACGGGCTCGATGTCGTGACGGCGCAGCGGGTAGCGTCCGAGCGTCCACAGGCTGAGGGCGATCATGATGGCCGGCACGATGCTGAAGCCGAGCACGATGCCGGCGAGGGCGTTCGGCCCCTGCTCGACCACCTGGCCGGCGACGCCCTCCCGGTAGCCGGTGAGGGCGAGTCCGAGGGTGAGGGCGACCGAGCCGAGCGCCATCCCGGTGGTCTCCCCCGCGGTCCAGACCCCGCCGAAGACCCCCGCCTGGCCGGTGCCGTGACGCGCCGCGTCGTGCGAGATGACATCGGGGAGCATCGCCATCGGCAGGGTCTGCATGCCCGCGTAGGCGGCACCCGCGACGGCGACCGGGGCGTACAGCCAGGCGCCCGGCACCCACACGAGCAGCACGAGCGACATCGCGGCGAGGCCGAACAGGATCGAGGCGAGCCCGAACGCCCACTCCTTGCCGGTGCGGCGGGCGATCACCGCCCACAGCGGCGCGCACACGAGGGCGGGAGCGATGAGCGCGATGAACAGGAAGGTGGTGCCGTTGTCGGGGTCCCGCAGCACCCATTTGGCGATGTAGGCGGCGCCGGCGAGCATCATGCCCGTCGCGAGGGCTTGCAGCAGGAAGGTGGCCAGGAGCGCGCGGAAGGCGCGGCTGCGGCGCAGCACGGCGATGCCGTCGGCGTAGTAGGCGGCGAGCGGTTGCCGGGGCGGGGTCGGTCCGACGGGTTCGCGGGGTGCCGAGAAGGAGGCCACCAGCATCCCGACGCCGAGCAGCACGCCTGCGACGGCCGCCATCCCGAGGTACCCGGCCGGGGTCTCACCGCCGAAGACGCCGCGCAGGGCGGGGCCGCCGGCGCCGAACAGCAGGATCGCGATGGTCAGCACGACGACCCGCACCGACAGCAGGCGGGTGCGGGCGTCGTAGTCGGGGGTGAGTTCGGCGGGGAGGGCGATGTAGGGCACCTGGAAGAGGCTGAACGCGGTGGCGGCGAGCACGAACGCGACAAGCACCCACCCGCCGCTCGCGAGCGGCCCGAGGCCCGGCGCCGCGGCGAAGGTGAGCACGAAGAACACGGGCAGCAGGATGGCGCCGATGAGCATGAAGCGGCGGCGGGAGCCGGTGCGGGCGAGGCTGCGGTCGCTGCGGCCGCCGATCACGGGGTCGATGATGACGTCCCAGATCTTGGCGACGATGAGGATGACGCTCACCCAGATGGCGGCGACGCCGAGCGTATCGGTGAGGTAGATCGCGAGTAGGAGGCCCGGCAGGGTGGCGAAGCCGCCCGTGCCGATCGACCCCGCGGCGTAGCGGGCGATCACGGATGCGCGCAGTGCGCCCGACGGCGTCGTCATGCGCGTCACCCTATCGGGCGCGTGGCGGCCCGGTCGGGATCGCCCCGCGGTGCGGGGAACGTGTGCGTGGGTGTTGGTTTCGATACGCCGCCTTCGGCGGCACTCAACCGACGAGTAAACGCGGGATGCCGCACCTCGTCGGTCGAGGCGCGCGGCTGTCGCGTCTCGAGGGTTGGCGTTTCTCGTTGGTCGAGTGCGCCGCGTAGCGGCGTGTATCGAGACCCGCACAGCAGGGTGGGGGGGGTCTCGAGGCGCGTCGCCGGTGGCGGCGCTCCTCGACCAGCTGCTGTTGCACGGGGGTTAGGCGGTGTTGCGGAGGCGGTCGTAGGCGGGGCTGCGGGAGGGCAGGGGTGTGCGCCTCAGGATGCCGTCGTCATCGGGGTGGACGAGGTGGTAGTTGGCGCCGGTGCGGGTGATGCGCCATCCGTGGTTGTGGACTTTCAGGTGGCAGAACGTGCACAGCAGCACCCCGTCATCGATGTCGGTACGGCCGTGATGCTGATCCCAGTGGTTGATGTGGTGGGCTTCGGTCCAGGATGGTGGCCGGTCGCACATGAGACACCCGCCATCCCGGGCAGCCATGACGAGGCGTTGCTTCCGGGTGAAGAGACGCTGCTCCCGACCCAGGTTGAGGACCTTCCCGTCTCCGTCGAACAGGATCGGGATCGCACCACCCGCGCAGATGAACCGTTCCGCCGTCTGAATCGAGACGGCGGTGTCTTGTCCTTCGAAGAACGCTGCACCCACCGGGTGACCATCAGGCCCGACCGTCTCGAGGTCGCGCTTCGTGACGAGGATCCGCACCGCGGGTGTGCGGTCGCCGAGGAGTCTCCCGTCATCCACCCGGGAGCCGATCCGGATCAGTTCGACGAGGGTGTCGAGGGTGAGTTGCTCGGTGGTGCGCTGGTCCCGCATCAGATCCTCCGCGCGTTGCACCTGCTCCGGGTTCACGAACCTCGGTCCGCCGCGTCGGGGTGAGGTGGCGGCGTCGAGGATCGGCACGACGACCGCGGCCGATTCGGGATCCAGCAGTCCGGTGATGCGGGTCATGCCGTCGAGTTGCTTCGAGACCCGCAGGGAGCGCTTGTCACGCAACTGTTCCTCACGGGCGGCGATGCCGGCGAGGTCGAGTTCGTCGCGCAGGCGCCCGGCACGGGTCGCGAGCTGCTCCAGGGTCAGCAGCGGCGCCGCCTGGACGAGAGTCTCCGCGGCGTTCGCGAGCGCGTCCAGGCGGGCCATGTCATCGGAGTCCCTGGCGGCTTGGGTGAGGCGGGTGCGGATCACCTCTGCCGCATCCACCGAGATCGTGGCCTGAGCGACCGCGTCCCCGATCAGCTGAAGCCATCGGGCGACCGGGGCCGCATCCGGGCGCCGTTCCGCCACCGGAAGCAGTTGCGCAGCCTTCACGAGGGTGTGTGCGTCACGCGTCGACCCGCCCGTCAACTGGGAGATCAGCCCCTCTGCGGAACGTTGACCTCGGCGGGCGGCCAGTCCGTCGTGTCCGAGCTCGCGGCGGGACCGGTGGGCGATCTCCCCCGCGACCGCCGCAGCCACCGCATCCAGCCGCCGACGCACCTGGGCGATGAGCCGTTGCCCGTCCACCAGTTCCTGATCCGACAGCACCCCCACCACCGGCAACACCACAGCTGTCGTCGTGTCGCCGATGGTGGCGAGGAGGGCGGGGATCGAGGGCATGATCCATCATCCCATCGATCGAACGAGAATGCTATCATCACCAACAATTCGTGGATCACGGGTCGAACACAGTTCTGTGGAGGAGGGGCTGGGGGTGGTTTCGATACGCCGCCTCCGGCGGCTACTCAACCAACGAGGGTGGGGCACCTCCGGCGGCAACTCGACCAACGGGGGGCGGCGCCTCCGGCGGCAACTCAAGCAACGGGCACGCCGCCTCCGGCGGCACTTAAGCAACGGGCACGCCGCCTCCGGCGGCACTCAACCAACGAGGGTGGGCCACCCCCGTGTGGGGCGGAGAAGTGGGACGAGCGTCCCACTTAGACTCGACGCATGCCCGGCTCACTGCTGCCCCGGTCGCTCGCCGACGAGCTCACGAAGGAGCTCGCCGGCCGCACAGCGCCTCCCGTCTCGGTCATCGCCCCCTTCACGGGCGAGGAGCTGTACACGCTCCCCCACTCGACGGTCGCCGAGGTGCAGGACGCCGCCGCTCGCGTGCGCGACGCCCAGCGCGCCTGGGCGGCCGCGGGCGACGCCCACCGCCGCGCCGTGCTCCTGAGGGGTCACGACCTCTTCCTCGAACGCCGCGAACTGCTGCTGGATGCGGTGCAGTCCGAGACCGGCAAGACCCGCGGCCAGGCCTTCGAGGAGGTCTTCACCTCCGCCGCCGCCACCCGCTACGCGGCCCTCAGCGCCCGCCGCATCCTGGGCACGAGCGCCCGCCGCGCCGGCATCCCCCTCGTCTGGCGCACGCGCGTGCGCCGCACCCCCAAGGGCCTGATCGGCGTCATCACCCCGTGGAACTACCCGCTCAGCCTCGCCCTCATGGACATCGCCCCCGCACTCGCCACCGGCAACGGCGTGCTGCAGAAGGCCGACGACCAGGGCACCCTCTCGGTACTGCTCGCCCGTCGCGCCTTCGTCGACGCGGGACTGCCGCCCGAGCTCTGGGCGGTGGTCACCGGCCCCGGCGCCGAGATCGGCTCCGCGGTCATCGACCAGGCCGACTACGTGTGCTTCACAGGGTCCACGGCCACCGGTCGCACGGTCGCCCAGCGCGCGGCGGGCCGGCTCATCGGCGCCTCCCTCGAGCTCGGCGGCAAGAACCCGCTCATCGTGCTCGACGATGTGAACCCCGAGAAGGCCGCCGCGGATGCCGCCTACGGATGCTTCTCCGCCGCCGGGCAGCTGTGCGTCTCGGTCGAGCGCATCTACGTCGAGAAGGGCGTCGCCGACCGCTTCATCCCGGCGTTCGCCGAACGCGTCGCCCACCTCTCGCTGGGCACCGACTTCGACTACACCGCGGACGTCGGCTCGCTCGCGAGCGCCGCCCAGCTCGCCCGCGTCACCGACCACCTCGACGACGCGGTCGCGAAGGGCGCCACCGTGCTCGCGGGCGGCTCCGTCCGCCCCGACCTCGGTCCCTACATGATCGAGCCGACCGTGCTCACCGACGTGACAGCCGAGATGCAGTGCTTCGGGCACGAGACCTTCGGCCCGCTCGTCGCCGTCACCGTGGTGGACGATGCGGATGCCGCGGTCGCCGCCGCCAACGACACCGAGTTCGGCCTCAACGCCTCCGTGATGAGCGGTTCGCGCCGCCGGGCACGCGCCGTCGCCGCGCGGCTGAGGGCGGGATCCGTCAACATCAACGAGGGCTACCGCGCCACCTTCGGCTCGATCGACGCCCCGATGGGCGGGGTGAAGCAGTCGGGACTGGGTCGCCGCAACGGGGTCGACGGGCTCACCCGCTTCACCGACGCGACGACGGTGGCCGAGTCGACGGGTCTCATGCAGCTGCCGCGCACCGGTCCCGAGTTCGCGAAGCTGACCGGGCTCATGGTGGTGGCGCTCAAGGCGCTCAAGGGCATCCGCCGGCGGTGACCTCGAGGCGCGACGCCTGCGGCGGCGCTCCTCGATCACCTCGGTCCCTCAGGTCGCCTCGCCGTCGAAGGGCGGCACCGCGCCCTTGCCGAGCCGTCGCTGCCGCAGCTCGTAGGCGGTCGCAGCCCCGCGTCGACTGGGCGCCGCGGCGACCGCCGCGACCGCCGCGGGCTCGTCCTCGAGCAGCGCGTCGCGGATGATGCGCCGCGGGTCGTACTTGCGCGGATCGAGCTTGGCCCAGTCGACCTCGTCGAACTCCGGTCCCATCTCCTCGCGCATGCGATCCTTGGCGCCGTTGGCCATGTTCCGCAGCGAACGCGTCAACCGCGCGAGCTGGGCCGCGTAGCCGGGCAGCCGTTCGGGGCCGACCAGGAACACGGCGATCACCAGGATGATGATCAGCTTGTCGAAGGTCAACCCGAAGGACACCCGCTCAGGATAACCGGCGTCGCCTGTGCCCGGCCCTAGTCTGGGTGTGCCCCTACTGCCCGATCGGAGGACGCGTGGCCGAGAAGGACCTGAGCTGGAAGTTCGCCGAGGAGTTCCCGGCGGAGCCCCCGGCCACCCAGGGCGCGCGCCAGCATTCGCTCGAGCTCGGCATCGACCCGATCTCCCCCGCGGTCGGCGCGCAGCTCGCGGTGCTCGCGGCGGCGATCGACGCGAAGAGCATCCTCGAGATCGGCACCGGCGCGGGCGTGAGCGGCCTGTGGCTGCTGCAGGGCGCCCCGAAAGCGACGCTCACGACGATCGACGTCGAGGTGGACCACCAGCAGCGCGCCCGCCAGTCGTTCACCGAGGCCGGGATCGGGCAGGCCCGGGTGCGCCTCATCTCCGGCCGCGCACGCGAGGTGCTGCCGCGCATGAACGACGGCGCCTACGACCTCGTGCTCGTGGATGCCGACCCGGCATCCGTGCTCGACTACGTGGAGCACGGTCTGCGGATCGCGCGGAAGGGCGGCATCGTCGCGGTCGCTCACGCGCTGTGGAAGGGGCGCGTCGCCGATCCGGCTCAGCGCGACGAGACGGTCGCCGACTTCCGGGCGCTGCTCACGACGATCGCGGAGTCGAGCGCGGTGACCGCCGCCCTCAGCATTGCGGGCGACGGCTTGCTTCAGCTGGTCAAGACGGGCGACTGAGCCCGCAGCCGCCGCTGTCGGTCTCAGCCGGCGATGACGCTCGCGAGGGCGTCGTGGAGCTCCTTGGCCTCGTCGTCGTTGACCGAGACCACGAGGCGGCCGCCGCCTTCGAGCGGAACGCGCACGATGATGAGGCGACCCTCCTTCACAGCCTCCATCGGGCCGTCACCGGTCCTCGGCTTCATGGCTGCCATGAGATGTCCCCTTTCAACGGTTACCTCCTCATTATCCCGTATCGCGCCGACACGCACGAATCGGGGGACGTCTCGCTACGGCGGGCTCCAGTCGCCGGGGCCGCGCCACCACACCGCGTCGACCCACAGCAGCTGCGCCACCACCCCGAGCACGACGAGCCCCGCACGCCACAGCCGCGACCGCGGCACCGCGAAGGCCCCCAGCGCGGGGGCGAGCGGCATCAGCAGTCGCCAGGTGCTCGACTGCGGGAAGAACACCGCGAACAGATAGACGGCGTAGGCCGCGAGCCACAGGCGCAGTTCGACGCCCAGCCGCCGCGCCCACGGACTGAACAGGAACGCGGCGAACGCCGCCGCCAGCACGAGGACGAGGACGACGCCGAGCGCGCCTGCCGCGGCATCCGGGACCCCCGCGAAGCGCAACCAGAAGGCCAGGCCCTGCATCCATCCCTGGAACGGCACGAGGTGCCCGAACCCGACGTAGCCCGCGCGCCAGGCGAGCTCGGTATCGAGGTAGGCCGAGGGAACGCCGGTCACCGCCCAGGCGATCGCGGGCCAGGCGAACCCCGCGGCGGCGCTCACGAGACCCGCGACGACGATCCCGGCGAACTCCCCGGCGGGCAGCGGATGCGCCCGCGCATCCCGGCGCGCCCGCACGATGCGCACCACGAGGTACAGCAGCAGGAAGAGTGCGAAGGCCAGCGCCGACGGCCGGGTGAAGGCCAGCAGCACCACGACCGGGATCACCGCCACGAAACGCTGCCGCTGCACGAGCAGCAGCGCCCCGAACAGCAGGGCGAGACCGAGCGCCTCCGCGTACGCCACCTGGAACAGCGGCGAGAGCGGTGCGGTGCACAGCAGCACGACCCCGAACAGCGCGGTGCCCGGCGAGAGCCCCGCCTCGCGCAGCAGCCGCTCGAACAGCAGGGCGGCGACGGCCCCCGCCAGCAGCGACACCACCACGGCCACCACCGGGAACGGCAACCCGATCCGCACGAACACCGACAGCAGCATGGGGTACAGCGGCAGGAACGCCCACGCGTTCTCGGTGACGTGCCCGTCGGCGTCGACGGGCAGCTCGGTCGGGTAGCCGATGAGCGCGATGCGGTAATACCACTGGCCGTCCCAGTTGCTCGCGAAGGTGAAGAAGTCGGGCGTCGCGGTGCCGTTCGCACGCCCTTCGACGCCCGCGAAGACGAGCATGACGGCGCTCGTCACCACCCGGGACGCCGCGAACACGAGCAGCACCCGCGCCCACCACGGCGTGAGGCGCCAGAGCACCCGCAGCCGGAGCATCACACCACTGCGGTCAGCCATCGGCGCAGGGCCGTCTCGACGCGGTCGATCTGCGCGAGCGGCACCCGCTCGTCATCGGCGTGGGCGAGCGAGGGGTCGCCCGGGCCGAAGTTCACGGCCGGGATGCCAAGGGCGCTGAAGCGGGCCACATCCGTCCAGCCGTACTTGGGGCGAGCCTCGGCGCCCACCGCGGCCACGAACTGCTGCGCGAGCGGCGCATCGAGGCCGGGGCGGGCGCCCTCGGCCAGGTCGGCCACCGTGATCTCGACGGGCAACCCCGCGAAAAGCTCCTCGAGGTGCGCCAGCGCCTCGGCGCCGCTGCGACTGGGGGCGAAACGGTAGTTGACGTGCACGGTGGTCTCATCGGGGATCACGTTGCCGGCCACCCCGCCCGAGATCCGCACCGCCGACAGGCTCTCGCGATACACGAGCCCGTCCACCTCCACCTCGCGCGCCCGGTACGCCGCGAGGCGCGCGAGCACAGGAGCGACGGCGTGGATGGCGTTCTCGCCCATCCACGCACGTGCGGAATGCGCGCGGCGGCCGCGGGTGGTGACGTCGACGCGGATGGTGCCGTTGCATCCGCCCTCCACCTCGGCCCCGCTCGGTTCGCCGAGGATCGCGAAGTCGGCCGCCAGCAGCTCCGGCCGCTCGCGGGCGATGCGGCCGAGACCGTTGAGACTCGAGTCGACCTCCTCGTTGTCGTACCAGACCCAGGTGACGTCGACCGCGGGCTCGGGCAGCTGCACGGCGAGCGCGAGCGCGACGGCGCAGCCCGCCTTCATGTCGACCGTCCCGCGACCCCACAGCACCGGGCCGTCGACGCCATCCCCGAGCCAGGACGGCACATTGCCGTTGATCGGCACGGTGTCGATGTGGCCCGCGATCACCACGCGCTGTGCGCGGCCCAGGCGGGTGCGGGCGACGATCACATTGCCGTCGCGCACCACCTCGAGGTGCGGCGCGGCGCGCACGACCGCCTCGATGGCATCCGCGACGGCGGCCTCGTCGCCCGACTCGGAGCGGATGTCGACGAGCTGCCGCGTGAGCTCGGCGACGGGGGCGAAAGCATCGAGCGCGGGCACGGAGCCAGCCTAGCGAGCCGATACCCTGGCACCATGACGACCGCCTGGGGCCACGGACTCGCCACGATCGCCGCCGACGGGACGGTGCTCGACACCTGGTATCCCGCGCCCGCCCTGGGTGCGGCCGCGACGGATGCCGCCGTGCCCGAGGCGGTGCTCACGGGCGTCGGCGAGGACGTCGTACGCGGGGTGCGCACGGAGCCGGTGCTCGTCGAGGTCGAGCTCGACGCGCCCCCCGCATCCACCCCCGACGCCTACCTGCGCCTCCACCTGCTGTCGCACCTGCTCGTCGCACCCAACGGCCTCAACCTCGACGGGGTGTTCGGGCACCTGCCGATCGTCGCCTGGACGACCGCCGGCCCCGTGCATCCCGACACGCTGCGGGATGCACGGGCACGGCTGCAGCGCGCGGGGGTGTCGGTGCTCGGCATCGACAAGTTCCCGCGGCTCGTCGACTACGTGGTGCCCGACCGGGTGCGCATCGCCGACGCCTCGCGCGTGCGCCTCGGCGCGCACCTCGCGCCGGGCACGACCGTCATGCATGAGGGTTTCGTGAACTTCAACGCCGGCACCCTCGGGACCTCGATGGTGGAGGGGCGGATCTCGCAGGGCGTCGTCGTCGGCGACGGCTCCGACATCGGCGGCGGCGCATCCATCATGGGCACCCTCTCGGGAGGCGGGACGGAGCGCGTGGTGATCGGCGAGCGCGCCCTGCTCGGAGCGAACTCGGGCATCGGCATCTCGATCGGCGACGACTCCGTCGTGGAGGCCGGACTCTACGTGACGGCCGGCACCAAGGTGACGCTGCTCGACGGCTCGGGCGCGCCGCGCGTCATCAAGGCCGTGGAGCTCTCGGGCGTTCCTGGCATCCTGTTCCGCCGCAACTCGCAGACGGGTGCGGTCGAGGCGCTTCCCCGCGCCGGCCACGGCATCCGACTGAACGCCGCCCTGCACGCCTGAGCCGCCGGCCGCTCCCCCGGCCGCGCCCCCACTCCTCCCCCGCCATTTCTCCGACTCCTCCCCTGGCTCCTCCCAGAAATGCAGGAGTTTTTGCCGACTCGAGCCCGCCGACCCTGTCAACCCGAGGTCGGTTCCCGGAGTCTCCTGCATTTCTGAGGCTGTCGTCTCCTCCCCACCGAGCGGACGGTCGGGGTTGCCCCCGCGCCGCGGATGCGATGCCACCCCGTCCACGCAACGCGCGACAGTCGCCAGATGGACCTGCGCAACGACATCCGCGAACTCGGCGGCCTCGCCCCCGCCTTCGCCCTGCTGCGCCGTGGATGGAGCTACTCCGCGCTGAGCTACGCGGCCCGTCACGGATGGGTTCGGCGGATTCGGCAGGGCTGGTACGCCCTGCCCGGAGTCGACGAACTGCTCGCCGCCGCGTGGCGCGTGGGCGGGCTGCTCGGCTGTGTGAGCGCGGCGCGGACCTTCGGCATGTGGACGCCGCCCGACGATCGCCTGCACGTCACCGCCCCGCCACGCCACGCACGGATGCGGACCGCCGGCGACATGAGGGTGCGGCTGTCCGAGGAACCCGATCCCCGCATCCGCATCCACTGGCGACCTTGCGCGCCGTTCGACCGCTTCCGGGCGACGCCCGTGGAGTGCATCGTCGATCTCGCCAAGTGCTTCCGCTCGGAGTGGGTGCTCGGGTCGCTCGACAGCGCGCTCGCCCTGGGCCTCATCCGGCGTCGCGAGCTGCTCATCCTGCTGCGCCGCCTGCCCCGGCACGCGCGGTGGATCGTCGAGGCCGCGGACGCAGCGTCCGGCTCCTTCCCCGAATCGGTGCTTCGCGGGCTGCTGATCCGCGCCCGCATCTCGGTTCGGATCCAGGAGTGGATCGATGACATGCGCGTGGACTTCCTGATCGGCGACCGGCTGGTCATCGAGGTCGACGGGCGGGAGTTCCATGGCGACCATCTCGGATTCGAACACGACCGGGCGCGCGACGCGAAGCTGAGCGCCCTCGGATACCGGGTGCTGCGTTTCAGCTACGCGCAGGTGGTCTACCGGCCCGACGAGGTGCTCACGGCGATCCGCGCGGCGATCGCCCGCAACGACCACAGCTGAGCGCGATCCGGTCGCACGTCCTCCCACCCCACCGCACCCGCTCTCTCCCCGGGCCCCAGCTGAGCCTGCCCCGCCCTTCCCGCCCTTCCCCGCCCTGCCTCGCGCTGCCCCGCCCTTCCCCAGAAATGCAGGAGAAACCGCCGCCGGTCATCCGTCCACCCCGGAATGCCGGGCCTCGCCACCCGAAGCTCCTGCGTTTCTGGGGTGATGGTGCGGCGCGGCACGCTCGGCGCCCCGACGGGATCGACACCCGCCGGGATCGCAGGGCGCCTCAGAAATGCAGGAGAAACGGGCGCGGATGCGACCGGATCCCGGGGAATCCGGGGTTCGGTCGACGGAACTCCTGCATTTCTGGGGTGGCGGAGGGGCGTGCGGCGGAGGCGCGCCGGGATCAGCGGCCGGAAGGCCAGGGGCGGGCCGGCGGGCCCACGTAGAGCTGCTGGGGGCGACCGATCTTGGTGCCGGGGTCGGCGTTCGCCTCGCGCCAGTGGGCGATCCAGCCGGGCAGTCGGCCGATCGCGAACAGCACCGTGAACATCCGGGTGGGGAAGCCCATCGCCTTGTAGATGACACCCGTGTAGAAGTCGACGTTCGGGTACAGGCGTCGCTCCTGGAAGTACTCGTCGTTGAGGGCGATCTGCTCGAGCTCCTTCGCGATGTCGAGCAGCGGATCCTTCACGCCGAGGTCCGCGAGCACCTCGTCGGCGGACTCCTTGACGAGCTTCGCGCGCGGGTCGTAGTTCTTGTAGACACGATGCCCGAAGCCCATGAGGCGGATGCCGTCCTCCTTGGCCTTCACCCGCTCCACGAACTTGCCGACGCTCTCGCCCGAGTCGCGGATGCGGGCGAGCATCGTGAGCACCGCCTCGTTCGCGCCGCCGTGGAGCGGTCCGTAGAGGGCGTTGATGCCGGCCGACACGGACGCGAACAGGTTGGCCTCGGTCGAACCGACCAGGCGCACCGTCGATGTGGAGGCGTTCTGCTCGTGGTCCTCGTGCAGGATGAGCAGCCGGTCGAGCGCCTTCACGAGCACCGGGTTCACCTGGTACAGCTCGGCGAGGTTGCCGAAGTTGAGCTTGAGGAAGTTCTCGACGAAGTCGAGCGAGTTGTCGGGGTAGAGGAACGCCTGCCCGAGCGTCTTCTTGTGCGCGTAGGCGGCGATCACCGGCAGCTTCGCGAGCAGGCGGACGGTCGACAGCTCGACCATCTCGGGGTTGCGCGGGTCGAGGGAGTCCTCGTAGTAGGTGGACAGCGCGGAGACGGCCGACGACAGCACCGACATGGGGTGGGCGGTGTGCGGCAGCGCGGAGAAGAAGCGCTTGAGGTCCTCGTGCAGGAGGGTGTGGCGGCGCACCTTCTCCGAGAACTCGGCGAGCTCGCCCTGGGTGGGCAGCTCGCCGTAGATGAGCAGCCAGGCGACCTCGAGGTAGGTGGAGTTCTGGGCGAGATCCTCGATGGCGTAGCCGCGGTAGCGCAGGATGCCTTCGTCGCCGTCGATGTAGGTGATGGCGCTGCGGGTGGCGGCGGTGTTCACGAACCCGGGGTCGAAGGTGTTGTGCCCGGTCTGGCGGGTGAAGGTCGACAGGTCGACGACGTCACGGCCGTCGGTGGCGCGCAGCACGGGGAACTCGGCGATGCGGTCGCCGAGCTGCAGTGTGGCCTTCTCGGCGCCTGTCGTCTCGCTCACCCATCCACCCTACCGGCGGCCAGGCGTGCCGCCGCCTCGCCGATCCTCTCGTCGGTCGCGGTGAGCGCCACGCGCACGTGGCGGTCGCCTGCGGCGCCGTAGAACGAGCCCGGCGCCACGAGGATGCCGAGGCGCGCGAGCGCCGCGACGCTCTCCCAGGAGTCCTCGTCGCGGCTCGCCCACAGGTACAGCCCCGCCGCGGAGCCGTCGATGCGGAACCCGGCCGCCTCGAGCGCGGTCGCGAGCTGCTCGCGGCGGGCGCGGTAGCGCTCCTTCTGGGCCGCGACGTGCGCGTCGTCGCCGAGCGCCGCCACCATCGCGGCCTGCACGGGGGCGGGCGGGATGAGGCCGAGGTGCTTGCGGGCGGCGAGCAGTTCGCCGACCAGGTCGCTGCATCCGGCGACGAATCCGGCGCGGTAGCCGGCGAGGTTCGACTGCTTCGAGAGCGAGTAGACCGAGAGGGTGAGGCGACGCGATCCCTGCGTGACCTCGGGGTGCAGGATGCTCGGGGTCGGCTCATCCGATCCCCAGTCGAGCTCCGCATAGCACTCGTCGTTGGCGATGACCGCGCCGAGTTCGCGCGCCCGCACGACGGCGCGGCGCAGGAACTCGAGCGAGTGCACGCGCCCGTCGGGGTTGC
Source organism: Protaetiibacter larvae (assembly GCF_008365275.1). Taxonomy (GTDB): domain Bacteria; phylum Actinomycetota; class Actinomycetes; order Actinomycetales; family Microbacteriaceae; genus Homoserinibacter; species Homoserinibacter larvae. The sequence goes on along the minus strand of NZ_CP043504.1, from coordinate 1,304,917 downwards.
CGGGGCTGTTGAGCCAGACGAGTCGCGTCGCGTCCGGCCACTCCTCGGGCTCGTCCGAGGAGAGAACGGTGGCGCCGACGACCGCCGCGCCGACCGCGTAGCTGGGGTACGCGGCGGTGGGCTGCACGACGACGTCGCCCGGTCCGAGCCCGAGCAGGGTCGGCAGCAGCGCCACGAACTCCTTCGAGCCGATGGTGGGGATCACGTTGGCGACGCTGAGGTCCGGCACGCCGCGACGGCGGGAGTACCAGTCGACGATCGCCTCGCGCAGCTGCGGGGTGCCCGAGGTCAGCGGGTAGGCGTGGGCGTCGGTCGCCGCCGCGAGCGCCTCGCGCACGGCCTGCGGCGTCGGGTCGACGGGCGAACCGACCGAGAGGTCGACGATGCCGCCGGGATGCGCGCGCGCCTCATCCGCGTAGGGGACGAGGAGGTCCCAGGGGAAGTCGGGGAGCGCGAGCGTCATGCCTTACTCGCCCTGGGGCGGGAGCGCGGTGACGAGCGGGTGGTCGCCGGCGATGACGCCGACCTTCGCGGCGCCGCCCGGCGATCCGATCTCCTCGAAGAACTCGACGTTGGCCTTGTAGTAGTCGGCCCACTGCTCGGGCAGGTCGTCTTCGTAGTAGATGGCCTCGACGGGGCAGACCGGCTCGCACGCCCCGCAGTCGACGCACTCGTCGGGGTGGATGTAGAGCATGCGGTCGCCCTCGTAGATGCAGTCGACGGGGCATTCGTCGATGCAGGCGCGGTCCTTGACATCCACGCAGGGGAGGGCGATGACGTAGGTCACCTGTTCATCCTATTCCGTGTCCGACGGCGCTTCCGGCCGCGGGACGGGCCGCGGGCGCGGCCTCGGCCAGGCGACCGCGACGGCCGCCACGAGGGTCGGGCCGACCCCCCACACGACTCCCAGGGCGTCTCCCGCGATGAGCACGGATCCGCCGCTCGTCTGCAGCGACAGCACGGCCACGGCGAGGAGCACCCCGAGCGCTGCGGCGCCCGCGGCGAGGCGGCCCTCGAACGCGAGCCGCAGGCCTGCGATGAGCGCCGCGACGATGAGCAGCCCTGCGATGAGGCCCCACGGCGGCAGCTGCCGGTGCGTGAAGGTGGTGATGACGCCGACGGCCGCACCGACGGCGAACGCCAGCACGCCGATCCCGATCTCCACGAGGATGCGGGGCGTGCGGCTCATATCGCCACGATATCCCGCCGCATTGGACACCGGGGCGAGGCGGGCGTAGGGTGATCGAGCGGTAAGGATAGCCTTACCGAAATCCCACCCCCGAAAGCTCCCGTGCTCGCCAACGCGCTCATCGGCCTGAGAGAAGGCCTCGAAGCCGGCCTCGTCGTCGGCATCCTCGTGGCATACCTCAAGAAGCTCGGGCGGGACGAGCTGCTGCCGCGCCTGTGGATCGGGATCGGCATCGCGATCGCGGTCTCGCTCGGCGTGGGCGCTGTGCTCACCTGGGGCCCCTACGGCCTGAGCTTCCAGGCCCAGGAGCTGCTCGGCGGCGGGCTGTCGATCGTCGCGGTCGGGCTCGTCACCTGGATGATCTTCTGGATGCTGCGGCACGCCCGGGGCCTCCGCGGCGAGCTCGAGCACGAGCTCGACGACGTGCTCGCGCGAGGCGCCAACGGATCCGGCTGGGGTCTCGTGCTGCTCGGGGTCGTCGCGGTGGGCCGCGAGGGCGTCGAGACGGCGCTCTTCGTGTGGGCGAGCGTCAAGTCGACCGGCGAGCCCGTGCTCGGCACGATCGGCGCCGTGCTCGGCATCCTCGCCGCGGTCGTCATCGCGTACCTGATCTACCGCGGCTTCGTGCGGATCAACCTCGCGGTCTTCTTCCGCTGGACGGGCCTGTTCCTCATCCTCGTCGCCGCCGGGGTGCTCGCCTACGGCATCGGCGACCTGCAGGAGGCCGGCCTCATCCCCGGCTGGGGTCAGCCCGCCTTCAGCCTCGCCCACCTCGTGCCCGCCACCAGCTGGTACGGTGCGCTGCTCGCCGGCATCTTCAACTTCACCCCCGAGCCCAGCTGGGCTCAGTTCATCGCGTGGCTCGCCTACATCGTCGTGACGAGCGCTGTGTTCCTCCGCCTCAGCCGCCGCTCCCCCCGCCCCGCCGCACCCGCGGCGGCCCGCGGGCCGAGCGGCAGCCCGTTGCCGTCCCGTGCGGCACCGGACGCGGTGGAACCCACAGCCTGAACCACCCGTCAGCATCGCCCCGCCCGGTTCCGGGCACCCATCACCGAGGAGACCCATGCCCATCCGTCCCGCCCGTCCGCTGGTCGTGGCCGCCGCCGCCGGCGTCGTCGCGCTCGCCCTCGCCGGCTGCGTGCCGAACACGCCCACCGGCACCGCCCTCACGGTCGACATCACCGACACCGAGTGCAACGTCTCGGCGTCCACCGCCACCGCGGGTGCCGTGACCTTCGAGCTCACCAACAACGGCACCGACGTCAACGAGTTCGAGATCCTCGCCGACGACCAGCTGCGCATCGTGGGCGAGAAGGAGAACGTGACGCCCGGCCAGACCATCAGCTATGTCGCGCAGCTCGAGCCCGGCACCTACTACACGGCGTGCAAGTTCCAGCTCGTGGGCGCCCCGACGGGCGTCGCCGAGTTCACCGTCACCGGTGAGGCGCAGCAGCTCGACGCCGACACCCAGGCCGCACGCGACGAGGCCGTCACCAACTACATCGCCTACATCCGTTCGCAGGCCGGCGAGCTGCTCCCGCAGGTGAAGGCCTTCGTCGACGCGTACGTCGCCGGGGATGACGACACCGCGCGTGCGCTGTTCGCCTCCACCCGCGTGTCGTACGAGCGGATCGAGCCGACCGCCGAGGCGTTCGGCGACCTGGACCCGAAGATCGACTACCGCGAGGTCGACGCCGTGGCCGAGGGCCTCGACTGGACCGGCTTCCACCGCATCGAGAAGGACCTCTGGGCTCCCGCCGAGGGCGACCTCAACTCGGACGGCACGAGCGCGCTGCTCGACTGGGCGCCGTCGACGCCGGAGGAGCGCAAGGCCTTCGGCGACGGGCTCGTCGCCGACGTGCAGCAGCTGTTCGACCTCGTCTCCGACCCCGACTTCACCGTGACGCTCGCCGACATCTCGAACGGTGCGATCGGCCTGCTCGACGAGGTCGCGACCGGCAAGATCTCGGGCGAGGAGGACTGGTGGAGCCACACCGACCTCACCGACTTCGCCGCCAACGTGCAGGGCGCCGAGGTGGCCTTCGGCAACGTGAAGGCGATCGCCGCCGCGTCCGAGGATGGCAAGGCGCTCGTCGCCGAGATCGAGACCCAGTTCGCCTCCCTCGAGAAGGTGCTCGCGCAGTACGGGAGCCTGGAGGACGGCTTCACGTCCTACGATCAGGTGACCGATGCGCAGCGCAAGGAGCTGTCCGACGCGGTCAACGCCCTCGCCGAGCCGCTCTCGCAGCTCACCAGCACCGTCCTCGGAGTCTGATGACCGAACCCGCCGACCACGAACCCGATCCCGCTGATCGAGTAGCGCCGAAGGCGCGTATCGAGATCACCCGGCGAGGCCTCCTCGGCCTCGCCGGGGCGGGGGCCGCCGGGATCGTGGTCGGCGGGGCCGCCGGCGCCGGGATCGCGACAGCGATCGCCGGCGCCGCGGCGTCTGCGGCGGACCGCAGCTACGACTTCTACGGCGAGCACCAGGCCGGCATCACGACGCCCGTCCAGGACCGCCTGCACTTCGCGAGCTTCGACCTGGCGGAGGGTGCCACGCGCGCCGACCTCGAGAGCCTGCTCGCCGACTGGACCGCGGCGGCGGCGAGTCTCACCCGCGGCGAGGAGATCGGCGAGACGGGCGCGGTCGGCGGCTCCCCCTACGCACCCCCGGAGGACACGGGCGAGGCGCTCGGCCTGGGACCGGCGGGCCTCACCCTCACCTTCGGCTTCGGGCCGAGCCTGTTCGTGGATGCCGACGGCGTCGACCGCTTCGGGCTCGCCTCCCGCAAGCCGGCCGCCCTCGAACCGCTCCCCCGCTTCGCGGGCGACGCGCTCATCCCGGCCTCGAGCGGCGGAGACCTGTGCATCCAGGCCTGCTCCGACGACCCGCAGGTGGCCGTGCACGCCATCCGCAACCTCAGCCGCATCGCCTTCGGGCGCGCGGCGCTCCGCTGGTCGCAGCTCGGCTTCGGGCGCACCTCGTCGACCTCGGTCACCCAGCAGACGCCCCGCAACCTGTTCGGCTTCAAGGACGGCACCGCCAACCTCAAGGCGGAGGAGCACGATGCCGTCGTCGACAACGTGTGGGTGTCGGCCGATGCCGGCCCCTCCTGGATGGTCGGCGGCAGCTATCTCGTGGCCCGCCGCATCCGCATGATCATCGAGAGCTGGGACCGCGTGCAGCTCAACGAGCAGGAGACGCTCGTCGGCCGTACGAAGGGCGACGGCGGCCCGCTCTCCGGCGGCGGCGAGTTCGCGGCCCCGGATTTCGCGGCACTGCGCCCCGACGGCACCCCGAAGATCGACGCGGCCGCCCACGTGCGCCTCGCCCACCCCGACGTCAACGGCGGCATCCGGCTGCTGCGTCGCGGCTACAACTTCGTCGACGGCAACGACAGCCTCGGACGGCTGGATGCGGGGCTGTTCTTCCTGAGCTTCCAGAACGACCCGGAGCGCTTCGTCACCGTGCAGCGCTCCCTCGCGCGCGACGGCCTCAACGAGTACCTGCGGCACGTGGGCTCGGCGGTGTTCGCGATCCCGCCGGGGATCCGCCCGGGTCAGTCGATCGGCGACGGGCTGCTGAACTGACGCGGGTGCGCTGATCTCGATCAGCGGGGTGCGGCACCGCGCTTCGCGCGGCACTCGATCAGCGTCTCGCGGCCCGCGCTCCCGCCCCGCGGAGCACGCAGCAGCCTAGGCGTTCGCGTTCTGGCGCTTGAGGCGCGAGGTGGCGCGGGCGCGCTCGGTCTGGTCGAGCACGACCTTGCGGATGCGCACCACCTCCGGCGTCACCTCGACGCACTCGTCCTCGCGGGCGAACTCGAGAGCCTCCTCCAGCGTCAGACGCCGCGAGGGGGTGAGCTTCTCGAAGTTGTCGGCCGTCGAGGAGCGCATGTTGGTGAGCTGCTTCTCCTTGGTGACGTTGACGTCCATGTCGTCGGCGCGCGAGTTCTCGCCGATCACCATGCCCTCGTAGACCTCCTGCGTCGGCTCGACGAAGAAGCTCATGCGCTCCTGCAGGGCGATCATCGCGAAGGGGGTGGCGACGCCCGCGCGGTCGGCCACGATCGAGCCGTTGACGCGCGTGGTGATGTCGCCCGCCCACGGCTCGTAGCCGTGCGAGATGGCGTTGGCGATGCCCGTGCCGCGGGTGATGGTGAGGAACTCGGTGCGGAACCCGATGAGGCCGCGGCTCGGCACCACGAACTCCATGCGCACCCAGCCGGTGCCGTGGTTCGCCATCGACTCCATCCGGCCCTTGCGGGCGGCGAGCAGCTGGGTGATGGCGCCGAGGTGCTCTTCCGGGGCGTCGATCGTGAGGTGCTCGTAGGGCTCGTGCACCTTGCCGTCCACCTGCTTGGTGACGACCTGCGGCTTGCCGACGGTCAGCTCGAAGCCTTCCCGGCGCATGTTCTCCACGAGGATGGCGAGGGCGAGCTCGCCGCGACCCTGCACCTCCCACGCGTCGGGGCGGCCGATCTCGACGACGCGGATGGAGACGTTGCCGATGAGCTCCCGGTCGAGGCGGTCCTTGACCATGCGGGCGGTGAGCTTGTGGCCCTTGACCTTGCCGACGATGGGGCTCGTGTTGGTGCCGATCGTCATCGAGATGGCGGGCTCGTCGACGGTGATGGCGGGCAGCGGACGGATGTCGTCCGGGTCGGCGATGGTCTCGCCGATGGTGATGTCCTCGATGCCGGCGACGGCGACGATGTCGCCCGCGGATGCCGACTCGGCCGGGTAGCGGTCGAGTGCCTTGGTCTTCAGCAGTTCGGTGATGCGCACGTTGGAGTGGGAACCGTCGTGGCGCACCCAGGCGACCGTCTGGCCCTTCTTGATGGTGCCGGCGAACACGCGCAGCAGCGCGATGCGGCCGAGGAACGGCGAGGCGTCGAGGTTGGTGACCCAGGCCTGCAGCGGCGCCTCGTCGTCGTAGCTGGGCGCCGGCACGTGCTTGAGGATGGCGTCGAAGAGCGGCTCGAGGTCGTCGTTGTCCGGCAGGGTGCCGTCGGCGGGACGGTTCCAGGAGGCCGCCCCGTTGCGTCCGGAGGCGTAGACGACGGGCACGTCGAGGATGGCGTCGAGGTCGAGGTCGGGAACGTCGTCCGCGAGGTCGCTCGCGAGGCCGAGCAGCAGATCCTGGCTCTCGTGCACGACGGCGTCGATGCGGGCGTCCGGGCGGTCCGTCTTGTTGACGGCGAGGATGACGGGCAGTTTCGCCTCGAGCGCCTTGCGCAGCACGAAGCGGGTCTGCGGCAGCGGGCCTTCGGAGGCGTCGACGAGCAGCACGACGCCGTCGACCATCGAGAGGCCGCGCTCGACCTCGCCGCCGAAGTCGGCGTGGCCGGGAGTGTCGATGACGTTGATCGTGACGGGGCCGTCGGTGGCGTGGAGGCCTGCGTAGGTGATCGCCGTGTTCTTGGCGAGGATCGTGATGCCCTTCTCGCGCTCGAGGTCGTTCGAGTCCATGGCGCGCTCCTCGACGTGCTCGTGGGAGCCGAAGGAGCCGGTCTGGCGGAGCATGGCGTCGACGAGGGTCGTCTTGCCGTGGTCGACGTGGGCGACGATCGCGACGTTGCGCAGGTCGGAACGGTGGGCGATGGGCATGCGGGAACCTCAGGATGCTGGGAGGGGAAGTCGGATGGCGGCGCCGTCAGCGGGCCGCGACCCCTCCATCCTACCGGTGATGGGTACAGTGACGCCGTGAACTCCCGGAGAGACGACGCCCTGCACGTGTTCGAGCATCTCGACTTCACCCCGCTCGAGGTGTCGCTGCCGCGCGGCCCGGGGTGGAGTTGGCGACTCTCGCGCGCCATGCCCGCGTGGCTCGACACCGTCTCGGTCGTGGTCGCGATGGCCGCCGGGTCGACGGCGATCTTCGCGCTCGTCATGCTGCCCGGGGCGGATACCGGGGGGAGGCGGCTCTTCTACGCGCTCTGCGGCGTGGCCGGGGTGCTGCTCGTGCTCGCCGTGATCGCCGGGCACATGGGCTGGAACCGCCGCTACGGTCGACGCGTGGTGCCGGTGAACCCGGAGCTCGCGGCCTTCGCCGCGGCCAACGGGCTCGACTACCACGCCACGTCGGTCGTCGACACCTCGCTGCCTCCTGCGGCCGGCCAGGATGCCAACGTGCAGCGCGTCTCCATGCGGCTGCGCCCGGCCGAGGGTTCGCCGTGGCCGCCGTTCGAGATCGGGTACCGCATCTTCCACCGCCCGGTCCCGCCCGACTTCGTGCCGACCGAGAAGCGGCCGTATCCGATCACCATCGACTACGGCTGGTATGTCGCGGTGCCGCTCCCCCGCCGCCTGCCGCACATCGCCCTGCTGCGCCGCTCCGAGCTGTCGGACACGAATCTCGACCTCCACGCCCGCTACTCGATGGGCATCGAGTTCGATCAGACCTTCACGCTCCTGTGCCCTCCCGGCTACGAGCGCGACGCGCTCTACCTGTTCACGCCGGATGTCATGGCGGCGATGCTCGACGACGCCGGCGCCCTGCAGTGGGGAGCCGAGGTGCTCGACGACCGGCTGTTCTTCCGTTTCCCCGAGTCGCCGCTGCGCAGTGCGATCGTCGAGGAGGATCTGCGACGCGCCTTCCTGCTCATCGAACGCACCACGGCGGAACTGCGCACGCAGGCCGAACGCTACAGCGACAGCCGGATCGGCGAGCGCACGCTCGACCGGGTGACCGACGCCGGTCGACGGGTCGGCACGCGCGTGCGACCGACGATGGTCATCGCGGGGGTCGGGCTGCCGCTCATGGTGCTGGCGCCGTTCGCGATGGTGATGGTCGGCGCGTTCGCCGCCTGAGCGTCAGCCGGTTCGGGCGCTCCCGCCGGGGGCGACCGGCGTCCACGCCCACGCGTGCTCGAGCACGCCGGGGGCGAGCGGCGAGCGCGTGACGCCCGCGACGCGCTCGGAGACCACCGTGAGGACGGGGTGGGCGAACAACGGCAGCCCGTAGGCCTGCTGCCACAGGAGTGCGTCGAGCTGGGTGAGCAGTGCGGTGCGCTGGGCGGGGTCATCGGTGGCGGCGAGCCGGTCGATGAGGCCGTCGGCCTGGGGGTCGGCGAAGTGAGTGAAGTTGGCGACGGCGGAGTCGCTGCGGTACACGGCCGACACCGCGGAGGGACCGAGCCGCGTGGTGTCCCAGGCGTAGAGGGCGGCGTCGTAGGCGCCCGCCACACCCAGGAGCCCTCGCCAGTCGTCGCGGGAGCAGTCGGTGACGCGGAATCCGGCGCGCTGGGCGCTGTCGCGGATGAGGGCGAACTCGGCTGCCCGGCGCGCGTCGGCGGGGTCGTAGAGGATGCAGACCTCGGGCGAGACGAGCCCCGCGCTCGCGAGGAGGGCGGTCGCAGCCTCCACGTCGACGCCCGCGTGCTCGCGCGCGCCGTTGCCCGCGATCGCGTCGGCGTAGCCCTCGTCGCTCGGGCGCAGCACGAAGGAGTCGAGCAGCCGCTCGTCGGGGCTCACGGGGACGACGATCTCGTCGAGGATCTGCTGCCGAGGCACGACGGCGAGGAAGGCCTGGCGCACCCGCAGCTCGCCGAACAGCCCGTTCCGGGAGTCGGCGAACTGCAGCTCGAGATGCTCGAGGGTGCTCGCGGCCCCGGGCACCACCCGCACGCCCGGGATCGCGGCGAGGCTCGCGGCGAGGGCCGGGTCCGGGACCGGGGTGGCGACGTCGAGCCGGCCGGCCGCGAAGCGCCGGGTCAGTTCGGCGGGGTCGTCGACGGTCGTGAGCGTGATCGTCTCGATCGCCGGACGCCGCGATCCCTCGTAGCGCGGGTTCGCGGTGAGCGTGACGCTGCCGTCGGCGACCGCGGTCACCCGATACGGCCCCAACGCCGCGAGGAGCTCGGGTTCGGGCGTGCCCCCGGTGAGGTCGAAGCCGCGGTTCCACACCTCGGCGATGCGTGTGAGGGCGCCGGTGTCCCGGTCGAGGATCGCGGCGCGCGCGGCGCGCACGGCTCCGGCCGCGGCGTCGCGGTCCGGGTCGGCGGTGGCGGTGTCGGTCGCGGCGGCGGCGTCGTGCCGCAGCGGCAGCTGGAGGGCGCGCGCCGCCACCACATGGAGCGGCAAGCCGGGCGCGAGGACGGTCTGCCATCCGGCGGTGTAGCTGTCGAAGTGCACGAAGAGCGAACGGCCGTCGTCGCCGAACTGCGGGGTCTGCCTCGCGAGCTCCAGGCCGTGCGGGGGCGCCGCGTCGAAGTGCACCACGCCCTCCGGGAGCGGCCCGACGCGCCCCGTCTCGGGGTCGGTGGATGCGTCGGCCCCGGCATCCGGGGTGTCGAGCGCCCCGGATTCGGCGGCCCACGCCAGCAGCAGGTCGTCGGGGGTGACGGGAACGCCGTCCGACCAGGTGACGCCCTCGGCGATCGTGTACCGCACGGTGAGCGGGTCGCGCGCGGTGATGGTCGCCGTGCCGAAGCTCGGGTCGGGCACGAGCGCACCGCGATCGTCGTGCGAGGCGAAGCCCGACCCGGTGAGGGAGGCGATGTCGGCGTTGAGCGCGGAGGCGCGCCCGAAGGAGCTGTCCGCGTTGAGCGAGGTGAACGCGCCGCTCACGGCGACCGTGACCGAGCTGCCCGCGACGGTGCGGCTCGGCGGCGTGCAGCCGACGAGCGCCGCCCCCGTCAGGACGACGGCGACGACGCTCGCGACGGCTCGGATGCGCACGCGACCCACCCTAGGCGGGCGCGGGTGCTCAGTGGGCGAGCTCGATATCGGCACCCGGGATGGCGGCGAGCAGGTCGCGCGTGTACTCCTCGCGCGGGTTCTCGAACACCTCGTCGACGGTCGCCTGCTCGACGATGCGGCCCTTCTGCATGACGCTCACGTGGTCTGCGATCACGCGCACGACCGCGAGGTCGTGGGTGATGAACAGGTAGGTGAGTCCCAGCTCGGCCTGCAGGTCGGCCAGCAGGTTGAGCACCTGCGCCTGCACGAGCACGTCGAGCGCGGAGACCGCCTCGTCGAGCACCACGATCTCCGGCTTGAGCGCGAGTGCGCGTGCGATCGCGACACGCTGCCGCTGTCCGCCGGAGAGCTCGTTCGGGTAGCGCGTCAGCACCGTCTCCGGCAGCGCGACCTGGTCGAGCACCTCGCGAACGCGCGCCTTGCGCGAGGCCGCGTCCCCCACCCGGTGCACCTTGAGCGGTTCGGCGATCGTGTTGCCGATGTTGTGCAGCGGATCGAGCGAGCCGTAGGGGTCCTGGAAGACGGGCTGCATCTTGCTGCGCAGCGCGAGCAGGTCGTGCCGGCTGAGCGCGGAGATGTCCTTGCCCTCGACGAGGATCGAGCCGGAGGTGATGTCCTCGAGACGCAGCAGGAGCTTCGCCGCGGTCGACTTGCCCGAACCGGACTCGCCCACGAGCGCCATGGTGGAGCCCTTGGGCACCTGGAACGACACCTTGTCGACGGCCGTGAACGGGATCGAGCGGGGTCCGCCGGTGCGGATCTTGAACACCTTGGTCACATCGCGGAACTCGATCACGGGCGGAGCGTCGGGCGCGGGCGCCTCGACCGACTTCTCGGCGACCGACACGAGGTCGAGCGAGGGGTCGGTGCCGTCCGCCTCGACCGTCGTGAGCGCCGCCCCCGACGAGACGGCGGACTGGATGCGCTTCGAGGCGAGGCTCGGCGCGGCCGCGACGAGGCGCTTCGTGTACGGGTGCTGCGGGTCCTGCAGGATGTCGCGGGCCGGGCCCGACTCGACGATGCGCCCGCGGTGCATCACGACGAGGTTCTCGGCGCGCTCGGCGGCGAGACCCAGATCGTGGGTGATGAAGATCACCGCGGTGTTGCGCTCCGCGGTGAGCTGCTCGAGGTGGTCGAGGATCTTCTTCTGCACGGTGACGTCGAGCGCGCTCGTGGGCTCGTCGGCGATGAGCAGCTTGGGGTGCGACGACAGGCCGATGCCGATGAGCACGCGCTGGCGCATGCCGCCCGAGAACTCGTGCGGGAACTGCCGCAGCCGCTGGTCGGCGTCGGAGAGGCCCGCCTCCTTGAGCACCTCGATCGCGCGCTTGCGCACCTCGCGCTTGGACCGCGCGAGGCCATTGGCGCGGATCGTCTCCTCCACCTGGAAGCCGATGCGGTGCACGGGGTTGAGGGAGTTCATCGGATCCTGCGGGACCAGACCGATCTCCTTGCCGCGCACCTCCTCCATCTCGGTGCGCTTGAACTGCGCGAGGTCGCGGCCCTCGAAGAGCACCTTGCCGCCGGTGATGCGGCCGCTGCCGGGAAGCAGGTTGATGATCGCGTGCGCGGTCGTCGACTTGCCGGATCCGGACTCTCCGACGATCGCGACCGTCTCACCCGGGTAGACGTCGAAGCTCACGCCGCGCACGGCCGGCACGAAGCCGTCCTGCGTCTTGAACGCGACCTGCAGGTCCTGGACCTGGAGCAGCGGTTCGAGTGCGCTCATCGTGCCGCCCTCGCCTTCGGGTCGAGCGCATCGCGCACGGTCTCGCCGAGCATGATGAACGCCAGCACGGTGATCGACAGGGCGATCGAGGGGTAGATGAGCGTCTGCGGCGCGGTGCGCAGGCTCGTCTGGGCGGCCGAGATGTCGTTGCCCCACGACATGTAGATGTTGTTGGGCAGGCCGACGCCGAGGAACGACAGGGTCGCCTCCGCCGTGATGGCGCCCGCGAGACCCACCGTCGAGATGATGATGACGGGGGCGATCGAGTTCGGCATCACGTGGGTGAACATCGTGCGCACCCGCGAGAGGCCGATCGCCTCCGAGGCCATCACATAGTCGAGCTGTTTGACCCGTAGCACCTCGGATCTGAGGATGCGCGCCGTCGACGGCCAGCTGAAGAAGCCGATCGCGAGCGAGATGATCCAGATGCTGCGCTCGTGCAGGAACAGCGACATGATGACGACCGCCGCGAGGATGTACGGGATCGCGAAGAAGATGTCGCCGAGACGCATCAGGAACGAGTCGAGCCATCCGCCGAAGTAGCCGGCGAAGGCGCCGATCACGATGCCCATGATCGCCACGAGCACGGTCACGATGATGCCGACCGAGAGCGAGGTGCTCGTGCCGTGCAGGATGCGCGAGAACACGTCGCAGCCCTGGAGGGTGAACCCGAGCGGGTGGCCCGGCAGCGGTCCGTGGTTGGAGATGCGGGTGCCGATCGGGACGCCGAGCGCGTCCGCCTGGGCCTGGTTCTGCACGCTGAGGATGCACCCGTCGTTCGGCGGGACCGGGGTGAACACCCCGGGGAACAGCGCCACGAAGACGATGAAGGCGATGATGACGGCCGACAGCCAGAACATCCAGCGCCCGCGCAGGTCGCGCCAGGCGTCGAGCCAGAGGTTCGACTTGCGGTCGCTCACGCGCACCGCGTCGACCGCGCCGAGGCCTCCCTCGTCGACGTCGGCGACGTAGCGCGGGGCGGTGCGGACGGGATTCTTACTTGACATAGCGGATCCTCGGGTCGAGCACTCCGTAGAGGAGGTCGATGGCGATGTTCACGAGCACGTAGACGATGACGAGGATCGTCACGATGGAGACGATCTCGGGGGTGTCGTGGCGGTTGATCGCCTTGAACAGTTCGTTGCCGACGCCGGGCACGTTGAAGATGCCCTCGGTGACGGTCGCGCCGACGATCAGGATGCCGAAGTCGGCGGCGAGGTTCGTGGTGACGGGGATCATCGAGTTGCGCAGGATGTGCACGGGCACGACCCGGCCCCGCGAGAGACCCTTGCCGTACGCCATCCGCACGAAGTCGTTCTGGCTCGTCTCGATGACGGAGGCGCGGGTGAGGCGCACGACGTAGGCGAGGTTGAGGCCGGCGAGCACGATCGCGGGGAGGATCAGATCGCTCCATGGCGCGCCTGCCCCGACGGTGGGGCGGAACCAGCCGAGCTGGATGCCGAACACCCACTGCGCCACGAAGGCGAGCACGAAGACCGGCATCGAGATGATGAGCAGGGTCACGATGAGGGTCGCGTGGTCGAAGATGCCGCCCTTGCGCAGACCCGAGATGAGACCCGCGAGCACACCGATGATGAGCTGGATGAGCACGGCGAGGAGCGCCAGGCGCAGGGTCGTCGGGAAGGTGCGGGCGAGGATCTCGTTGACCGACTGGCCCGCGTAGGTGGTGCCGAGGTTGCCCTGGAGCACATCGCCCAGGTAGAGGAAGTACCGGGTCAGGAACGGCTCGTCGAGGTGGAACTTGGCCTCGAGCGCCGCGATCTGCTCGGGCGAGGGGGTGCGGTCGCCGAACATGCGGAGCACCGGGTTGCCCGGCAGCGCGAACACCAGCGTGAAGATGATGAACGTCGAGCCGAAGAACACCGGGATGCCCTGCAGCAGGCGTCTGACGATGTACCAGAACATAAGGGAATCAGCGTTTCAGAAAATCGGGGATAACGCACCCCGTGGGGCGACGCCGCTTCGGCGCCGCCCCACGGTGCGTGTATCGATCGAGCTCTACTCGGACTTGGTGATGTTGTAGAGGATCGGCCAGCTGTCCCAGCCGAACTCCACGTTGTCGACCAGCGTCGAGTATCCGGCGGTGACGGCGCCGTACCAGAGCGGGATCGCGGGCAGCTCCTGGAAGAGGATGCCCTGCGCCTGGTTGAACAGCTTCGACTGCTCCTCCTGCGTCGGCGACGCGAGTCCCTGACGGAACAGGTCGTCGAACTCGGCGTTCGAGAAGTCGGCGTCGTTCGAACCGGCACCGGTCACGTAGAGCGCACCCAGGATGTTGGCCTGCGACGGGAAGTCGAACTGCCAACCGCTGCGGAACGCCGCCTTGATGGTGCGGTCGTTGACCTCGGTGCGCAGACCCGCGAAGTCGGGGTACGGGAGGCCGACCGCGTCGATGCCGAGCGCGTTCTTGATCGAGTTGACGGTCGCGTCGACCCACTCCTGGTGGCCGCCGTCCGCGTTGTAGGCGAGCTGGAAGGTGCCCGACCACGGCGCGATCGCGTCGGCCTGGGTCCACAGCTCCTTGGCGAGCTCCGGGTCGTACTTCAGCACGTCGGAGCCTTCGATCGACGCCGGGTCGAAGCCCGCGATGACGGGCGAGGTGAAGTCCTCGGCCGGCGTGCGGGTGCCCTGGAAGATCACGTCGGTGATCTCGGAGCGGTTGATCGCGTGGGAGATGGCCTCGCGACGCAGCACGCCTTCCTCGTCGTCACCGAAGTGCTCGAGGCCGTACTGGATCGTGAAGGACTGGAACACCGCGGTCGCCTGCTCGACGGCCCGGTCGCCCAGCTCGTCCTTGAAGGTCCCGAGCGCCGAGGTCGGCACCGAGTCGACGATGTCGACGTTGTCCGACAGCAGGTCGGCGTAGGCGGCGTCGAGGGTCGCGTAGACCTTGAAGTTCAGGCCACCGTTCTGGGCCTTGCGCGGACCGGTGTAGCTGTCGTTCGGCACGAGCGCGAGGCTCTCGCCGTGCACCCAGCCGTCCTCGGCCAGCTTGTAGGGACCGTTGCCGATCGGGGCCTCGCCGAAGGCGTCCGGGTCGTCGAAGAACGACTCGGGCAGCGGGAAGAACACCGTGTAGCCGAGGGCGATCGGGAAGTCGGCGCGCGGCGAGGCGAGCTCGACGGTGAAGGTGGTGTCGTCGACGACGTCGAGCGCCAGGGTGTTGTCGCCACCGTCGTAGGTGCCGCCCTTGAACGCGATCGCGTCGATGAACCACCACTGGTTCAGCAGGTCGGGGTTCGAGGCCGCCCACTGCCAGGCCTTGACGAAGGACTCGGCGGTCACCGGGGTGCCGTCGGAGAACTTCTGGTCGGCCTTGAGCTTGATCGTCCAGTTGATGTAGTCATCGGACTCGATCGACTCGGCCGCGTCGTAGTCCCACGAGCCATCGGCCTTGTAGTAGACGAGCCCGGCGAAGATGTTGTTGAGAATCTGACCGCCGTTGACCTCGTTGGTGTTGGCGGGGATGAGCGGGTTCTCCGGCTCCGACCACGCGACGTTGACGACGCCGGTCGATGCCGAGCCTCCTCCGTTGTTGTCGTCGGGGGTGTCCGACGCGCAACCGGAGAGGACGAGCGCCGAGGCGATGAGGACCCCTCCGGCGGCTGCTGCGATGCGAGAGATTCGCACGATTCCTCCTGTACACAATGGGACGCCATGCAGGCTGTGGCCCGCATGGCGGTGATGCGTGTAACCCTAGGTCGGCCTCTGCGCGTGTCCAAACCGGTGAGAGGAATCGTTACACGGCGGAAATCGTCACGCGGATTTCATGCGAGGTCTTCTCCAAGTCGCCGGTTTTCTGCGTACGGGTCAAATTCTTTGCATCCCTCCGTGAGGGGTTGTCGAGCCCCCCGGGGTACAGCTCGGCGTAGCATCGGAGGCGTGGTCACCGCACCCCGTCCGGCACCCGAAACGCGCCCGCTGCTCGTCTTCGACGGCGACTGCGCGTTCTGCACGACCTGGGTGAACCGGCTGCGCGAGGTTCTGCCGCGCTTCCCCGAGGCGGTGCCGTACCAGTGGATCGACCACGAGCAGCTCGGGCTCGACGACGACGACGTCACCCACTACGCCTGGTTCGTGAGCGCCGACCGGCAGTTCGGCGGGCATCTGGCCTTCTCGGCCCTGCTGCGCGCCCAGCGCGGGCCGTGGTGGCGTTTCGCGGGCTGGATCCTCGCGACCCCGCCGTTCTCGTGGGTCGCCGCGCTCGGCTACCGCTTCATCGCCCGGTACCGGCACCGCCTGCCCGGGGGGACGCCCGCCTGCGCCCTGCCGCCGAGCGCACGCGGATGATCGCCTGGGTCGCGCCGCCGGCCCCACCCGGTCCGACGCCGTCGCGCGCGCGGATCTGGTGGGAGATCGCCATCGTCCTGGCCCTCGGGCTCGGCCAGTCGGCGGTCTACGCGATCGTCGCACTCGCGTACCGCGTCACGAGCGAGGTGCCGCTCGCCGACCAGTCGACGACCCTCAACCCTTCGCGGAGCGACCGCGAGATCTTCGACCTCATCTACAACCTGCTGTCGCTCGCCTTCGCGATCGTCCCGGTGCTTCTCGTGTGCTTCCTGCTGTGGGCGCCGCGGCGACCCCGCCTGGGCGCGCTCGGGCTCGACGGCACCCGGCGGCTGCGCGACACCGGCTGGGGTGTGCTGCTCGTCGCGGCGATCGGCATCCCCGGGATCGCGCTGTATCTCGGGGGACGCGCTGCGGGGGTCTTCGTGGCGGTCAACCCGGGCGGGCTCGCCGACTACTGGTGGACGATCCCCGTGCTGCTGCTCTCGGCGGCGCGGGCGGCCATCCAGGAGGAGTTCGTGGTGCTCGGCTACCTGTTCGCGCGGCTGCGACAGCTCGGTTGGGGCAACTGGCCGATCATCCTCGCCACCTCGGTGTTCCGGGCGAGCTACCACCTGTACCAGGGGCCGGGGGCGTTCGTCGGCAACCTCCTGATGGGGCTGCTGTTCGGCTTCCTGTTCGCGCGACGGGGACGGCTGCTGCCGTTCCTGGTGGCGCATTTCCTCATCGACGCGGCCACCTTCGTCGGATATCCGTGGGCGGCGGCGATGTGGCCGCAGCTGTTCGGTCTGCCGGGTTAGGATCGCGGTATGTCTACGCCCGACTTGGGGGAGTCGGCGAACGTGGCGACTGCGTCGCCGTCCGCGCCCGAGCTTCCTCCTCCGCCCAGCGGAGCCACCCGCTTCGAGCTGCCGCCGCCCGCCGACGGTGCGACGCGCTTCGAGCTGCCGCCGCCGCCCGCCTGAGCGGGCCGGCCTGCACCCTGTTGGTTTCGATACGCCCGCTTCGCGGGCACTCAACCAACGAGTGACCCCGGCAACCGGGGAGAACATGCCCCGGGGAGCCGCAACACTCCACTGATCGAGTGCCGCGGCGAGCCGCAACACTTCGCCGATCGAGTGCCGTGGGGAGCCGCAACACTCCGCTGATCGAGTGCCGCGGCGCAGCCGCAACACTTCGCCGATCGAGTGCCGTGGGGAGCCGCAACACTCCGCTGATCGAGTGCCGCGGCGCAGCCGCGGTGTATCGAGATCCGCACCATCCTGAGGGTTGGTTTCGATACGCCCGCTTCGCGGGCACTCAACCAACGAGTAACTCGTCCGCGCGAGTACAGCGGGGCGTCGGGATGGCGGGCGAGGCGCTGGCACCGGGACTGGCGGGAGCGCGCCGACGCGCAGCGCCGGCACGCGAGGGCATGCGCCTCGCCCGCCATCCCGACGCCCCGCGGAGCAGGTGAGGGGCTACGCGAACGCCTCCGCGCCGCGGATTAACGCGGCGCCGTCAGGCGAACGCCTCCACCGGCGGACACGCGCACACGAGATTGCGGTCGCCGTAGGCCTGGTCGATGCGCCGCACGGGGGGCCAGTACTTGCCGCCGTGCACGAGGGTGCGCACCGGGTAGACGGCCTCTTCGCGCGTGTAGGCGTGCGTCCACTCCCCCGCGATGACTGACTCCGCGGTGTGCGGGGCCCCGACGAGCGGGTTGTCGTCTTTCGGCCAGCGGCCCGCGCCCACCGCATCCGCCTCGGCCTTGATGGCGATCATGGCCTCGATGAAGCGGTCGAGCTCGGCGAGGTCTTCGGATTCGGTGGGCTCGACCATGAGGGTGCCCGCGACGGGGAACGACATGGTGGGCGCGTGGAAGCCGTAGTCGATGAGGCGCTTGGCGACGTCGTCGACGGTGACCCCGGTGGCGTCCCGCAGCGGCCGCAGGTCGAGGATGCACTCGTGCGCGACGAGGCCGTTGTCGCCCGAGTAGAGCACGGGGTAGTGCTCGCGCAGGCGCACCGCGATGTAGTTGGCGGCGAGCACGGCCGAGCCGGTGGCGCGGCGCAGGCCTTCGGCTCCCATCATCCGCACGTAGGCCCAGGAGATGGGCAGGATGCTGGGGCTGCCGTACGGCGCGCTCGAGACCGGGTTCGCGGAACCGGACGGCAGGTAGGGCGCGAGGTGCGCCTTCGCCGCGACGGGTCCGACGCCCGGGCCGCCGCCGCCGTGCGGGATGCAGAAGGTCTTGTGCAGGTTGAGGTGCGAGACGTCTCCCCCGAAGTCGCCGAAGCGCGCGTAGCCGAGCAGCGCGTTGAGGTTGGCGCCGTCGACGTACACCTGACCGCCGGCGGCGTGCACGGCATCCGTGACGGCGCGGATCTCGTGCTCGTACACGCCGTGCGTGGACGGGTAGGTGACCATGAGCGCGGCGAGCTCGGCGGCGTGCTCGGCGACCTTGGCACGGAGGTCGTCGAGATCCACGTTGCCGAGCTCGTCGCAGGCGACCACGACGACCCGCATTCCGGCGAGCACGGCGCTCGCGGCATTGGTGCCGTGGGCGCTCGAGGGGATGAGGCACACGGTGCGATGCGTGTCGCCGTTCGCGCGGTGGTAGCCGCGGATGGCGAGCAGGCCCGCGAGCTCGCCCTGACTTCCCGCATTGGGCTGCAGCGACACCTCGTCGTAGCCGGTGACGTCGGCGAGCCAACCGGACAGCTGGCCGATCAGCTCGAGGTAGCCGGCGGTGTCGGCCTCGGGGGCGAAGGGGTGCAGGTTCGCGAACTCGGGCCAGGTGACGGCGGCCATCTCGGTGGCCGCGTTGAGCTTCATCGTGCACGATCCGAGCGGGATCATGCCCCGGTCGAGCGCGTAGTCCTTGTCGGCCAGGTACTTGAGGTACCGCATCATGCCGGTCTCGGAGTGGTGCGTCGTGAACACCGGATGCGTGAGGTATTCCGTCTGACGCATGTGATCGGGGTCGATCGAGCGCGAGATGGGCTTGAAGCCGAGCTCGGCCGGCGCGGCATCCCCGAGCACGGCGCGCAGCACGACGAGCGCGTCGGCCTCGGTCGTGGTCTCGTCGGTGGAGAACTGCACGGTGTCGGCGTCCACCTGCCAGAGCAGCACGCCCTCCGCCGATGCGGCCGCCACGATGTCGGCCGCGCGGCCCGGGGTGCTCAGCCGCACGGTGTCGAAGAACAGTTCGTGCGCGGGGTCCACGCCGGCGTCCTTCAGCGCGTCGGCGAGGAGGTTCGCCATCCGGTTGGTGCGGTGCGCGATGCCGCGGATGCCGCGCGGGCCGTGGTAGACGGCGTACATGGACGCCATGACGGCGAGCAGCACCTGCGCGGTGCAGATGTTAGAGGTGGCCTTCTCGCGGCGGATGTGCTGCTCGCGGGTCTGCAGGCTCAGCCGGTAGGCGGGGTAGCCGTCGGCGTCCTGCGAGACGCCGACGAGGCGACCCGGCATCTGGCGTTCGAGGCCCGCGCGGACCGCCAGGTATCCGGCGTGCGGACCGCCGAAGCCGAGCGGCACGCCGAAGCGCTGGGTGGTGCCGACCGCGACGTCCGCACCGAGCTCGCCGGGCGAGGCGATGAGGGCGAGCGCCAGCAGGTCCGCCGCGACGACGGTGATGCCGCCCTGGGCCTTGACGGCGGCGATGACCTCGGCCGGGTTCCACAGACGTCCGGATGCGCCGGGGTACTGGATGAAGGCGCCGAACGCCTCAAGGTCGGCCGGCGGCGGCGACATGTCGTATGCGGTCTCGTGCAGCACGATGCCGACCGCCTCGGCGCGATGACGCAGCAGTTCCTTGGTGCGCGGAAGCGCGTCCGCGTCGACGAGGAACACGTTCGAGCTGGAGCCCGATGCACGCCGCGCGAGCAGCATCCCCTCGACGACCGCGGTGCCCTCGTCGAGCATCGAGGCGTTCGCGGTGGCGAGGCCCGTGAGGTCGGTGACCATGGTCTGGAAGTTGATGAGCGCCTCGAGGCGACCCTGCGAGATCTCCGGCTGGTAGGGCGTGTAGGCGGTGTACCAGCTGGGGTTCTCGAGCACGTTGCGCTGGATCACGGCGGGGGTGTGGGTGCCGTAGTAGCCGAGGCCGATCATCGGCCGGGTCACCCGGTTGCGGTTCGCGAGCGCCCGCAGCTCGGCGAGCGCCTCCACCTCGGATGCGGCGGGCGGCAGCGTCGTGGGCGCGTCGGCGGGCAGGCGGATGCCGGCGGGGATCGCCGCGTCGACGAGCGCGTCGACGCTCGGGTACCCGAGGGCACCGAGCATGAGCTTCTGGGCCGCGGAGTCGGTGCCGATGTGCCGATCGGCGAACAGGTCAGTCAATTCGATCCTTCGGGTTGATCGACGGCCGGGACGGCCGTCGGCGCTGGCGTCGCGGCGGAGGCCAGAAATGGCCTCCGCTCCCAGCTCCAGCGCGCGCTCACTCGGCGGTGAGTGCGGCGTACTCGTCCGCAGAGAGCAGGGTCGGCAGCTCGGTGAAGCGCACCACGATCATCCAGCCGGCCCCGAAGGGGTCGGAGTTCACGAGCGAAGGGTCGTCGACCACGGCGTCGTTGGCCTCCACGACCTCGCCCTCGAGGGGGGCGTAGAGCTCGCCGACCGACTTCGTCGACTCGATCTCGCCCACGACGCGTCCGGCGGTCACCGTGGAGCCGACCTTCGGCAGGTCGACGAACACCACGTCGCCGAGCTTGTCGGCGGCGTAGTCGGTGATGCCGATGCGCGCGAGGTCGCCGTCGACGGCCACCCACTCGTGTTCGGAGGTGTACTTCAGGTGATCGGGGAGCGACATCAGTTCTTCTTTCTCGCGTAGAAGGGCAGTGCGACGACGGTTGCGGGGATGCGGGTGCCGCGCACGTCGATGAAGACGGTCGTGCCGACCGCCGAGAGCTCCGGGGCGATGAGCGCCATCGCGATCGGGTGGCCGAGCGTCGGGGAGAGCGCGCCGCTCGTGATGGCGCCCGCGGCATCCGTCGCCTCCGCGGAGGCGAACACCGCGTACTCGGCGCGTCCGGCACGCTTGCCCTCGGCCGCGAGGCCCACGAGCACGGGCGCGTCGGGGGCGGGGCCCGCGGCGACGGCCGCCTCGCCCACGAAGCCGCCCGGCTTGCCGAGCACGACCACCCGGCCGACGCCCACCTGCGCGGGCAGGGTGTCGCGGCTCAGCTCGTGGCCGTAGAGCGGCATCCCGGCCTCGAGCCGCAGCGTGTCGCGCGCGGCGAGGCCGCACGGGATGAGCCCGGATCCGGCGCCCGTCTCGGCGAGCGCGCCCCACAGCTCCGGGGCGGCGTCGGGGTCGAGGAAGAACTCGAAGCCGTCCTCGCCGGTGTAGCCGGTGCGGGCCACGAGCACCTCGTGGCCGCGGAAGTCGCCGGTGACCGCGCGGTAATAGCGCAGCCCGTCGAGCTCGGGGATGTCGAAGCCGTCGACGTTCCGCAGGATCTCCTCCGCCTTCGGCCCCTGCAGGGCCACGAGCGCGATGTCGTCGGACTCGTCGTCGACCACCGCGTCGAAGCCCTCGGCGCGCGCGCGCAGCGCGTCGACCGCGACCTCGCGGTTGGAGGCGTTCGCGACGACGAGGAAGCGGTCCTCGCCCGTGCGGTACACGACGAGGTCGTCGAGGATGCCGCCGTCCTCGTCCAGCAGCAGGCTGTACTTGGCCTGCCCCAGCTCGATCGCGGAGATGCGCCCGGCGAGCGCGTAGTCGAGGGCGGCCGCGGCATCCGGGCCCAGCACGAGGATCTCGGCCATGTGGCTGAGGTCGAACAGGCCCGCGGCGGTGCGCACGGCGTGGTGCTCGGCGAGGTCGGAGCTGTAGCGCACCGGCATCTGCCAGCCGGCGAAGTCGGTGAAGCTCGCCCCCGCGGCGACGTGGATGTCATCGAGCGGCGAGCGCCGCTCGGATTCGGGCAGGGTATCGGTCATGGACGAGCTCTCCGATCATGGTCGGTGGAACTCCCCCTCTGTCATCGATGCCTGAGAGCTTCGCGACGAGTGGTCGCTTTCACCATGGGCGGGCCGCCGCTGAGCGCGGAAGCCTCTTTTCAGAGCGGCCTGTTCGATGCGGTACACGTACCTGAGAGATTGGCGGGGAGGCTTGCTCCTTCGGTGTCGACGCCCGGCGTCGACTCTCCCGCATCGCGTGCGGCCCGATATGCGATTGTGGCCCCAGCCTATCGGATGCCGTCGACACCGCCGCCGAGCGGCGGCAGGATGGGCGCATGAGCGAAGGCGCGCGCGTCCTGATCCCCGCCGGCACGGTGTTCGCACCTGACGACATCACCTTCTTTGCGGATCGCGAGCATCGCAGCCTCGAGCAGGCGATCGCCGAGGCGGACGTGCTCGTCTCGGCGCCGCACGCGGGCTCGGCGATCCCCGCGGAGCTCGACGAGTTCCTCGCGCCCGAGTTCACCCGGCGGCTTCAGTTCGACTACACCGATGTCGCCACGGAGGCGATCGTGCGCCGCTGGGCGGAGATCGACCCGCGCATCGTGGCGATCGTGAACCCGCACCCGCGCATGGTGCGTGACCCGAACCGTGCGCGACCCGACGACATCCGTCCGCAGTTGCGCGAGGCCTTCGCGCGCGTCGCGGCGGCGGGACCGATGAACCGCGTGGACCTCTCGGGCGTCGACCCGATCCGGCCGGTGACGTTCTCCTTCTTCCCGCTCATCCGGGTGCCGGCGAACGAGGACGAGTTCGAGCGGCTCGCGCAGGCCTTCGAGACGGCCGCCGCGCACGGCCTGCGGGTCTACGAGGACACCCGGGACCGCCTGCTCGAGCGCTTCGTCGACGGCACCCTGCGCGGCGAGCGCGGCGCGTTCACGACGCTGTCGTTCCACGACACCATGAACACCACGACCCGCATCGACGGCGCCGTCAACGTGCCGCGGGAGGAGAAGGACGAGCTGCCGCCGATCGTCTCGCTGTCGAACCGCGGCGACCTGCTCGGCGAGGATCGCGGGGTCGAGGGCGACCCGGTGACGATGGATCCCGAGCTGCTGCGCGAGCTCGCCGAGGCGCATCGGATCGGTTTCGGGGCCACGGATCCGGGCGATGTGCTGCTCAACAAGCCGTACCTCGGCAGCCAGGAGATCACGCAGGCGGGGGCACTGTTCCGCACGCGGGCCGCGGAGGCGGCGGAGGCGGGCGTCAGCCTCTCGGCGGTGCAGGCCGAGTTCCTGCGGGAGTACCTGCTGGGGGAGGCCGCCACCGCGGTGCTGCACGAGCCGGGCACCGGCTGGGTCGAGTACGACCCCGCCCACATCGACGCCCTCGCCCACGCCTGCAGGGCCTCCTGGGACGCCTATCGAGCCGCCACCGCCTAGTCGATCCCGCGAGATGTCACCTGTTGCAGGTTTCGAGCCGATTTTCTGCAACAGGTGACATCTCGCGGGATGAGGTCAGCCGCCCCAGAGGACGCCGAACAGCGCGCCCACCGCGATCGTGACGACGGCGAGGGCGACCGTCGGGATGGCGAAGGAGTGGTCGACGAGCTTCGTGCCGAGCTTCGTCGACCCGGAGGTGTCGAAGTTCGCGGCGGCGATCTGCGAGCCGTTCGTCGGCAGCAGGTAGATGCCCGCGAAGGCACCCGCCCACATGCCCGACAGCAGCCCGAGCGGCACCCCGGCCGCGATGCCGATCGGCACGATCGTGTTGGTGGCCGTCGACTGGCTCGTCGTGAGCACGCACACCACGAAGATGCCGAGCGCGAAGATCCACGGCGCCACCTGCACGAGCCCGCCGATCGACTCGGCGATCTCCGTCTGATAGGCGTTGAGGAAGGTGCTCGTGAGCCAGGCGAGACCGAAGAGGGCGATGGCCGAGACCATACCGGCGCGGAACACGGTCGCGGTCGGCACCTCCGACACCTTCGGTCGGCTGATGAGCAGGATGAGCGCGCCGGCGACGAACATGATGATCTCGATGATCGCCGTCATGTCGATCGGGTCGCCGCCGACATACGGCGGCCGGATCGCCGGGAACAGTCCGAACACGACGATCGCGACGACACCGAGCAGGAAGATGAGGGCGGCGTTGCGACCCGCGGTCGTCGCCTTCACCTCGACGGCCACCGCCGCACCGCCGCCACCCGGGGCGGGGATCTGACCGGAGCTGATCTTCGCCTGGATGTCGGGGTCGTTCTCGATGTCCTTGCCGAGCCGGCGCACCAGGAAGCTCACCACGACGATGCCGACGATCGCCGCCGGGAGGGTGACCTTGACGATGTCGATGAGCTCGAATCCGTGCGGCGAGGTGAGGGCGATCATGGCCGCCATCGCCGCCGAGACGGGGCTGCAGGCGAGGGCGACGCCGGTCGACACGACCGAGAGGGAGAGCGGACGCGAGGGCCGGATCCCGTTGCGATAGGAGAGGTCCTGGATGACCGGGAGCAGTGGGTACAGGATGTTCGAGGTTCCCGCGCCGACCGAGAACAGGAACGACACGAGCGGCGCGACGAGGGTGATCTGCTTGGGGTTGCGGGCGATGAGCTTCGCCGCGATGGACACCATCCAGTCGATGCCGCCCGCCACCTGCATGACGCTCGAGGCGAGCACCACCGCGAGCACGATGAGCAGCGCCTGCACGGGCGGGTCGCCGGGGGCGAGACGGAACACGAAGACGAGCACCGCGACGCCGACACCACCCCACAGACCGAGGCCGACGCCGCTCGAGCGGGTGCCCATGATGATCGCGCCGAGAACGACGAGCAGTTCGAGGATGAAAAGCAGGATGTCCACGTGGCCTCCTCGCCGAGTCCGGAGCGGTGAGTCCGGGCGTGCGTCAGCCTAGTCCCGAGGCACCCTCATCGGGAGAGGCGACATCCGGAGCGTCGTGCCGTAGCATCGGCCACACCAGGCCGCCGACCGGTCGCCGGATCCGGAGGGGGGCCGATGGGCTCGTTGATCTACGGTGCACCCGCGATCGAGGTCTCGTTCGACGATCGCACGCTCGCCCACCTCGAACTCCTGATCGGCGCGAAACTGCGGCGCCGGGAGTCGTTCATGCTCAGCTGGCGGGACTCCACCGAGGTCGGTGACGGACGCAGCTCCGCGTGGATCGACAACGGCATCCCGATGTTCTTCCGCTATTCGGGCAGTCGCACGCCGCTCATCGACAAGGAGTGGCTCGAGGAGCTCGTCGTGCAGGCCGGCTCGAACCGGGGGCTCCAACTCGGCGACGACCCCGCGACCGAGCAGCTCGTGCGCGCGAAGGACAACAGCGTCAAACGGAAGGACCATCCGGCGCGATGATCTGGATGCCGCCCGTGCTGTTCGCGGAGCGCAGGATCTCCTCGATCCACCCGCGATCGAGCGCCGGCGGTTCGAGGGAGTCGAACTCGAAGCGGAGCGGGATCGCCTCATGCACCCACAGCGTCGAGCGACCCACCGGTTCGCCTTCCGCGTGCGTCCACGACAGCGTGAAGCTCTCGCCGCGTCGCAGCTTGGTGATCAGTGCGACCTTGAGGTGCGCGAGCGTGCGATCGTCGATGTCGATCGAGTGCCCCGCGTAATTGAGCCGACCCATCCGCTCATCGTAGGGCGCCGACGGCGCCACGGCGCCGCCTCGCCCACTGCTCATGACGCTCCCGGCCGCGCACGGTGAACACGCCCACGAGCACCACCCACAGCAGGAAGGGGAACACCGCGAGCACCGCGTTCGCCCAACCGCCGACCGAGAACAGCGAGGTCTCGTCCGTGCCGCCGAACATCGTGGGCACGGCGAGCAGGTTGAGCCCCGCGGCGACGAAGGCGAACACCCCGGTCCAGCGCGGCAGGATCCGGGAGGCGAGCACGAGGAAGCCCGCCGAGGTCATCACGACGGCGGTGAGGATGCAGCCGATCGCGCCGAACAGCAGCATGTGGCCTTCGATGAGCGCCCGGATGATCACCGGGTCCGCATCCCCGCCGCTCGCGTCGAGACCCGCCCCGCCCGTCATGGCGTCACCGACGAGCGTCACGGCCACATAGACCAGGCCCGCGCCGAAACCGATGTCCGCCACCCAGGAGAGCCCGGGCGTCCGGGTGGTCACGAGCT